>DATFJE010000001.1:0-18900 GCA_035269385.1 Clostridia bacterium
AAATCTCCATTTATTTCAAAATGAAAATTCGTATGGCCGTTGTCGTTCTTCAAAAGGTACTTCATGATTTCAACTGCCCTTTTCCTGTCTGAATTGAATGTCCTGTCAACAAACTTGACTTGTTTGACCATTTGCGAAAGAAAAATATCCATTTCTTCTTTCACTTTGTCCAGATTCTTATATCGCGTCTTTTTTATAATTGATGAAAGGCAGTAGCTGCACCTGTATGGACATCCTCTTGATGATTCATAATAAAGAATCTTGTCCTTTGAATCAATAAGTTCCTCGTCAGCGTATGGAAAGGGCAAACTGTTCAAATCCTCAACTATTGCTATGGAATCGTTGTTTGCCTTTCCTTCCAGAAATGCAGAAAGGTTCTCCTCACCCTCACCCCGCAAAACAAAATCGGCGTCAGGCAATTCATAGCAGTCGCAATCAACTGCATATGATATTTCAGGCCCTCCCAGCAGAATTTTTAAAGAAGGATCGATTTTTTTCAAGTTTCGTACAAGCCGCCTTACTATTTCAATGTTCCATATATAACATGAAAAACATATGAGATCCGGTTTTTCTCCTGTCAGGTCCCTAAGTATATGGTCTTCCTCTTGATTAATTGTATATTCCTTTATTGAAATATCGAAACCCTTTTTCCCCATTACTGCGGCATGAAGAGAATGGATTGCAAGGGACGAGTGTACGAATTGTGAATTTAAGGCTGCCAATATAACTTTCATGTATGCCTCCCGTCCGTTCTTCTATATGAAACATTGTATCATTAAACCCCATGCCGTGAATTCACGGCATGGGGCGTTTTTTATACAACTTCAAAAGATTTGCATAAACTACATTCTTTCAGGAGCCTGCATACCCAAAAGAGCCAAACCGTTTTTCAATGTCTGCTTTACGCACAAAGCAAGCGCAAGCCTTGCTTTCCTGATTTTCATGTCTTCAACAACTATGGAGTGCTCATGGTAGAAACGATTGAACAATTGAGCCAAGTCAACTACAAATCTGCTTATTACTGCAGGCTCATACTTTCTTCCGGCTTCGGCTACCGTTTCTTTGAATTTACCCAATTGCCTTATTATATCCATTGAAATATCATCTGTCAGAATCGAAGCATCAAGATCATCCACTTCAAACTGTCCGCCTTTTCTCAACAGACTCGAACATCTGGCATGGGTATATTGTACATAAGGACCTGTTTCACCTTCGAAACTCAGAGTTTTCTCCCATGAAAAAACATAATCCTTGATTCTGCTGTTTGACAGTTCCTGGAACATAACGGCCCCAATACCTACTTGGCGGGCAACTTCATGCTTGTTTTCCAAATTCGGATTCTTGCCTTCAATTATTTCTTCAGTTCTTTCGACAGCTTTTTTTAGGACATCCTCCAGAAAAACAACCCTGCCCTTTCTCGTCGACATAGTGCCTTCTTCCAAAGCGACCATCCCAAACGGAACATGGACGCAATCACCGGCCCAATTGCATCCCATCAATTCAAGAATTTTGATCAGCTGCTTGAAGTGAAGTATTTGCTGAGATCCTACAACATATATGTTTTTATAAAAATCATATGTCTCTTTCCTGTATTTTGCTGCAGCTATGTCGCGGGTAATGTATAGTGTCGAACCGTCGCTTTTTGTTATGATTGCGGGCGACATCCCATACTCTTCAAGATTTACTATTTCTGCTCCCATAGACATTTCGAGAAGATTTTTTTGTCGCATTTCATCAACTATTTCAGGCATTTTGTCCGAGTAGAAGCTTTCTCCCGCATAAGAATCAAACTCAATTTCAAGAAGCTTGTAAACTCTTGAGAATTCATTGAGGCTCACTTCACGGAACCACTGCCACATTTCTACAGCCTCCGGGTCTTTTTTCTCGAGCCTTTTGAACCATTCTCTGGCTTGATCTTCCAACTCGGGAGCCTTTTCCGCCTCTTCATGAAACCTGATATACAGTTTCAGCAGCTCTTTTATGGGTTCTTTTTCAACCTCTTCCCGTACTCCCCATGACGAAAAAGCCACAATCAACTTTCCAAATTGGGTTCCGTAATCTCCAAGATGATTGACCGAAACAGTATCGTATCCCAGAAATTTATATATCCTGTTTATTGAATTTCCTATTACAGTGGTCCTTATATGTCCTATGTGGAAAGGCTTGGCGATATTGGGCGATGAAAATTCCACAACAACCTTCTTGCCCGAGCCTTCATTTGAGGAGCCGTACCCGTCCTTTTCACAAATGACTTCATTTATGACTTCCGAGACGTAAATTTCTTTGTCAATTTTGAAATTCACATACCCTCCCACGGATTCAACTGATTCAAGATAATTTCCCAAGTCAAATCTTCCAGCTATATCCTCAGCAATAATGTTTGGAGACTTGCGATAAATTCTTGCCAGTTTGAAGCATGGAAAAGCATAATCCCCCATGTTTGAATCGACCGGCACTTCAATCATTCCTTCTATTTCTTTCGGCTCAACGGATTCAACCAATCCGCTCAAGCCAATTACAATTTTTCTTTTAAAATCAATCATGCTGCACTCCCCTTTTGGACCAATCCTTCAAGGCCTGTATTTCAAGTTTTCTTTATATCTTCGACTTACTAAATTTATCATATACTCCAAATGTCTTCAAGTCTATTTGTCCGGGAAAATATCGTCTTCAAAAAATCCCAAAGGTGGTTCAAAGGAATATCCGTTGAACTCTTTAAGCAGACTTCCATCAATCTTTATTGAAACGGTTTCCGCATCTTCCTGGTTGAACAGCAATGTGTTAACGACAGCCGCAATTACAACCTTGGCGTCCTCACTTGGCATGACCGCCTCCAAAAATTCCCCAGTAAAATCGACTTCGATGTTTTTTCCACTTATGAAAACCGAATTCAGCTCAACGCCATCCGGAATCGGTCCAACAAGCATTCCGTCACCTTGATAAGCCAGCAACTCGTCGAGTGCAACTTCCATCGGTGTTCTGAGGTCGTCTGCGGGAAGGGTTTTTTGAAACCTTTCAGGCGAAAGATAAGGCTTGTCCGCATATTTCAGATAAAGCACATATGAAATTTTACTTTCCTCAAGAACAGCCGTATTTTCTTCTTCGGTTTCACCGGCCTCATCTGGAGGCATTTCCTCTTCACACGCGCATCCTATGGCCAATGCCGATATCAATACCGAAATCAAAATCAAAATAATGATTTTGCTATGCTTCTTCATTTAGATTCATCTCCTTTGAATTGATGCAATTTTAAATGCACATCCTGTGGTAAATGCCGCCACAAGAACCGAAATTAAAATCAGGAAAATAATTTTGCTATAATTCATTTGAATTCATCTCCTTTGAATTAACGCAATTCTCTTCATCGTATATCTTTATACCCATTTTTTTAAACAATGCTGCAACAACTCCGTATCCCGGTTTCAGTTGCCCATCAAACGACCCCGAATAAATCACTCCCGATCCACAAGAAGGGCTTCTTGATTTAAGCACTGCCGTATTTATGCCTTGCTTTTTTACAATCTCGAACGCCTCCTTTGCACCTTTGATGAATTCGTCTGTCCTGTCAACCCTGTTTTTGTCCATTACAACTGCCAGTCCTTCAAGGACGTCTTTTCCGTCTCCGCCCTGTATTTCGCATGGGATTCTAGGAGTTGGAAGTCCTCCCATCTGTTCGGGACAAATTGGAACAATATCATAGGCGCTGAAAACCTCGGTCATGTCTTGCCCGAATGCTTTTCCGTCATATCGGCACATTATCCCCAAAAGACACGCGCTTACCGCTATTTTTTCTTTATTTGATTTCAACAATAGTCACTCCAATCCCGCCTTCATTGAATTCGCCGACCTTGAATGATTTTACATGGGGATGCTTCCTGAAATGCGAATGTAAACCAGCTCTGAGCTGCCCGGTACCCTTTCCGTGGATTATCCTCACATTCTGAAGCCTGGCAAGAGAAGCATCATCAAGGTACTTGTCCAATATATATATCGCCTCTTCGACATTCGTTCCACGAATGTCGATTTCGGGGCTTATTGTGGAACTCTTTGCTTTCGAAAGATTTTGTATCCTCGAATCCATCTTCGTTTTTGTTTTGCGCAAAAGCTTCAGATTTTTGTAGTTGACATTTATCTTCATTATCCCTGCCTGGACTGTAAGCTCACCATTCCTGTCAGGTTCAGTTACAACTGTTCCTTCCTGGTTGAGTGTAAGAATAAGAACCGACATGCCACTTTTCAAGTCTCCCGGTTTGATTTCATTGTTGATCTTGGTCTCGCCAATATCTTCGTATGTTTCCTCGAGCTTTCCTTTAAGGGTTTTTCTAGTATCGTCAATAAGACGGTTGGCTTCTTTCTTCCCCGAATTTCCAGATTTCCTCAATTCTTTTATGAGTGATTCTGCAGATACTTTCGCTTCCTTTAATATCTTTCTGGCTTCCTCTTTTGCCTTTTTGATTTCCTTTTCCCTCTGCTCCTGGAGCCTGCCATATTTATCATTGTAGTTCTTTTTCATTTTTTCCGCTTCGAGCCTCAGCCTCAGAGCCTCGTCGCGTTCCTCTTCAGCAGCTTGGCTGTCCAGTTGTATCTTTGTCAATATTTCCTCAAACTCGATGTTTTCCCTTTTCAAATATTTCTTGGCCTTTTCTATTATGTTGTTTGAAAGTCCCAGTTTGTTGGAAATTTCAAAAGCATTCGATTTCCCGGGTATCCCAATAAGCAACTTGTAGGTAGGGCTTAGAGTCTTCACGTCGAATTCCACAGAAGCGTTTTGAACTCCATCCTTTGTAAGCGCATAATGTTTCAATTCGCTGTAGTGGGTTGTTGCGATTGTAGTCACCGATCCTGAATAAAGATGCTCGATTATTGCAATCGCAAGCGCCGCCCCTTCGGTGGGGTCTGTACCCGCTCCCAACTCGTCGAGAAGAACAAGGTCTCCTTCCCCTGCATCGTGAATTATTCCAATCAGGTTTTTCATGTGTGAAGAAAATGTGCTTAGGCTTTGCTCGATGGATTGCTCGTCTCCTATGTCTGCGAATATTTCTCTGTAAACATTTATTTTAGTTCCATGGTTCGCCGGTATATGAAACCCCGCTTGAGCCATAAGTGTCAAAAGACCAACCGTTTTAAGGGTAACCGTCTTCCCGCCTGTGTTTGGTCCGGTTATAAGAAGAGTCCTGAAATCCTTGCCAATCCATATATCCGTCGGAACGACTTCATTTCTCGGTATCAGAGGATGGCGGCCTTTTTTTATATGCGTGAAACCGTCACTTGATATTATCGGTTCAACTCCGTCAATTTCCGACGCATGTCTGGCCTTTGCAAAAATAACATCCAGTTCTGTCATCAGGGACTGATTGTTTGTTATTGAATCCGCAGATTCACCTATAAGAGCTGTCAGCTCATACAGTATGCGTTCTATTTCAGCATGCTCCCGGAGCTTCAATTCCTTGAGCTCATTGTTTATGTTGACTACTGCCATTGGTTCAATGAAAAGCGTTGATCCACTTGAGGACCTGTCGTGTATCATTCCCCGGACCTGATTTCTGTATTCTTGCTTGACGGGAATGCAAAAGCGGTCGTTCCTGATGGTTATAATTGAATCCTGAAGATATTTCTGTATCCCCGGAGACGTTATTATTCCTTGAAGCTTGTTTCTTATCGATGCATTCTTGGCCTCTATACCTCTTCTTATGTTTGCCAGTTTAGGGCTTGCATGGTCAGAAATTTCATCTTCGCCCTCAATGCATCGCTCTATTTCATCTTCTATTTGACGAGCCGAAACTATCCCCGATGCTATACCGTCGAGTATTTCATGTGCGCCTTCGAACGCATCGTCCTGGATATATTTCTTTACCCGTCTCGATGTTCTAAGCGAATCCGACACTTCGAGCAACTGCTTTGGCAGCAGATAGGAACCTATCCTGGCTGTTTGAATATGATTTTCAACATCATAAAAAGCCCCGAAGGGTACTCGTCCTCGCCTCACAATCATGGAAAATGCTTCGGCTGTTTCCTTCTGTTTGCTTTCGATTAGTTTGGAATCCGACCACGGCTCAATGCCTTCAAGCTCGGTTCTTCCCATTTCAGAAAAACAGAAAGTCTTCATTTGGTTAAGTATTTTGTTGTATTCCAATGTAGCAAGAACGCGTTTGTTCAAATTGCGCCTCCTCTAAATTCCGTTTTTAAAAAAGTGTCCTCTTGTATATTCAGATTGCTTCAGTTTGTCTAGATATTGCCAATCTACATCTCCATCCTTTATAGCCCTTTTATGAAAACGTATTAGCCTTGAAGCTGTATCGAAGTCTTCTTCGCACAATTCCATTCTCCAATAGCCTATATTTTCAGGCGGACTTTCAAGAAGGCGAACTGCTGTCAATATTCCCACCGAATTGAAGATTTCCGACCTGCAATTATTCACCCTCAGCGGAAATTCATAACCCTTTGCATCCCGCAAACTCAATTTTTTGCTTTCACATTCCTTTTCCAGGCATATTCCGAAACTTTTGTTGAGCAGGCAGTGCTTGAGTGTCATTACAGGCAGTCTTCCATAGACTACCATCTCCTTAACTGCCTTCGATGGCGAAAAATTCCTTATTTGCTTAAGGTTGAGTTCTGGTGAAATGCAAACCGTCTCCAAACGCGTAAAGGTTTCCTCCAGAAAGCGGAGAGAATGGTCATTGGTCACATTCAATGAAAAATCGACATGCATTCCAATACCAGAATCTTTGAGAGCCCACATTTGCCCCAGATTTCCAATCTGAGCTTCTTTAATTCCAAGCTTCTCAATGATTCTAAGCATATCACTGATTTCTCCATCACCGGATATTTTGAATGGAGAATATACTACCCTGTCGGACATTGAAAGCGCATTCTCAAGATTTTCATTGTTTCTATAGTATACCCTGTCAGCGCCTTCGCCAAGTGCCGCTTCCACTTGCTTGAGAGTTGAGGCCGAAACAGACAGTTTTCTTTCCTGTGCAAAAGCTTCAAGTGAAGATTTTTCCTCAGACAAAATTTCAACCGGTTTTCTTTCAGGATAGCAGACAGTCCTTGCCTTGTCCATCCTGTCGGTTGCCTTTCGCCTCGCATCGTTTAAAACAGATACCGGCACATATATTTCATCATCAATTCTGTATTCGCTATGGCTGATTCTATAGGCAGTGGCCCCAAGCCTCTCGAGCTTCTCTTTCATAACATTCCGGTCGGTTGGCCTGTTTGCCGCCTTCTCTACAATATATTCCGAAATCACATCCTGCCTGCGACCTCCGCTGTCAATCAGCGAAATCCTGAAAGGTTCCCCGAGCGAGGCCCTGACCTCCATGCGGAGCGGCACCTTTATGTCGTCTCTGTTCATGGTAGCAGTCAATCTGCGTTCGAAAACAAAGTCATATGTCTTATACGCCTCATAGACTCCTCTCATTCGCCACTTGTTTTCAATTTCTACAGAATCACCCGCTTGCTTCGACTTTGTTTCGTCACCTGTCCAAATTCTACTGTCCATTCGACATCCAAAGCTTTCTACTCCCCTTCTGAACTCGATTCCATCCCCAAAAGCAAGTGGTTCATTGAGGGATATGAGGATTTTTCCATTCGGGTCCGCTTTTGCGCTCCCCAAAAAGATTCCCCTGTTTCCCGGGCTCTCGGAATTCACAAGTCCGCCTCTATTCTCATTCATTATGAAACCCTTTGTGAATTTTCTGTTGAAAATCTGTTTGAGCTCCTTTATTCCGGATGGTTTGCAAGGCTTTGTTTGTCCATTTTCAATCATAAGCAAAGCATCCCTGTAAAAACGGGTTACAGCGAATACATATTCCGGTCGCTTCATTCTCCCCTCAATCTTGAGCGATGAAACGCCGGATGCTGCAATTTCATCCAGGCTTTCGGCCGAACACAAATCCTTTGTGCTCAGAAGATAGCCCTTGTCCAATACGGCCTCACCGGCCGAGGTTTTTTCAATGAGTTCATACTGTCTTCTGCATGGCTGTGCGCAGGTTCCACGGTTTCCGCTCCTGCCTCCTATTACGCTGCTTATGAGGCATTGCCCCGAATAACTTATACAAAGGGCCCCATGTATGAAAACTTCCACGGGCGGTCCTTCATTGCTGACTATTTTTTTTATTTCATCAAGCTCCATTTCCCTTGCGGCGACAACCCTGTCGATCCCCATATTTTTTACGGCCAGCGCTCCGAAGCTGTTGTGTATGCTCATCTGGGTGCTAGCATGACATTCAAAATCCTTGAAATGTTTTTTTATAAGAGCAAGAACTCCCAAATCCTGTACTATTACAGCATCCACATCCATTGAATAAAGCTTTTTCAAGTATCCCAAGAGTTTATTGATTTCTTCATTCAGCACAAGAATATTTACAGTCACATAAACCTTTACACCTCTTATATGGCAATACCTTATTGCTTCCTCAAGCTCTTTTGGTGTGAAATTTTTTGATGAACTCCTGGCTCCAAAAAACTTTCCACCTATATATACGGCATCAGCGCCCGCCTTAACGGCCGCTTTAAGGCTTTCCATGTTCCCGGCGGGTGAAAGCAATTCGATTTTATCTTTTTTCATTTCTTTCCCTCATTTCAAATTCTCTTATATGGCTATTCTATTACATAAACGAATCAAATAAAACGAAAAAAAAGTGGCTTAAAGCCACTTTTTTCCATATTTGCACATACCGGTCTAATTCTCGAAAGCTTCCATGAATTCCTGCAGTTCGGTTCTCGTCTGAATAAGCTTTACTTCGCTTTCCACGAGCTTGTTTTTCAATTCTTCAATTTTTTCCTGGAGAATGCTATTTTCTTTTTCTTTTTCCTCCAAGCTTGCCTCTCTTGCCGCTATGGTTTCCTTTAAATACTCATCATTCTTTTTTATTGCTCCAAAAGCTTTTTTACCATCCTCGACGACTTTTTCAATTCGTTCGATTTCAAAAGCCCTTTCCTTGAGCAACTCATTCAATTCGGCAATCTCGCCTTCCTTTTCCTTCAAGGCTTCATCCGGCGCCTGTGTAATCTTTTCAAGCTCCGTCGCCTTCTCTTTCTCGCCAAAAAACTCCTCCGCCATATTAAGTGCAGTCAAGACTGCTACCATGGCAGTGCTGAGCTTTTTGTTTTTTGCTGATATTTCCTTCATTTTGTCGTCCACTAAATTGGAAACGCGCTGTATGTGTTCCCTGTCATTGTCGCTTACTATCGCGTATTCCTGTCCGTATATTTTTACTACCGCCTTGTTTTTTGTCTCCACAGGCAACAACCCCTTCCATAACATTCATGAGTAAATATTCTATAAGCGCAAGGCATATCCTTTTTTTTATTTGCAAAGTTCAGCTTTAAGCTCAATTTCCATGGCTCTGACTATTTCGCCGAACAGAAGATTGACCTTTCCTGTCCCTAAGTGTCTTTTCATCGGATTGGGAAAAGAGGTCACAGACCACGCTCTTGCAGCCTGCCTCGATCTGCTTTATCTCAACTGTTTCGGGTTTTCAAAGTATTGACCCAGCTTTAAAAACTGCTATAAGTTATTTTTAATCGGTTTTCAAATCACAAAAGCAAAAGCAGCTTAAAGAGATTTTTTCATCTCCTCAAACTGCCTTTGAAAACAACTCTAACCCGCATCATGATTTTCTGCCAACACAATTTGACAAAGAAACCTATTTAATTACGAATAGCAATATGATTGATTGCCAACTCATTAATTCCTGAGCTCGCCGCCAAGAGATTTCTTCAAACGCTTGATGATTGTATTTGCCTTGCTGTCTATCTCTTCAGATGTCAACGTCTTATTTAGTGACCCTATTACCAATCTGAAAGTGACAGATTTTTTATTTTCCGGAATCTGCTTTCCTCGATACTCATCCACAAAAGACACATCTTGGATCAAATCATCCGCTCCAGCCTTTCCAACAATGACATTTTGTATCTCTTCCCACTTCACCGATGAGTCGAACAAAATTGAGATATCGTAGTCTACCAGAGGATATTCGGGAAGATGATCGAATTCGTTGGTTCTTGACGGATGTGTTTGCAATGTGTCCATGTTGAATTCGAACAGCAGCACGGCAGAATTGTCTATTCCGCAATCAAGAGAAGCTTTTTTCGAAAGCAATGCAAGGTTTCCAACTCTTTCACCTTGATGCATGATGTTGAGCCAGACAACGCCGTCTGCCCACACGGGCTTCTCAAGTTTATCAAAAGTCAACGGTTCCATGTGAACATAACCAGGCATGGCCTCGATTATCCCCTTGGCTCTACGGAAAAGCTGATTCACATTCGCAGCGTTGCCAACCAAGGCACCGGCCGTGTTTGTCTGCTCAAGAGGAAGAGATTCTCTTGAATCGTATTGCGCCGAATAGCTATGGTCATGCATCACCTGTGCAGTCTCGAATATCATAAACTCGTTGAAATACCTGAGATTGCTTGAGACCGCCTTGCAGATGTTGGGCAGGAGCGTTGAGCGTATGTGGCTTTCACTGGGTGATGGCGGAGTCGAAAGAGAAAGCATACCTTCTGTGCTCTGCATCACCGCCTTGACATATTCATCATTCATCCAAGGATATGTGAATATTTCCTGCATACCGCATCTGAATGCCAAATATTCCTTTATGTTTCTGTCAAGGTCCATCTTGATCTGATTGATCGCACCGTCAAACGATGTTGTGATGGGTTTCGGGTCGAAATTTTCATAGCCGTACATTCTTGCGATTTCTTCCATTATGTCGTCCGGAATGGAAATATCACCCGTTGAACGCCATGTAGGTGTTATAACATGCATAATATCATCACTAAAGCTAACATCAAAGCCAAGTTTATTAAGCTTGTCGGTTATATATTCATTGGGAATGCGTATGCCCAGTCTCTTCTCAAGCCAGCTGAGAGAAACATCAATCTCTGTGCGTTTGAGAGGCTCCGGATATATATCTCTAAACCCTGTGACAGATATATTGGGATACAATTTCGTGAACAGTTCCATAGCCATTGACAAAGCCAAATCAGCCCGCTCTGGATCCAGGGCTTTTTCATAACGCGTCGCGGCTTCCGTTCGAGTCTCATATCTGGCAGCAGTACGTCTGATATTTGTCGCTTCAAAATTGGCAATTTCGAGTATGACCTTTTCCGTTTCAGGAAGAACCGAGTCCTTCGACCCTCCCATAACCCCTGCCAAACCAACTGCGCTTTTGTTGTCGGTTATTACCAGATCCTCCGTTGAAAGCGTCAGTGTTTGACCGTTAAGCAGCAACAATTCCTCGGCTTCTTCTGCGCGCCTGACAGTGATGTGTCCTTCGATGTTGTCTGAATCAAAAGCGTGGGTCGGTTGTCCAGTCGCCAACATCACATAATTTGTAATATCCACCAACGCGTTGATCGGTCGCATGCCAACCCGCCAAAGACGACTTTGCATCTCGAATGGAGACGGTTTGACCGAAAGTCCTTCGATTCTGACACCGACATATCTGGGACATCTCAGAGTGTCCTGCACATCGATTGCAAAATCAGGTGTGTTTGTCGAAACGAAGTCTTCGAAGTCAACAAGTGGAAGATTATACATAGCGGCAAGCTCGCGGGCGATGCCGTAATGTCCCCACAAGTCAGGACGGTTTGAGATTGATTTATTATCTATTTCAAGAATGACATCGTCAAAGCCCAGAGCATCCGCAAGCGGTTCTCCTGCCTTGCCTCCAAAAGCGGACAAATCCAGTATTTCAGCTTCTTCAGTGTTTGGGAACAATTCGGACAACCCTATTTCCGATGCGGCGCAAATCATGCCGTAACTCTCTACACCACGCAATTTTACATTGCCTATTTCAACAAGCTCTCCTTCACCATGCCATCTTACCATTGCGCCCGGTTTGGCAACAGCCACTTTCATGCCATCGGTCAAATTTATTCCGCCGCATACAATATCACGCACTTCATTGTTGCCTATATCGGTTTTGCATACTTTCAGCCTGTCGGCATTGGGATGAGGAGCAACCTCTTTAACAACACCAAATACCATCTTGTCAAATTTACTCGCCAACTCAAGGACACCCTCAACTTCAACGGTGGACATCGTCAGATCATAGGCGAGACGTGACAAGTCCATATCATTTGGAATCTTTACATATTCCTTTATCCAATTCAATGATAATTTCATTTACTTCCCCTCCTATTTGAACTGATTTAGAAATCTCAGGTCGGCACTGTGAAACAGCCTCACATCATCCACCCCGTAGCGCATCATGACCAAACGGTCCAAGCCGATGTTCACGTAAAATCCTGTATACTTGTCAGGATCAATTCCAGCAGCACGAAGCACATTGGGATGCGGTGTTCCACCGGGCATTATTTCTATCCAACCGACATGTTTGCAGACGCTGCAACCTTTACCACCGCAAACCAAACAACCCATATCGATCTCAAATCCAGGCTCGACAAACGGGAAAAATCCCAAGCGCATCCGTACCGGCACATCACGACCAAAAACCTTTGACAGAATGCTTTTTATCATCACTTTGCCCGAAGAAAAAGTGAAATCTTCTTGGACAATCAATGCCTCATATTGGAAAAATGCCCTCTCGTGACGTGCATCGGTCGTCTCATTACGAAACACTCTTCCCGGATAAACAAAACGATACGGGGGCTTGTGTGTCTGCATGTATCGAACACTTCCTCCGGTTAGATGCGGCCTCAAGCAAAGCCTTTCACCACCCCGCCCTTGATCATGACCATCAATCCAATAGGTGTCCATGCTCTCCCTTGCAGGATGATCGGGTGGAAAGTTCAATTTGTCAAAAGCATATAGTTCACTTGTAATATCTTTTTCTTGAAATATTTCAAATCCCATTGAGCGAAAAACATCGTTCAGGTCGTAGCACATTTGGGTTATCGGATGCAATCCACCGCTGTTTGGCAATATGCCGGGCACACTGCAATCAAAATCGGGGGAAATTTCCGAAGCCTTCAGCTTTAGTTCCTCCCTGCGTGATTCTATCAGAGCTGTAAAGCTATTTTTCAACTTGTTAGCTTCTCTTCCGATTTCCGGACGAATTGCAACATCAAGCTTGGGGATTTCTTTCAATATCTTTGTGAGTGATCCCTGTTTTCCGAGAATCGACGCCTTTACCTCTTGCAATCCCACTTCATTTCGTGCCATTGCAATCCTTTTCTCCCCTTCGAGGAGCAAAGTTTTCAATTTCTCTTTCATCAAATTTACCTCCATTGTAAATATTTTTTCACATTTTCCAAATCGAGTTTCATTCAATCAAATCACGCAATGTAAAACCAGAATAGAAACCTTTACTTGTTAAATCATATGTTTAATGAATATGAACTGAGGTTGCTTCTTCACCAATTGGCTTTTTCCAGTATTTGCCGAAGTTTTTCCTTGGTTTTTCTCCTTTCGTTTTTGCTTGAAAATCTTTTTCATAAATAAAAAAAAACCTCATCCAACAAGGGACGAAATTTTCGCGGTACCACCCTAATAACCGATTCCTCGGCCACTCGATATTTTTAACGCAATAACACGTCCGACTCTACTCAAAGTTCAAATCGGAAGCTCCGGAACGAACTTCAGCGAACCATTTCCCCGCAAATGCTTACAGCCCATGGCATTCACTCTCTTTTTGGCATTAATCCGCTTACTCTTTCCATCTAAGCCTATGTACTTTCTTTTATGAAACCAAATCCTTGTAAATCAAGTATGCATTGATATTTCCAGTAATCAGAAAAACATTCCAAAAGAACCTTGGATTTCTCTTCATAACGGCTGCACCCCTTTGAATTACTGAATTTTATTAATTGAAGTATACCATAGGGGGCAATTTTTTACAATAAAACAATGACAATTATCGGGTAATTTTGAAATTTTCTAACAATTCTTTCTCAACGCCATGTCGTACATCAAAATTCCTGCAGCCACAGCAGCGTTCAATGATTCCGCACGACCTATAATAGGTATTTTAACGGATTGATCGCAAATGTCAAGTATTTCGTTTCTGATACCTGATCCCTCGTTTCCAATCACAAGGCAATTTTTTTTCCCATAGCTCATTTCTCCATACGGTTTGGCTCCATTTATATCTGCTGCTATTATATTGTATCCATGATTCTTTAACTCTTCAAGGAATTGTATCCCATGCACTTTCTGAATTACAGGAATGTGAAAAATTGATCCCATTGCGCTTCTCAGCACTTTTGCATTGTATGCGTCAACGCTTCCGGAAGATAATGCAACTAAGCCGGCTCCGGCTGCATCTGCCGTTCTTATTATCGTGCCTAGGTTCCCCGGGTCCTGCAGGCAGTCAAGAAAAATTATTAGTTCAGGCAGGTCCTCCATTATTTCTTTTAATTTTGTTGAAGGCATTTCAGCGACAGCTAAAAGACCTTGCGAACCGATGGTTTCGGATATGTGCTCAAAAACCGGAAAATCAGTTTCAATTGCCTCTGCGCCTGATGCCGAAAGAGTTCCCACCAGAGAAATTTTTGTTTCATCAATGGAGTCGACGAACAAAACCGTTTTAAATTTCAAACCGCTTTCCACGGCATCCTTTATGAGCCTGTATCCCTCTAAAATGATTTCAGCGTTTTTTTCACGATATTTTCTTTTTTCAAGGGATTTTATTCTTTTAATCGTTTCATTTTGTCTGGAAATGATTTTTTTCATTTTCTATCCTTCCCCAATATTTGCAAGGTCTGCATTCTCTCCTACAACGATAAGCGTATCCCCTTCCTCTATTGTGTCTGCAGCGGTAGGTGAAATGTTGATTTCAGCATTTCTTTTAATTGCCATTACATTCACGCCATGCTTGGCACGCATGTTTATTTCCGCCAGGTTTTTTCCTGTCCATTCCGAAAGAGCTTGGATTTCAACTATGCTGTAGTCATCCGACAATTCTATATAATCAAGTATGTTTGAAGACACAAGATTGTTGGCAACCTTTACACCCATTTCCCTTTCAGGGAAAACAACTCTGTCTGCGCCGATTTTGTAAAGAACTTTTGCATGAAGGTCATTCTGCGCTTTTGAAACCACGTAGTCTATCCCCATCTCTTTGACCATTAAGGTCACAAGAATCGACGCCTGCATGTCATTGCCTATCGCCACTATCGCAACATCAAAATTTCGTATTCCCAAAGCTTTCAAAGAAGTCTCGTCAGTTGCATCAGCTTGGACGGCGTGTGTCACATGCTCCACTATGTCTGCTACCGTCTCTTCGCTCTCATCGACCGCCAAAACCTCATGCCCCAAAGAATAAAGGGTCTTGGCAATGCTTGATCCAAACCTGCCGAGACCTATCACCGCAAACTGTTTTTTCATTTCAACCCCTCCTTTTATCCAACACTCACCTTTCCTTCCGGATATTTGATGAATGCTTTACGTTTCTGCTGCTTTTGCGCAACTGCAACAGCCAATGTCATTGGTCCCAATCTGCCGATGAACATAATAAAGGCTATTATGATTTTGCCCGATTGGCTAAGATCAGGAGTCAATCCAAGGCTTAGTCCAACCGTTCCAAAGGCTGAAGTCGTTTCAAAAAGTATATCCATAAAATCAACTCCGCTTTCTGTTAAAGACAGGAGCATTGCGCCTGTTATTACAACTGACAAAGAGACGCTTGCAACAGCCAGGGCTCTGTTTACTATATCCCTTGGAATTCTCCTTTTGAATATTTCAGTTTCATCCCTTCCGTTTGCCATCGAAAAGATTGTGAAAATGAGAACGCCGAATGTAGTCACCTTTATCCCTCCCGCCGTCGAGCTGGGAGCTCCGCCTATGAACATGAGTATTATTGTCAAAAACTTTGTCGGAATCGTTGATTCTCCCATCGAAACCGTGTTAAATCCTGCAGTACGAGGAGTTACGGAATGAAACATCGCCGAAAGAACTTTTTCCCCGCCCGAAAAATTCCCCATTGTTTGCGGATTGTTGAATTCGAAAGCTAAAATCAAAACAAAACTTGCACAAATCAGAATTCCCGTTATGTAAAGTGTAAGTTTTGAGTGAAGCGAAAACTTGCGGTCAATCCTGTTTTTTGCTGTCCCAAACTCGAAAAGGTCGACAAGTACTGTAAACCCAAGCCCCCCGAGTATTATAAGAAAACCAATCGACAATGTCACAAGTGCGTCGCCTGAAAAATTTGTCAAACTCCCATAATTGCCCATCAAGTCGAATCCGGCATTGCAAAATGCCGATACTGAATGGAACACTGCAAATCCGACTCCTTTTCCCCAGCCATACATAGGAACAAAACGGAAAGACAAAAGAACTGCTCCGATCGTTTCTATTGCCATAGTGGCAATTATTATATTCTTAGTAAGCCTTACAACCCCCGAAATCGTGAATTGGTTCAAGGCCTCCTGCATCAGCAGCCTCTCCTTGAGTGAAATTCTCCTTCCTACAAGCAAAGCTATCAGAGTGGTCATTGTCATGAATCCCAATCCTCCGACTTGAATCAAAAAAAGTATTACGCCCTTTCCGAAAACAGTCCAATAAGAAGCAGTATCACCCACTACCAGACCGGTTACGCATACTGCTGAAGTCGCAGTAAAAATCGCATTGACAAATCCAACGCTTTGACCGTTTGAAGAAGCCTCCGGCAACGAAAGCAATATTGCGCCTGCAAGTATAATTGCGGCAAATCCCAATACCAATGTTTGAGCCGGGTTGGGATTGTATCTTTCCGACATTTTTTTTGTGTGGATCTCATCCACCCCCTTTAACATAAGTGGCTTAAACATTATACCATTTATGCAGTAAAAAGATAAGAACAGCTGGCGAAAACAGCTGTCAGTTGGCAGTGGGCAGCAAACAATCAAATGATATGGAACAGATGCAAAAAAACAAAAAACCCTATTCCGCCGTGCACCGATGAAATATAGGATACATTGTTTATGAATGCAGATAAATTACAACTTCCAGGCAAACAAGAAACCTCAAGTTCAAAGCGTTGCCGCAAGTCTGAGAGGCTAGCGTATTTTTTATACGCGACCGAGCGACTTTTGGCAAACAACAATGAAATTGAGGCTATATTGTTTATCTGGGTTTATTGAAGTTTTTCCTTTGCTACATCTACAAGCTTTGCGAAACCTTCTGCGTCATGAATAGCCATTTCCGAAAGCATCTTTCGGTTGATGCTGATATCAGCGAGCTTGAGTCCATTCATGAATCTGCTGTAACTCATTCCGTTCTGTCTTGCTCCAGCATTGATTCTTGAAATCCACAATTTGCGGAAATCTCTCTTTCTTAATTTTCTGCCGGTGTATGCGGATCTGAGGGCTCTCATTACTGCAGGATTGGCTGCTCTGAAAGTCTTGCTCTTTGATCCATAATAACCCTTGGCGAGTTTTAATATCTTTTTATGCTTTTTCTTGGCGTTGATAGCCTTTTTTACTCTTGCCATTATTCTCTACCTCCCTTGCTGCCAAATTCATTTTACAGATATGGCAATACTTTTAAGATTCTTTTGTAATCGGCACTCGATAAAGTAGCCGCTTTTCTAAGTTTTCTTTTTCTTTTTTGTGTTTTTTTATTCAAGATATGGCTTTTATAGGCCTTGAATCTCTTCAGTTTGCCGGTACCTGTTTTCTTGAACCTTTTTGCAGCGCCTCTATGCGTCTTCATTTTTGGCATGACGATTCCTCCTTCCAAAATCTTTATTTATCAACCGGTGCCATGAATGCCACCATGCTCCTGCCTTCCATTTTTGCTTTTTTATCAATAGTGCCGCTTTCAGCCACCATATCGACAAATTTATCGATTACACCATATCCCAATTTGGTATTACCAAGTTGTCTTCCTCTGAATCTCAAAGCAATCTTTACACGGTCTCCGTCTTCGAGGAATTTACGCGCGCGTTTGGCTTTCGTTTCCAGGTCATGCTGATCGATATTAAGGCTCAAGCGGATTTCCTTGACTGTGATTTGTTTCTGCTTCTTTTTGGCTTCTTTGAGTTTCTTCTGCTGTTCATACTTGAACTTACCGTAATCCATGATTCTGCAGACCGGCGGTTTAGCATTCGGCGCCACCTTTACGAGATCCATTTTCTTGTCCGCAGCCAAATCCATCGCCTGCTTTGTGGATACTACACCCAACTGCTCTCCGTCTTCTCCAACCAACCTTACTTCCCTGTCACGGATTGATTCGTTCAACTCAAAATTCTTAATTGTTGTCCACCTCCTGTTAATTTTTCATGCTTTTAGTAATATAAAAGCGGATGCCGAAGCATCCGCAAAAAAGACATGTGAATCGAAATTTCGACCTGTCCATATAAGCCCCAACGGATTGTTCCGCAAGGCGAGAAGCGGATAACTTCTACTTTGTTTTACTAAAGAATTTTACCATTTGCCAAAGCTTTTGTCAACTCTCAGGCAAAATCTTTCCTTCAACATTTTTAAGCAGCTCTTCTATGAATCCTTCAACCTTTGCACTTCCAAGATCTCCCTTGTCTCGAGATCTTACGGAAAGGGTTTCAGACTCAACTTCCTTGTCGCCGATTATTATCATGTAAGGCACTTTTTCAAGCTGAGCTTCTCTTATTTTATATCCTATTTTTTCATTTCTGTCATCAATCTCGACTCTTATTCCTTTTACAGACATCAATTTGACAATACCTTCCGCATAATCTGCATGCTTGTCATTTATTGTCAATACCCTTACTTGCTCCGGAGAAATCCAAAGCGGGAACTTGCCCGCAAAATGTTCGATGATGATTCCAATGAATCTCTCTATGCTTCCGAATGCAACCCTGTGAATTACGATTGGCCTGTGCTTTTCGCCGTCTTTCCCGATATATGTCAAGTCAAAACGTTGCGGCAATTGGAAATCCAGCTGTATTGTCCCACACTGCCAAGTCCTTCCCAGGCTGTCCTGAAGATGGAAGTCTATCTTGGGACCATAAAATGCTCCGTCTCCCTCATTGACAA
>DATFJE010000002.1:0-5731 GCA_035269385.1 Clostridia bacterium
AAGACTCCTCGAGTTTTCCAAGCATTTCGTTTAGGGCCGTTTCAAGGCTCGACAACTCGTCAGGATGCGAAGATACGGCAATCCGCCTGTCAAGATTTTGGGAAGATGCTATGGCCTTTGCCTCGTTTATGATTTTTTCTATCTGGCTTACATATTTCCGGCTTAGGGCCATGGCGGCAAGATATGCCAGCAGGTACGAAACGGAAACATAGGCAATGATTGAAAAGAGTGTCCCCGCCCCCAAGTCTCCGCTAAGAATTTCCAGCATCCAAAGGGCCGCCCCGGCAATTAAAAGTGATGCGAATACGGTCGCGGTGGTCTTGTGCCTTATGGTTTCTTTTTTCCCTTTCCGCCTTTTGCCTTCAGCGTATGACATATCCAACGCCCCTTACAGTTTCTATGAGTTTGTTGTCGAAATCCATGTCTATTTTGTCTCTTACGTATTTTATGTAAACGTCGAGAACGTTGTCCCCTCCGAAAAATCCATATCCCCATACTGAATCGAGTATCTGGGACCTTTTAAGGACAATTCCCCTATTGACTGCAAGGTATGCGAGCAGGTCGAATTCGGTTTTCGAAAGGCTTATCGTTTTTCCGCCCCTCTCCACCCTATGGCTGGAGATGTCTATTTGCAGATTGCCTATGACTATTTTTTCCTTTGCCGCGTCGCTTGCTTCCCTGGCTCTCATCCGCGCCCTTATCCTTGCAAGGAGCTCTTCTATTTCAAACGGCTTTGTCATGTAGTCGTCCGCACCGAAATCGAGTCCTATGACCTTGTCGCTTACGGAATCCTTTGCTGTAAGCATTATTACGGGAACGGAAGACCTCTCCTTTATGCGGCGGCAAAGCTCCAGGCCGTTTACCTGAGGAAGCATTATGTCGAGCAGTACGAGGTCGAAAGCTTTTTCCCTCAGCTTTTCATCGGCCGAAAGTCCGTCTGTTTCGACTTCAACTTGGTATCCTGCGTGTTCAAGCTGAAGCTTTAGTATTTTCCCTATGTTCTTGTCGTCTTCAACTACCAGAATTGTCTTTTCCATAAAGTCCTCCAGTATTTGTCATATGCCCATTTATATGATACCATCGGTGCCGTGAATCTTCAATGGACTTAAAAAAGCGCCTAAAGAGGCGCTTTCATACTGTGAATTTCTATTTCATTCCAAATTCTTCAAAATACTCAAGCGAGGCTTTCTTCATGGCTCTTTCGCATTGGTTAGCTTCTTCGGAGGCATCCAAACTGATTCCTTTATCAAGAACAAGCTTTACGAATTGTTTTAGCTGCTTTCCGTAAACAGCCATGGCCTCTACGGGATAAACTCCGGGCCACGCGTTGCAGCTGACAACTGTGCGCTTATTTGTCTGATTTACGCTATCAGGTATTTTTTCATAATCCGCATCTTTTGGCTCTATTATGCAATGCGCCAGCGAACCTGTGGGAATTCCCTCTATCCCCTTTATCTGCATGGGTTTGATCTTTGTATCATAAGGATCTGCAGTCAAATCGAGTATGACTGCATTTTCCGGCAAAAGTCCTATTAGCCGGTTTGATACAATAGCCTTTGAAGGATCGCTCCTCCATGTAGCATCAACCAATATATCCGTGTCAGGAAGCATTTTTTTCAGTTGCTCCTTGTCTCCGGTTATGCTGCGCGTGAGCATACGAATTATAAGGCCAGGGATTTTTTCCTCTATTCCGAGAAATTCCTTATTGCTGAGGTTCTTAAAGGCCTTTGCAGCGTTTAGGCCTATCGCCCCGAAACCCATTATGCTTACGACGATAGGCTGCCTATTTAGGGCATAGAAATCAAGCATATTTTTCTTGAGTGCGCCGAATGCTATGCTGGCCCCGGAATAGGCCGTTCCGTAATAGTTTACTACCAGTCTTACGCCCTCATCATTTTTAATCGAATCCATGGAATAGCAGTATATTCCTTTTTCATTAAAATATCCGTTCCTGAACTCCCTAGTGTCGAAATGGAGCATGGACAATAGAACTGCGCCTCTCTTCATCCAGTCTATCTCATACATTTCAGGCGCCCTTAATACAATCACAAAGTCGCTTTTGTAAGAGTCCTCATGGCTGACGAAGGAAATTTTTGGATTGGCAGCAAGGTAGTCGTCATGCGAATATCCCATGGCTGAGCCGTAGCCCTCTTCCAAAAATATCTTTTTATCTGCATAAGCTGTGAATAGTTTGAAAAATTTCGGCAGGAAATCCCGCTTTTCCCCTGAGTCCTTGTGCATTCTTGGAAAACCTATGCTGTTTATGTCCATTTAATCCTCCTCCGTGAAAATAGGGACTGGAAATGGGGACTGTCCCCTTTTCCTTATGATATATCATATTTGTTCATTCTGTAAAGCAACGCAGAACGTGTTATGCTAAGAAGCCCGGCTGCCTTAGTGCGATTGTCGCCCGCCTTTTTCAGGGCTGTTATTATCAATTCTTTTTCCGTTTCTTCAAGATTTATGCCTTGGTCAGGAAAACTAATGGATGCCTTGCTGGCGGCTTCTTTTTCTGCCGCTTTTTTAAAGGGCAGATGCTCCGGCATGATGTCTCCATTTCCGGAAACGATTAGCGCCCTTTCCATACAATTTTCAAGCTCCCTGATATTGCCCGGCCAATTGTATGCCATGAGTTCTTTTTCTGCTGCCGCTGAAATTCCAAGCACGCGCTTTTCTTTGTTTTTTTTATTGAGCAGATGCCTCGCCAAGGCCGGTATGTCCTCTTTTCTCTTCCTAAGAGCCGGCATTTCAATCGACACCACATTCAGTCTGTAATACAGGTCTTCTCTAAATTCGCCTGATTCCACAGATTCCAGTATTTTTTTATTTGTAGCCGCTATGATTCTTACATCGGTTTCTATGGTTCTAAGCCCACCCACACGCACTACGCTTTTCTCTTGAACTGCGCGAAGCAGCTTAACCTGCAATGAAGGGCTTATTTCCGCAATTTCATCTAAAAACAAGCTTCCCCCCGCCGCCTGCTCAAATTTTCCCTGCTTTGTCTTGATAGCTCCTGTAAATGCCCCCTTCTCATGTCCGAAGAGTTCGCTTTCAATAAGATTTTCGGGTATGGCTGCGCAGTTTACAGCAACAAAGGGTCTGCCCTGCCTTTGACTTTTTTCATGCAGCATTCGAGCCGCAACTTCTTTTCCCGTTCCGCTTTCACCTGTTATTAAAACGCTGGAATCCGTCCCTGAAACCCTTTCAATCATTTCATATACATCTTCCATAGCCTTGCTCTTGGTTTCCATGGAATAGCCTTCCATGGTTTTGCTCATTTCGCTTCTATGGTAACTTACCTCTTTAAGTAGGCTCTTCATTCTTATAGCGCGGTAAATCTTTATGCGAAGCTGGTCTATGTCGAAGGGCTTTGTCACATAGTCGTATGCTCCCTGTTTCATTGCCTCTATCGCCGTTTCGATACTCCCGTGCGCGGTTATCATTATCACTGGCATGTCCGGATCCCTTTGGTGAACAAGCTTTAATACCTCAAGTCCGCTCATTTTAGGCATCCTAAGGTCAATTACCAAGAGATCAGGTTCCTCGGTCTCAAATTTTTCGACACACTCTTTACCATTTGATGCTTCTATGACCTTGCAGTCATCCTTTATGGTTTCGGATATTATCCATCTCATGTATTTTTCATCGTCTGCAACCAGCACCCTATACATTGTGTTATCCTCCTACGCCTTGGCTAGGGGTAGCGCTACTGTGAATTCCGCTCCGCCCTCATCAATATTTTCGGCTTTAATGGCCCCCCCATGAAGCTGAACCAATTGATAGCTTATTGAAAGTCCAAGACCGGTTCCCTCATCCTTTGTTGTATAGTAAGGATTGAAAATATCCGCAAGATCTGCTTCCGATATTCCATTGCCGCTGTCCCTAAAATGAATTTCCACAGAGTTTTCCTTGCTTTCATCTATATCAATTGTAAGCCTTCCTCCTTCAGGCATAGCCTGTACGGCATTTAAAATAAGGTTTAAGAATATCTGCTTAAGCTTTTCTCTGTCTCCATTCACAATGATCGGTTCTGAGCTTCTCAATCGATAAAGCTTGATATCCGACTCTCTCAAATACGCTCCGGCAAATGACATTATGCTGTCGAGCACACTATCTATGTCAAGCATCTCAAAGTTAGGCTGCGAGGGCTTGGCAAATTTCAGCAATTCTTCTATTACAAGGTTCTGCCTCTCTATCTGCTCGTTTATTATTCTTATAAACTTTGTGTCCTCCTCACTAAAAGAGCCTTCCCTTTGCATTAGCTGAAGTGATCCCTTCATGATGCCCAATGGATTTCTAAGCTCGTGCGCAATACCTGAAACGAACTGCCCAATGGCGGCCATTTTATCGGACTGATGCAGCCTTTCTTCCAAAAGCTTTTGTTCTTCAAGCTTCTCGGCCATGCGATTTATTCCATCTGCAACCTGCCCAAGCTCACCCGATGATATGTCTATGCGACAGCTCAGGTCGTCTTTCATTATTTCTACTCCATCATTTATTTTATTTACATCGCGCATGAGCTTCCTAATGATATAGAAAGCGCCCAAAACTCCAGCCAATACGCTAAATAAAACAGCAATACCTGTAAAAATTCTCACCATCGCAAAGGTTCTGACATCGGAAATTATGGAATCTTCTATCCATATAATTCCTTCTATGTTTTCGTCGTCAAGTAATGGCCTTGCACTTTTTATCTTGTTTCTCTCCCTCATGACCTGTGGCAGTTTTTTTTCATCAAAATCCTTATTAAACTCATTGGGAAAGGGTTTTTCCGGTGTATACAATTCCGGAGTTTCCAACTCCTCGTTCCACCTTACAGCTATATCAATTTCTAGATTCTTGTCAATAAATCCTATGCTGAAATCATGGTTGTTCTCAACAAGCGGATACAAAAACTTTTCCGCTGGATCCTCCAGATTGCCTTTTCCCGCAACACCCTGAAATTGTTCAACGAGAACCTGGAGTTGCTCGTCAAGCTGCTGCTTCTTCTCTATTTCTATCTTTTGATAAAAATTCTGATTGGAAAAAAAATTGACGCCCACTCCTAAAAAGAGTCCCGCTATTACTAAACAAAGCAATAGAATCAATTGTCTGCTGATGGTTTTTTTCACTCCGTCACCTCTTTTTCGGACATCGCACTGCCCCTCTGTCCGATTTATTCGTATCTTAGTGCATCTATTGTGTTAAGTTTCGCGGCTTTATTAGCCGGATAAATTCCAAATATAACTCCAACAGCCAATGCAAACATGGTTGAAAGTATAACTATACCCGATGAAACCACTGTTTCTATGCCTGCCAATTTACCTATGGCAAAGGAGCCTCCTATTCCCAAAGCTACACCTATTATACCACCCATACCGCTTAGAACAATCGATTCAATTATGAACTGAATGAGTATATCTCCATACTTTGCGCCGATAGCCTTCCTTATACCTATCTCCCTTGTCCTCTCCGTAACGGAAACAAGCATGATATTCATAATTCCTATTCCGCCGACAAGAAGCGAAATGCCCGCAATCCCTCCAAGCATAGCTGTAAGCATTCCTGTCACATCTCCAACCGTATCCAGAACTTCACTTTGATCGAAGACGCTATAAGCATCTTCATCCTTAAACTCCCTCAAGAGATAATTCTCCATATATGCTTTGGCTACGTCCACTGTATCCTTGGACTCGGCCTGAACATAGATTGTTTTTATGCTTGTGTCTCCCGATAGCCTTTGAGCCGATGT
>DATFJE010000003.1:0-4284 GCA_035269385.1 Clostridia bacterium
CATCCATCGACTTCGATTCCGCCTTTTTTGTTTATCGCCTCGATTGTTTCAGGAACTATGTCGTAAATCCTTACTGGAAATCCCATGATTGCCAAATATCCGGCCGTAGCATGTCCTCCATTTCCTCCGCCAATGACTGCCCAACATGTTTTTTTCGGTTTTAATGGATCCATTGCATTTCCTCCCTCGCTCCGTTTTATGTATAATTGTCCTACATTTAGAATACGTGTTTTTCTGCAGCCGGTCAAGCAATTCGGATCATTTTAAATTTTTAACCTGGCTCATTTATTGTTCTTTTATGCCATTAATAATATACTTATAAGAAACAGCAAAAAGGAGACTCTTCCATGGACACGGATCCAATACTTAAGGATTTGATAAAAGACTATTCCGAAATGTCAAATCAGGGGCTCGCCCCCTGCATGACAAACATGAAGCCTGTTTTCAAAAAATACATTCACAAAGAACTTTTGACCGTTTCATATCCTGTTTTGGATTCCTACCTCAATCCAAGAAAAACAATGCAGGGAGGTTTTATAACCGCAGCCTTCGACAACACTTTCGGGGCGCTTTCTTACTATTCCGCCGGGAAAAAATTCATGGCTACAATCGACATCAACAACCGCTACCACTATCCCATATTCGAGGGAGACGAATTGACAGTCACAGTCCGCATGGTATCACTCGGCAAGACGATAGTAAGCATGAGAGGAGAAGCTGTAAACAGCGAAGGCCGCCTGATTGCGACTGCGGGAACAGACGTGATGATAATGGATTCCACCTTTTGACAATTCAAAATTATTGAAACATAGAGATGATTTCTCTAGAGAACCTTTCATTTGGAAGGTTCTTTTGTTCTTTTCAAAATCTTTTGATTCTGCAGCACCAGGATCGGGATTTCCAATATTCTATAGGGACGGTACTTGACATATACCCCTTCAGGGTATATCATTGACTTCGAGGTGATGCAAATGGCAAGAAAGGCAAGAGAAAAGATCCCTTTCGGAACATATCTCGTTCAGCAATTCTGCATTGAAAACAAGGTTTTGTTCGAATCCGATATGGACCGCCGCATTTTCCTTGAAATATGTCTTGAAAAAAAGGCTCAGTTCCATTTCAAGGTATACGGATACTGCCTTTCGGACGAACGCAGCTACAAAATTGTAATCTACGACAATGGAAGCGATATTTCAAAAATAATGAAATCAATCAACATCAGCTACGCATACCGATTGAAAGAACGCGGAAAAATTTTCAAGGATCGTTACAAAAGCACTTTGTTGAAGTCCCCCGAAGATCTTCAATCTGTCTTGGATGCAATCAGTGGAGAAAAACCCTGCTGCGACTTCAAAACGGACTTGACCGGAAAGCTTTTGGACGGGGATTTATATTTCACGCCCGAAGGCGGAAAACGTGAGAATCTTGTCACCTTCGACAGCAATACAAAAAAACCTTGCCTTGATGACGGTCCCTCATGCAAGAACAGAACTGATTGCGTCCGTTCTGTCCCGCAGGGAAACCTTGCACTTGAAAAAGCGGCTGAACGGCAAGGGTTGACAGTCGAACAGCTTTTGGCAAACAAACAATTGAGAAACAGGGAACTGCTTAAACTGAGAAAGATGACAACTCTGTCCCTGAGGGAAATAGGAGAAATTTTCGGTGGTCTGGGAGAGTCGTCCGTATGCAAGATAATAAGCAGAAACAAGGAGAAATGAAGGGAGAAAACTATGGGATTGGATTTTAATCTTAATGGGATTTCAAATGAAAAGAAAAATGTGCTTGATTCCGATACGCTTTATGATTCCATAATTTTAGGTGGAGGTCCGGCAGGACTAAATGCAGCTCTTTATGCAAAACGCAAGGGTTTGAATGTTGGAATGATTGCAGGCCACATGGGAGGACAGGTTATGGACACTTCTTCCGTCGAAAACTATCTTGGTTTCGCAAGTCTTTCGGGCCAAAACCTGATGAATAAATTTGAGGAACATGTCAAGGGATATGCAGTCCCCACTACTACAGGCGCATTGGTCGAATCGATTGAAAACGGATCCGGCCTCAAAAAAATACTTGCTGACAATGGAAAAACCTACAAGGCCAAATCAGTAATAATTTCAACCGGCAGCAGACCAAGACACCTTAATGTGGCCGGAGAAAGGGAGTATTCCGGAAAGGGCGTCGCATATTGCGCTATTTGTGACGGACCGCTTTTCGAAGGCAGGGATGTCATTGTTGCGGGAGGTGGAAATTCTGCCGTCGAAGCGGCAATCGACCTTTCCAAGATTGCAAACACCGTAAAAATAGTTCATAGAAGTCAATTCAGGGCCGACAAGATACTGATCGACAAATTGAATGAACTTGACAATGTGGAAGTCTATCTGGAGACCCAAATCAAGGAAGTTGGAGGAGAAAAGTTTTTCACACATGTGAAAGCTCTCGACAAAAAAAGCAACAAGGAGATTCTAATAATGGCCGACGGTCTTTTTGTTGAGATAGGCTATCTTCCCAAAAGTGAAATCTTCGGGAATGTTGTGGATACAAACGAAAAGGGTGAAATAATTGTCGACGCGCGCGGAGAAACAAGCGCAAAGGGAATTTTCGCCGCCGGTGACGTCACAAACGGCGATTACAAACAGATTGTCATTTCCGCTGCGGAAGGCGCAAAGGCCGCCCTCAGCGTTAACGATTATATAAATAAACTTTAAAACAAACAAAAAATGGAGGTATAATGTTATGGCTTTTTTAAACGAAGATATCAGCAAACAAATCAAGGGGATTTTTGATTCAATGAAGGACGATGTCAAAATCGCATTGTTTTTGAATAAAGCAGGCTGCGAATCCTGTGAGGATGCAAAAGGATATATGGAAGAAATGGCGGAACTTTCCGAAAAGATTTCACTCTCTGTCTACGACATTGTTGATGAAAGTGCAAAAGCATCGGAATTGGGAGTGGAGCTGACTCCTTCAATCGTTCTACTTGACGGTGAAAACAAAGACAAAGGAATAAAATTCAACGGAATCCCGGCGGGTCATGAAATCAACTCGTTCATATCCGGAATATTGGAAGTTTCGGGAGCTGGCCAGGAACTTTCGAGTGAAATGACGCAAAGAATAAAAAATATCGACAAGCCTGTGAACATAAAGGTTTTCGTTACGCTTGGCTGTCCTCATTGTCCCGGAGCAGTTTCAAAAGCTCATAAGATCGCCCTTCTCAACCCGAATGTCAATGCGGAGATGATAGAAGCCAACACCTTCGGAGAGCTTTCTCAAAAGTTCAATGTAAGCGGAGTCCCCAAAATCGTCTTCAACGATGGTCCGGACCTTATTGGAGACCAGCCCATCGATGCATTCATCGACGCAATGGAAAAACTTTCTGCTTAGAGCGGTCAACAGGTATCTTGAAAGGTTTCAAAAAAGCCTTCGCAGCTCACGCCGCGAAGGCTTTTTTATATTTCTTCATGCTGTTTTGTCATTTTATCTTTGCGGTCATCCGAATCTCAACTGCCGCATTGCCGGGAAGTGAATTGGCTCCTGCGGCTACTCTTGCGTGCCTTCCCTTTTCTCCAAAAACTTTTTCCAGAAAATCCGAAGCTCCATTTATGACCAGCGAATGTTTTTCGAAGTCTTCCCCGCAATTCACATAACCTGTTATTTGGACGATTCTTTCCACTCTGTCCAAATCCCCTATCGCTTCCTTTATTGCGCTTATGCATCTCATTGCACATATGCGTGCGGCATCTGCGCCTTCTTCAACTGTCAGGTCTCTTCCAACCTTTCCCTTATAGACAAGCTCTCTTCCCTCTTTCGGCGTCTGCCCCGCCACAAAAGCGAATTCCCCGCAAACAACCGCAGGAACATACTGGGCGGCAGGTGCCGGTGGATCCGGCAAATTTATGCCAAGCTTTTCGAGTCTTTTTTCTATTTCCATGAAATTCAGCCCCTTCAATAGTTTTCTGCAATAAAATCGCTGAGGTTTTCCAATGGGCATTCCTCGCTTTTCAGATTGTGTTTCGCAAGCGCCGCAGTATATTTCAGTCCGCTTCCCGTCAGAATGCATACTGCGCTGGATTCACCGCTTATACACCCCGCTCTTCTGAGCTTCCTTAAAGCGGCAAATGGAACGGCTGATGCAGGCTGTCCGAAAAGCCCGGTTTCCGCCATCATCTTCTGCGCCTCTAATATTTCACCGTCAGCTACCGCAACAGCAATCCCGCCGTTATGCTCAAGCATCCTAAGCGTCTGGTTTCCGCTTGGAGGAAACGGATTTTCTATTGCGTGCGCTATGGT
>DATFJE010000004.1:0-5023 GCA_035269385.1 Clostridia bacterium
ACCACAATCCCCATGGTAATAAGGGCACCGGACGGACTCATTCGCTCGGCCGCGGCACAGCACTCGCAGAGCATAGAGGCATGGTTCAACAACATCCCGGGAATCAAGGTTGTCGCACCGTCGAATGCGGCCGATGCAAAAGGCCTTTTGAAGGCGGCCATACAAAGCAACGACCCCATCATATACTTCGAGAATAAGGACCTTTTTGCGAAAAAGGGAGAAGTTCCCGAGGACGAGGATTTCATAGTGCCAATCGGAAAAGCGGCAGTAGTTAAGGAAGGAAAAGACGTTACAATCGTTTCCTACTCAATAATGATGGGGCTTGCCCACAAGGCGGCAGAGAAGCTCGAAGCCGAAGGCATAAGCGTTGAAGTGATAGACCTTAGAACGCTTGCGCCCTTTGACAAGGATACAGTAATAGAGTCAGTCAAGAAGACCCACAGGCTTCTCATAGCCCACGAGGCAGTAAAAGTCGGAGGACTCGGATCAGAAGTCGCGGCTGTAGTTGCAGAAGAGGCCCTCGACTATCTTGATGCTCCGATTGTGCGTGTAGGGGCAAAGTTTACACCGGTTCCTTTCAGCCCGACTCTTGAAAACGCATACAGACCTAAGGTCGAAGACATCATTGAGGGCGTCAAAGGTATGTTCAAATAATAGTGCTGACTATAAAAAAACATATTAAGAATGATTTGAAAACAATGAAAGGAGAAGCCAATGAGATTAAAGGGAAAAAATGCAATTGTCACGGGCGGCGCAAGTGGAATAGGGGCTTCAATATGCAAAAAGCTTGCAGAACATGGAGCCAACATAGCTGTATGGGATATCAATGAAATTGGGCTTCAGGAAATTAAAAAAAAATTGTCGGAATATGATGTGAAAGTGGAAGCATACAAGACGAATGTTACAGATTATGCCGACATTCAAGAAGTCGGTGTAAAAACAATCAAAGACTTTGGAAAGATCGATATTCTTGTAAATTGCGCTGGCGGGGGAAAGGACCTCTCTCTCGGTTTCAGGGAACTCGATGCTGTCACATGGAAAAAACAGATAGATTTGAATTTGAACAGCGCTTTTAATTGTTCTAAGGCGGTAATAGAACATATGATTGGTCAAAAATACGGAAAAATAGTTAACATTGCTTCGGTAGCAGGAATGCGTGGAGGCGGACTGCTGGGAAAAGGGGCATATTCCACTTCAAAGGCCGGAATCATCGGATTCACTAAAGCCTTGGCAAAAGAGCTTGGAGAATTCGGAATATATGTGAATACAGTTGCACCGGGTTTGCATATAACCCCGTTGATTACAAAGAACATGACTGAAACAAGGATCCAGGAACTCAAGAATGATTTGCCGCTTAAAACAGCAGGGAAACCCGAAAAACTTGCTGAACTGATTGCTTTTCTTGTATCGGATGATGCACAATTTATCACCGGAAGCCTGGTTACAGTAGATGGCGGTTATGCGATGTACTAAGGCTATCGATGGCCTTTATGCATCTTGTTGACAATACAAATTAAAGAGGAGGAAATCGCAATGAAAAGAAATAGGATTTTAGCTTTGGCTTTGGTATTATTGCTTGCATTCACAGTGTTGGCAGGTTGTGCAAAGGAGTCCGGTGGAGACGCAGGCGGAGGAGAAGAGGCTGTAAAGCCGATTGTCATGAAACTGGCAAATGGAAGTGCCCTTGGTGATTCAAGAGACCTTTCTTTGGTTAAATTCGCAGAATTGGTTAATGAAAAGTCTGAAGGACGAGTTGAAGTTGAAGTGTATTCAGGCGGGACTCTCGGAGCATGGAGAGACACTATTGAAGGCTTGGAGCCTGGAATCGTGCAGATTGTCGGAGAGAGCATAGGGACTCTTGAGCCTTACAGTGAATTGGCGGCAATTGACGCTTATCCGTTCTTATACAGAGATGAGGCTCACTACGAGAAAGTCATGAATGGTGAGATAGGACAAGACTTGCTCAAGACAGTCGGAGACCAGGGCGGATTCGTCCTTCTAGGACCCTCATACAGGGGCGCCAGAGTCATGACGACAACCAAGAAGATTGAAAAGGCTGAAGATCTTGAAGGCCTCAAGTTGAGAGCGCCGGGCCTTAAAATGTATATGAAGACTTGGGAATATCTCGGAGCTTCCCCGACACCGATGGATCCTTCCGAAATTTACACAGGTATTCAGCAGGGAACAGTGCAAGGACAGGAAAATCCGGTATTGTATTGCTATTCAAATGCATTCTATGAAGTATGCGATTACCTTATCAGAACGAACCACGTTTACAGTACGGATGTAATAATTTTCAACAAGGATTACTTCGAAAGCTTGGATGCTGACATTCAAGAAATACTAAGGGATGCGGCAGCAGAGGCCGGCCAGTATAGGACTCAAATGGTCAAGGACAGCGAAGACGAGTATCTCGCAAAGTTTGAGGAAGAAGGCGTAGAAGTTGTTTATCCTGAAATGGATGGATTCTATGAAAGAATGGAAGACTTTGGAACCGAATTCCCGAACTTGCAAGAACTTGTTAAAAAGATTCAAGCTGTAAAATAACAAGTCAAATGCCGGCAAAGGAAATAAACGTTTCTTTGCCGGCTATTCATTGAAAGGTGGGACAAATAGGATGAGAATAAAAAAGCTGTTCGACAAGATTGAAAAATCCATAATGATAATCCTGTCAATTATGCTTTTTGTAATGGTGGGAGCCATTTTCACTCAAGTAATAATGAGATATGTGTTCAATAATGCCAATGCTTGGTCGGAGGAATTGGCAAAATATACATTCGTATGGCTCACAATGCTTGGATCAGCGGTTGCTGTAAGGAAGTGCGCGCATATGAAAGTAGACTATTTTATAAATATGATGCCAAAGAAGTTGGTTAAGGTTTTAAATGTAATAACAAATGCATTGCTTATATTATTTTTTCTAGTTGTGATAAAATATGGATTCGATTTGGTAGGGATAACTTTCAAGCAGAAATCTGCCGGCATGGGAATGCCTATGGCTTATCCTTATTTGGCTCTGCCGATAGGTGGGATTCTTATGCTTATGTTTACCATAGAGTCATATTTCAATAAAAACGAAAACAATGTCGTAGAGGAGGGATAAAATGGCTGCGATTCTGATTGTTTCACTATTGACACTCGTTATTTTAGGTCTGCCAATCGGTTTTGTGCTTGGAATATCTTCCTTGTTGACAATAATTTATGCCGGAAATCTTCCACTTATTGTAATACCGCAGAAGATGTTTGGTGGAATAGATTCATTTCCTATTTTGGCAATACCTTTTTTCATCCTGGCAGGGGAAGTTATGAGCTCGGGTGGAATCAACAAAAAAATAATAAGATTTTCAAAAGCATTCATAGGATGGATTCAGGGCAGTTTGGCAATTATAACCGTAGTTGCGTCAATGTTCTTTGCAGCAATATCGGGCTCAGCTGTAGCAACTGTTTCAGCCATAGGAGGGGTTACGATTCCAGCCATGAAAAAAGAGGGTTACAGTGCTGAGTTTGCCGCGGCTGTTTCATCTTCTGCGGCTGTTTGCGGACCCATAATACCTCCAAGCATACCCTTGATTGTTTATGGTGCCGCGATGACAATGTCTGTGAGCGACTTGTTCATAGCAGCAGTGATACCAGGTGTAATACTGGGTATTTCCCTGATTGCATTGTCTTTTGTAATTTCAAAGAAAAAGAAATTTCCGACAAGCGAAAAAGCTCCGATTAAGGAAAAAATCGCAGCGACAAAGGACGGAATAGGGGCATTGATGATGCCGGTTATAATTCTTGGCGGTATTTTTTCGGGAATATTCACACCAACAGAAGCATCGGTTATTGCAGTTGTTTATGCATTTTTAATTAGCTTTTTAGTATATAAAAGTATAAAGATTAGAGACATACCGGGTATTTTAAGTAAGTCGGCCGTTGTCACATCAACAATAATGATAATACTTTCAACTTCCAAAGTATCAAGCTGGATAGTGGTGGTGTCCAAACTCCCGACAATAATATCCAATGCGATTCTGGGAATGACGGATAGCAGCATAATAATTCTTTTGCTTATAAATTTGATTTTACTGGTGATAGGATGTTTGATGGAAGCCAATGCGGCAATGATAATTTTGATACCGGTTCTTGTTCCGTTGGCTAACATAGCAGGGGTTACGCCTCTTCAATTTGGCGTTGTAATGACCTTCAACCTTTGTTTGGGTCTTTTGACTCCGCCGGTAGGAGCCACATTGCTCATTGGAAGCCATTTGGCCAAGGCAAGATTTGAAAAAGCCGTTGTGGCTACAATACCTTTCTTCCTTGTTGGCTTTATTGTACTTATGCTAATCACATTTGTACCTTCGGTAACCCTTTGGTTGCCTGGAGTTTTGAAGTAGCTTTATAAAGTGTTTGAAAAATACGTATGTGCATAGGGGGAAAAGGAATTGGCAGAACTTATAAGATTGCCCAAGATGGGCCTTACAATGGAAGAAGGAACCATAGTGGAATGGTTCGTCGAAGAAGGCCAGGAAGTAAAGAAGGGCGAAAGATTTTTCGAAGTGGCAACAGACAAGATTTCAAACGAAATAGAGGCCGAATTCGACACAACGCTGCTAAAAATAATCGTGGCGCAAGACGAAGACGCATTGGTGCAGGCGCCAATAGCAATAGTGGGAGAAGCTGGTGAAGACTACTCAGCCCTTATGGCAGAAGCCGGAGCAGCTCCCTCGAGCGCGCCGGAAGAGGCGGCAGCGAGTGAAGAAGCACCTGCAGCAGCAGCCGCAAGTGTGCCGGCGGTAACAAGAGCTCCGGGAGAATACGTTTTGGCATCTCCTTTGGCAAAGAAAACAGCCAAAGAAAAAGGCGTCGACCTTGCAATGATAGCTGGCACAGGCCCCAACGGAAGAGTAGTCGAAAAAGACGTCCTTGCAGCAGGAAACGTAAAAGCGTCTCCCATGGCCAAGATAGCCGCAGCGGAGCTGGGAGTAAACATAGCCAGCATACAGAAAGACGGACGAATCATGAAAGACGACGTCCAAAA
>DATFJE010000005.1:0-9980 GCA_035269385.1 Clostridia bacterium
CGAAACTTTTTTGCCGCCGCCTTGCGAGTCGTTGAATTCCTTCTGTACGGCTTCAATGGCGGCAAGTATAGTGGATAGTTCTTCCGGCATGTTGACTTCCCAGTCCTTCTGGGGAGCCAGCCTTATTCTCGCTCCGTTTGCTCCTCCGCGGAAGTCCGACCCTCTGAAGGTCGAAGCCGAGGCCCATGCGGTCTGAACAAGCTGGGAAACAGAAAGTCCGGACCCGACAAGCTTTGTCTTGAGGCTTTCTATGTCGCCATGGTCGATTGGCTCGTGGTCTGCTTCCGGAATTGGATCCTGCCAGATGAGCTTTTCATCCGGCACTTCGGGTCCCAGGTAACGCGATAAGGGTCCCATGTCCCTGTGTGTAAGCTTGAACCATGCCCTTGCAAAGGCGTCTGCGAACTCTTCGGGATGCTCGTGGTAGTGTTTGGCTATGGATTTGTACACGGGGTCCATCCTGAGCGAAATGTCTGCAGTGGTCATTATGGGAGGCTGCTTGCCTGTTCCATGCGCAGAAGGAATGTTGTGGGCTGAAGGGTCGGAAGGCACCCACTGCCATGCTCCTGCGGGACTTTTTTCGAGATTCCAGTCGTATCCGAACAAGGTGTCGAAGTAGCCCATGTCCCACTTTGTGGGAGTAGGATTCCAGGGACCTTCTATTCCGCTTGTTATTGTTTCGTCTCCCTTGCCTGAGCCGTAGCTGTTTTTCCAGCCGAGACCCATGTACGCAAGGTCGGCTCCTTCGGGCTCCGGACCGACATGCTCGGGGCTTGCCGCACCGTGGCATTTTCCGAAGGTGTGCCCGCCCGCTATGAGCGCGACGGTTTCCTTGTCATTCATAGCCATGCGGGCAAAGGTCTCGCGCACATCTTTTGCCGAAGCCAATGCGTTGGGGACTCCGTCTGGACCCTCCGGATTTACATATATGAGTCCCATCTGAACCGCCGCAAGGGGATTTTCAAGCTCGCGGCCTCCGGAATACCTTTTTTCGCCGAGCCACTCTGTCTCCTCGCCCCAGTTTATGTCTTCCTCGGGCTCCCATATGTCCTCGCGACCTCCTCCGAAGCCGAAGGTCTTAAAGCCCATGGACTCCAGGGCGCAGTTGCCTGCAAGAATCATGAGGTCGGCCCAAGAAATACTTTTTCCGTATTTTTTCTTTATAGGCCAAAGCAGCCGCCTGGCCTTGTCCAGGTTGGCATTGTCCGGCCAGCTGTTAAGCGGAGCGAACCGCTGATTGCCTGTGGCCGCGCCTCCCCGGCCGTCGCCCTTCCTGTAGGTTCCGGCGCTGTGCCAGGCCATCCTTATGAAGAGGCCTCCGTAGTGGCCGTAGTCTGCAGGCCACCAGTCCTGAGAGTCGGTCATAAGGTCGTACAAATCCTGTTTGAGCTGCCAATAGTCCAATTTGCTGAATTCTTGGGCGTAGTTGAAATCCTCGTCCATGGGATTTATCTTGTCCGAATTCTGCCCAAGTATTTTCAGGTTCAGTTGGTCGGGCCACCACTGCTTGACGGAGGTCCCGCTGGTTTTTCTTTTGCCTGTCGCTCCGGTGACAGGGCATTTCCCATTGCTCATTTAGACACCCCTTTCAAACTGTAAATTTTAATTGCTTTTTCATTACGATATTTACCCGAAGCTTTTGCAATTAAACGAAATTGGCGAGAAGTGGTACAATGGAAAACCACAATACGACAAGCTACTAAAATATTAATATTGATGGAAAAGATTAAGTGGAAGACCTATGGCAGTTTTATTCAAATATGCTCAGATCATCCCGTAAAAGAGTAGTTGAGTCCGTAGACACGCCATCGAAGGAGTCATTGAAATCCTTAAAAAACTTTGAGCCTAAATGATTGTATATGTCCGCAATAGCGGGCGCGTCGCAATCGGGATATTCATCGCGAAGTTTGTGAAAAACATAGTAGTGAATCTGCTCAAGGCAATGAAAGTCGACAATTTCGGTAAATCTGAAGGAATTACTACTGAATGGAAAGAAACAAGTTTGTCGGAATTGCACGGAACGATAGTATATTTTGTTATTTTGATTCCGATAATCATATCCGCTTTAAACATTTTGAATCTTGAAAGTATTGCATTGCCTGCAACCAGCATGCTTGCAAGAATTTTCAACTTTATACCCGTTCTATTCTCGGCAATAATCATTGTAGTGTTTGCATACTTCATTGGAAAGATTGTGGGTAAGCTCATAGGAGGCATACTGGCGAAAATAGGCTTCAATAGAATCCCGTCCATTCTAGGACTTAAGGAATCCAGAATGGAGCTTTCTGTATTCGCGGGCAAGCTGGTGATGATAGCCATAATTCTATTCGCGTCAATAGAAGCTGCGGATGTTATAGGTTTTGCCAAGATTTCAGGATTGATAGAAAAAGTTGTTATTCTTGCGTCGAATGTGCTCATAGGAGTAATCATCATAGGATTGGGACTGTATGTAGCGAACTTGATATCCGGGTTAATCCGGAATTCAAAGGCAAAAAGCTCGAAATCCTTGGCGCTCATAGCTAAGGTGGCCGTATTGTTGCTTGCAACCACTATGGGACTCAGCCAGATGGGACTTGCTGAAAACATAATCGAATATGCCTTCATTTTCTTTGTTGGAGCGTTTGCTGTAGCGGCAGCCATAGCTTTCGGTTTTGGAGGAAGAGAATGGGCTGCTAAAAAAATCAATGAAGTTGAAAGCAAGATTAAGGAGTAAGACTGGTTATTCAAAGCAAAAAAGAATATAAGAATGGTAAAAAAAGGCAGGATCTCTTTTCGATTGATATATGGTTCATAATCGAGAAAGAGTCCTGCTTTTCTCTAAAAACTATTTCAATACTTTTTCAATGAAGACATCTACAATATCGGGTGGGAATTGGGTTCCTTTACATGCCAGCAATTCTCTTACAGCAGAGTTTTTGTCCATTGCTTTTTTATAAGATCTTTCCGAGGTCATAGCTTCGTATGCGTCTGCGACAATGAGTATTTGTGAAACTATGGGTATTTCGTTTTCTTTGAGTCCTTCAGGGTAGCCTTTACCGTCCCATCTTTCATGGTGGTGCTTTGCGTTTTTGGCAATTTCACTCAATGCTTCATTTTTTATAATCGCATCATAGGCCCATTCAGGATGCTTTTTTATTTTGCCATACTCTTCAACACTCAGTTCTCCCGCCTTGTTCAATATGTTTTCAGGAATCAACATTTTCCCTATGTCGTGAACAAGACCTGTCAAATAGGCTTCATTGATTATTTCGGGCGGGAGTCGCATTGCTTTTGCTATTTGCTTTGCAAGCAATGCGACTTTTTCGCTGTGGCCCTTTGTATACTCGTCGTGGATTTCGAGGAAATTGGTTATGGTGGCGAGTATGTCCTCTACATATTTTTTTCTTATTGATATGTCCCTTGCAACGGTCAAAATATATCTTTTGCTGTTTTCCTCATAGAGCTTTGTGTTTATTTCAACAGCGACAGCAGACCCGTCACGCTTAATCAGCTCCGACTCAAAGGTTGTTTCAAAACCTAAAGGAACGGTTGAAGCCAAATCTGCCAATCCGGGTGTGGGGTCCAGAGATGATATGTTCTTTCCAATAAGCTCATCTGTCGTGTAGCCGCTTAGCTTTTCGGCGGCCTTGTTGGCTTTTTTTATAATGACTTCTTTTTTTGAATCATTTACTTCAGAAACGCATATGCCGTCTTGAATCTTGTTGAAAAGGTCCTGATATTCCAACTCTTTCTTTTCGATGTCGCTTATGAATTTGCTCTTGGTTTTTGTGAAATGGTTTATATTTTTAAGCCATGACATGACTTCGTATTCCTCTATTTTGTTGTCTCTGTAGCCTTCTGGCTCCACATAAAAAGGATTTTCGTTTATCATACCGTCATATATTATGAAGGGATGAAGCTCGATTATGCTCTTTATCATGCTTGGACTGAATTTGTTCATATTGTATCGGCACAGGGCGGTAACGGGATGGCCGTTGAAAACTCTGTCGTTGAGTTTCCACTCGTATTCGATAATCTTTTCCCTTCCGTCTTCGTAGTCGAGAACCCAGCTGAGCTCTCCGGTTACGGCGAGCCCTGAAAATCCGTCTCGGATTGCATTCTTGCTTTCGGACTTCAATAAATCCACCATTTTATCGGGGATGAAAATTCCGTGCTTCGAATAGGCTTCGGACTTGTCGAGTATGAAAAGCCGGCCTTCATCTAAGGCCTGCTTTACATCAATGAGCCTGGAAAGGAATTCAAGCATTCCATCGGTGTCGGTGTCTCCATTTATATACATGCATCTTTCATTGCGGGCGAGACTCTCGGCAATGAAAGATGCTACAATTTTTCCTATTCCTTCATTTCTGTATAAAAGAACCAAGTGGTCTCCGGTATCTATTTTCTGCATGTACTTAAGCGATTCGACCATTTTTCCACCTCCGAATGATTTGAATATTATTCTCATTATACCTCAATGACACAAAAAAACAAAAAAACAATGAACAGAAGAAACAATGTGGAAATACGAATGTCGGCAAAGAGACATAAGTCCTGCTGCGCTAATATGACCCTAATCGCTGTTGGAGTGAACACTCAGTGTGAAGCTGGTGATTGTAAATTGAATTGAAATACATGACAGAGAATGCGGAATGATGTAAACTTGTAATGTATGCGAATAAAGAATGTCATCAATTCCAGACACGGAAAATCAAATGCTCTGTAATAAATTAGCCGGAAACGGATGCGAAGCGGTGAAACGTCTTTCCAATGGAGCAGGGGATGGACTTTCAGGCAAGCGAAAAGAAGGGATTAGAAATGAAAAAGATCTCAATTGTGGCCATTGCAGCCATCTTAATAATTGCGGCAATGCTTTTGCCGGCATATGCCGCAGAGGAACCTCTCAGGGTTGTAATGGACGACAATTATCCTCCCTATGCATTCAGAAATGAGGAAGGAGAATTGGTCGGCGTAAGCGTAGACATGTGGAAACTGTTTGAAGAGAAGACCGGAAGAGAAGTCGAGATCTGCGGGATGGACTGGGGACTTGCCCAGGAAGAGATGCAAAGCGGAAAATACGATGTGATTGACACTATTTTCAAGAATGAAACAAGGGAAAAACTTTACGACTTTACAATGCCGTATACACAAATAGACACATCCCTCTACTTCCACAAGAATATTTCGGGGATAAATGACATCGGATCGGCGAGGGCCTTTTCCGTAGCCACTAAAAAAGGCGACTACTCCATAGAAATAATGAAAGAAAAAGGTCTGGAAAAAATAGACGAATACGAGAGTTACGAAGCCTTGATTGAAGCTGCCGAAAACGGCGAGGTTTCAATGTTTGTTATGGACGACCAGCCCGCGCGATATTTTTTATACAAAACCGGATTGCAGGAAGAATTCCGACATATACCGCCCATGTACTCCAATCAATTTTATCGTGCAATAAAGAAGGGAGATACTAAGCTTTTGACATTCATCAATTTTGGATTCAATTTGATCGAAGAGGCCGAAACGGATGAAATATATGAAAAATGGAAGGGCAAAAGTGCGGGAATAAGCGAAGAGATGGAAAGGACTATTATATTTTTGGCAGGAGGAATGATCGCTCTTCTCCTTTTGAGCTTCGGCGTAAGTCTTTATTCAAGAAAACAGGTTGGGGAAAAAACAAAGAAGCTTGAGGCAGTGCTTGTAGACAAAAAGAAATTGGCGGAAAGGCTTGAGGCCGTGTTGGATTCCATTCCGGATATGATGTTTATTTTGAACCGGGAGGGAGTTTTCATTAAAAACATGATAGAGATGGAAAAGACCAAAGCATTTACGGGAATTGAATTCGGAGACAAATCATTGGAAGAGGTTTTCCCTCCGGGACTGGCAAAACTATACAAGGGTAAACTCGAAGAGTTCATAGAAATGGGTAAATCGATAAATTTTCAATGCGATTCTAATGAGATCGGACCGAAAGGCACTATGAATTTCGAAAGCGGCCTTGAAGAGATGGGCTATGACTTGCAATATGAAATCCGGTTGGCATGGATAAATGAAGAATTGATTCTGGTTGTAACAAGGGATATAACGGAGCTGAATCTTTCAAGAAAGAAACTTTATGAATTGGGCATAAAGGATTCTTTGACAGGAATATACAACCGCAATTATTTTGAGCGGGAACTTGACCATATGGAAAAAGAGAAAGGAAATTTTGCTGTATTTGTTTGCGATGTGGATGCTCTTAAACTGTACAATGATATTTTGGGCCATGTGTCGGGAGACGAATATCTAAAGTTGGTTTCGGAAATCTTGAAATCGAATCTGCCGGAAGGAGCGGTACTTGCGAGAATTGGCGGAGATGAATTCTCAATCATTTTGAAAGACGCGACATTGAGCCAATTGGAGGCCTTGAAGCAAAAAATCAAAAACGACCTGAAAAGCAGGAATGTAAAATACGCATTTGTTCCGACCAGCCTTTCGATAGGTTATGCTTTGCGACATGTCGACGGCGAGAGCATGAGGGAGCTTTACAAGTTTGCTGACGACGAGATGTACAGGGAAAAAACCAGCCACAGATATACAAGAAACAATGGAGACATATCCCTTTTGACAAATATGCTTGAAGTCAGGAGCTTTGAGACTGAATCACATGCAAGAAGGCTTGAGGACTATTGCTTAAAAATAGGGAAGAGGCTCGGCTTCAGGGAAAGTTCACTCAACAACCTTGCTTTTTTGGCGAAATTCCACGACATAGGAAAGATAGGCATAAGAGACAGCATATTGCTCAAGCCGGGATCCCTCACCGAAAAAGAGTTCGAGGAGATGAAAAAGCATTCCGAGATAGGCTACAGGATAGCCAATTCCATGCCCGATTTGGAACACATTGCTGATTTCATACACAAGCATCACGAGTGGTTTGACGGATCGGGGTATCCATTTGGATTGAAAGGTGAAGACATACCGGTAGAATGCAGGATTCTTGCTGTTGCGGACGCGTATGACGCAATGACAAGCGACAGGCCCTACAGGAAGGCTATTGGAAAAGAAAGCGCAATCAAGGAATTGAAACGCTGCTCGGGGACTCAATTTGATCCTGATATAGTCGATATGTTCATAGAGCTTTTACAAAGCGAATAAATATATTGACCGCATTGTGTTAATGGGATTGTGAAGCATGCTTGAGGTATTCGTCCTGTCTTTTTAAGGAATAATGCAAATTGATTTTGAATTACGCGGACCGGCATAAAAAATGGAACAATATTCTAAAACAAGAAGGAATATGGAAATTTTTGTAGAAACCCTAAATATATATAATCGTATTGGGAGGGTTTTTACATGAGGCACGATTTTATCTATGAAATAAACAAAGCAATAAATGGAGAAAATGTGAGATTGACGGACCTATATATAACAATCAACAACAGGGGCTTGATAATCAAGGGAAACCTTATAAGTTCAGAAGAATATCTTTCGTTGATCAGAGAGAATAAAAACATAAACGAAATAAATAAAAGTTCTCTCAATTCCATTTTCAAGGATGTTGAAAAAACAGGGGAAGAAGAGAATTGCATATGTGAGTATATCCACCTCAGCAATGCCGAAATAATGTACAACAACACTAAAGAGAACATAGGAATGTGGTTTTGCCACATTGACGATGTTGACGGTTTTTCGTTCAAGGAAAAGCCCAAGAACTTGAATAATTACGGTGTCGTCTGGAGATAGCAAAAAGAATAGGACAATCTTAATCGCCAACATGTATTTTAAACAGAAATATATTGCCGGCATAGGCAAAAGGGAAAGCTTTATTCCGTGTGCATAAAGAAAAATCGCTGCGGAGCCATTGCTTATTCCCTTGTTTTTTTTGATTTTTGTATATTTTTTCTATCAGTTGATTCTTCCTCTAGCCATGCCGCAAGAAAGGCTGTAAGGACGAGAAGGGTAAAAAGCTTTAATAAAGCGCGATAAACTGATATTATATAATTAACTGAAAATTCAAAACTTAAGACGGCGTGAAAAAGTCTTAATAAGAGCGGTTTTGGAAAAGGAGGAGTAAAAGCTTATGGCAAAAATGTTGATGAAGGGCAACGAGGCTGTTGCGCAGGCTGCGATAAGAGCCGGTTGCGATGCATTCTTCGGATATCCCATAACCCCGCAGAATGAAGTTCCCGAGTATCTATCGAGAGAGTTGCCGAAGGCGGGAGGAGTGTTTGTTCAGGCAGAGAGCGAGGTTGCTGCCATAAACATGGTTTACGGTGCCGCGGGAGCGGGTGCGAGAGTCATGACATCCTCGTCATCTCCGGGCATTTCACTCAAACAGGAGGGAATATCGTATATAGCGGGTGCCGAACTTCCGGCGGTAATCGTGAACATGGTGAGGGGAGGCTCCGGGCTTGGAAGCATCCAGGCTTCGCAGTGCGACTATTACCAAGCTACGCGCGGAGGCGGAAACGGGGACTACAGAACACTGGTGTACGCGCCTGCGAATGTTCAAGAGGCGGCAGATCTTGTGATGGAGGCATTCGATGTGGCTGACTATTACAGAAATCCTGTCGTAGTTCTCGGAGACGGCATGATAGGTCAGATGATGGAGCCGGTGGAGTTCAGAGAGAGGTCGAAGCGAAAGCTGAAAGAGAAAACATGGGCGGCATCCGGAACCAAGGGCAAAAGAGAGCACAATGTGATAAACTCGCTTCGTTTGGATCCCGAGGAACTTGAGGTCTTAAACGACAAGCTCCAGGCAAAGTACGAAATGATGGAGAAAGACGAAGCAAGATGCGAGATGTATAAGATGGAAAACCCTGAAATCGTATTCGTGGCATACGGTACGACGTCAAGAATAGTGAAAAACGCAATTGACCTTTTGGAAGCGGAAGGCATAACCGCCGGGCTCATAAGACCCATAACCCTCTATCCATTTCCCAAGAAGGCGTTTGATGAGATACCTGAAACGGCAAAAGGAATAATCGGAGTAGAGATGAGCGAAGGTCAGATAATGGATGATATTGAGATATCCAACAAGGGAAGGTTTCCAACCAGGTTCTATGGCAGAGCCGGTGGCGTAATACCCAAGCCAAAGGAAATTGTGGATGTGGCCAAGTCAATGATCGGGGGTGGCAGATAATGGCTATAGTATTCGGCAAAACTAAAGGACTTACAGACGTTGAATTCCATTATTGTCCGGGCTGCACGCATGGAATAATACACAGGCTTGTCGCCGAGATCATAGAAGAGCTTGATGTCATAGGAGATGCAATTGGAATGGCTTCTGTAGGATGTTCTGGCCTTAATTACGACTATTTCAGCTGCGACATGCAGCAATGCGCGCACGGAAGAGCTCCTGCCGTGGCTACCGGAGCAAAACGCTATCTTCCAGATTCTGTTGTGTTCACCTACCAGGGAGACGGGGACCTTGCATCAATAGGAACCGCCGAAGCCGTGCATGTGGCGCATAGGGGCGAACTCATCACTACCATTTTTGTCAACAACGCAATATATGGAATGACAGGGGGGCAGATGGCTCCCACCACGCTCATCGGGCAGAGGGCTACCACCTGCCAGGACGGACGAAGCGCCAAACAGGCCGGTAATCCACTCAGGATGGCTGAAATAATGGCTACCATTGAAGGCGCGGCATTCGTTGAAAGGGTGTCGGTGGACAGTCCGGCAAATGTAAGAAAGGCGAAAAAAGCGATAAAGAAGGCTTTCGAGTGCCAATTGCAGGGAAAGGGATATTCTTTTGTAGAAGTTCTTTCGACTTGCCCAACCAATTGGGCAATGACTCCCGTTGACGCTCTCGAGTGGCTGAGAGAAAACATGATTCCATACTATCCCCTCGGCAATTTAAGAGATCCGTGGAAGGAATGACAATAAGAACAATTGAAATGAGAAGGGGCTCCGAATATCCGGAGCCTCTTCTCTATTTTAAATTATGCATCAAGGAGTGCCATTATTTGATTGACGTCTTTGTCTCCCCTTCCGGAGAGGTTCATGACTATTATTTTGTC
>DATFJE010000006.1:0-14496 GCA_035269385.1 Clostridia bacterium
GATCCTATGAATACCAGTCCGTCCTCCACATCGCCCTCCACGGCCTTTACAAGCGCTTCTGTTATGCAATACGGAGCCGTAGCCGGATTGCAGGCCTTGAGGCACCTGAAGCACTTCTTGATTTTCTTTCCGGATTCCTCGACTGTCTTGACGTGTTTGTTGTATATGGCCCTTCCCGGCATTCCGAGTGGACTTACCACAATCTTTATTTCATCTTCATTCGCATTTACATACGCTTCCTTGAAATTTTTGTGGGCGTCGCATTCGTCGGTTGCAACGAAACGGGTGGCCATCTGCACCCCCGAGGCACCCAGTTTTATGAATTCGGCGATTTCTTTTCCTGTATAAATTCCGCCGGCGGCGACAACTGGAACTTTCTTGCCGAAGGCTTCCTCGAAAGGCTTGAGGATTTCAATCACGCCCGAAACTATATCCTTTAGGCTTGGCAGAACTGGCTTGGAAAGGACTTCGGGACTGAAGCCCAGGTGGCCTCCCGCTTTTGGCCCTTCGACTACCACAAGGTCTGGGAGATAGTTGTATTTTTTCGTCCAAAGCTTTGTTATCACTTTCGCTCCCTTGGCTGAGGATACAATGGGAGCTATTTTTGTTACCGAATTCTTAACCATATCGGGAAGGTTTGTAGGAAGTCCGGCTCCTGAAATGATAAGATTGACTTTCTCTTCGACGCAGACACGAACCTGTTCGGCGTAATTGTTGGTTGCGGTCATTATGTTCACGCCCAGTATTCCGTCGGGGCTTATGCTTTTGGCCTTCTGTATTTCTTTTCTCAGTCCCCTGAGATTTGCCGCGTCGTTGTCGCTTTCGAAATCCGGCTCTCGAAAGCCCACCTGGGCGGCTGATATTACTCCGATTCCTCCGGCATTTGCGACGGCTGATGCCAGTGATGACATTGATACCCCTATTCCCATGCCTCCCTGTATTATGGGTATTCGGGCAGTCAAATCATCTATTGTCAATGGTTTAAGTTTCAAATTTATATTCTCCTTTAAAGTTGTTTTAAATGCTTTGATATTCAAAGTATAAGCAAAAGGTGTTTTTCTGTCAACCTTTGGGCAATGGAAAAATATTGACAAAGAATTTGATCCGGTATATACTTTGAAAGTCAAAGCAATAATACTTTGAATATCAAAGCATTGCCGGATAAGTACAAATGCTTAAGGAGGTGGCGGTTTTTGTCTGATACTTCAAGAGTTTTAAACGAAATACTGGTTGAGCTGTTTTGGAACATTCTCAACATAGAGGAGAAGGAACTCAAGCGAATGGGCTGTCTTTTGTCCATGACCGAGATGCATACAATAGAGCAGATAGGTTTGGGGAAACCACAATCCATGAGTGTTGTGGCAAAAAAACTCAATATTACCATCGGAACACTCACTACGTCCATCAATCGTCTGGTCAAAAAGGGATATGTCGAAAGAAACAGGAATGAGAAGGATCGGCGGATTGTGGAAATAAATTTGACTAACAAAGGCAAGGAAGCATATCTAATGCATGCAAGATTCCATGAAGGCATGGTAAACGGAGTTATGGAAGATTTGAAAATAGAGGATAACAAGCAGCTGATAAAAGCGCTTGACAATCTAAATGAATATTTTAAAAAGAAATATCAAGAAGACAAATAGAAAGGGGTGGCTGGATGAATTACGCCAACATCATTGGCACAGGCACTTATGTTCCTGAAAAAATTGTGGACAACCACATGTTGTCGAAATTGGTTGAAACAAGCGATGAATGGATCAGAGCCAGAACCGGAATAAAGGAAAGAAGAATATCGACAGGGGAAAATACGTCGGACCTGGCGCTCAAGGCGTCGGAAGCGGCCCTTGAAAATGCGGGAATTAGCCCGGAGGACCTGGATATGATAATTCTTTCGACACTGACTCCGGATTATTTTACGCCTGCAACGGCTTGTCTGGTGCAAAGAAGGCTGGGGGCGGAAAATGCCGCGGCTTTTGACGTTTCGGCGGCATGCTCTGGATTCCTTTATGGATTGGATGTTGCGGACAGCTTCATAAAAGCAGGCAAGGCGAAAAAAATTCTCGTTGTAAGTTCTGAGGTAATGTCAAAGGTAATAGACTGGAAAGACAGAAACACCTGCGTCCTGTTCGGAGACGGAGCCGGAGCAGTTGTTCTGAATGCATCGGCCGAGCACGGAATAATAAATACGGTTACAGGCTCGAAAGGTGACATTGAAGGAAATCTGGTTTCGAAATCCAGAAATGTAGTCAATCCTTTCATGGAAATTCCGGAAAACGGAGAAAACTATCTATCCATGAACGGAAAAGAAATATTCAAATTTGCTACGCGAATAATGAGGAAAGCTCTGGAAGATGTTCTTGACGGGACAGGAGTTGAGCTAAACGGAGTAAAGTATATAGTTCCTCACCAGGCAAACGACAGAATGTTCGAGTATGTTGCGGGAAAAATGAAATTTGAAAAGGAAAAATTCTATGTAAACCTCGAAAGGTTTGGGAATACATCTTCTGCCAGCATACCGATTGCTTTGGATGAAATGGCAAAGAAGGGTTTGCTTTCAAAGGGAGACAAGCTTATTTTTGTAGGATTCGGAGGCGGACTCACATGGGGAGCTGCACTCGTGGAATGGCAACTTGACTAAAATCAAAACAAAAAAGGAGAAAAACAATGATATTTGAAGAAATCAAGAAAATTCTGGTGGATGAATTGGGAGTCGAAGCTGAAGAAGTGTTGATGGAAAGCAACATAAAGGACGATTTGGACGCCGATTCCTTGGACATAGTTCAAGTTGTGATGGCTGTCGAAGAGGCTTTTGAAATAGAAGTCGAAGAAGAAGAAACGGAAAAACTTCTTACAGTCGGAGATGTAGTCCGATATGTGGAAGCGAACAAATAATCCATCAGAGGCATACTCTGGAAAGGGAGGTTTCGATGGCAAATAAAAAATTCAAGGACTTGATTGGGATAGATTATCCAATAATCCAGGGGGGAATGGCCTGGATTTCAGATGCAAAGTTGGCCGCCGCGGTATCAAATGCCGGAGGCCTGGGAATAATAGCAGCGGGCAATGCGCCCGGCCAATGGGTAAAAGAAGAAATAAGAAAAGCGAAAACCCTGACGGACAAGCCATTCGGGGTCAACGTCATGCTCCTAAGTCCTTTTGTGGAAGAGGTTGCAGAGGTTGTATGGGAAGAAAAAGTCAAGGTCATAGTTACAGGAGCCGGAAACCCCGGCAAATATATCAAGAAGTGGCGCGAAAACGATGTGAAAATAATACCGGTTGTACCTTCCGTAGGATTGGCCAAGCGCATGGAGGGAACAGGTGTTGACGCTCTAATTGCCGAAGGAACTGAAGCAGGAGGCCACATAGGGGAATTGACCACGATGTGTCTTTTGCCGCAAGTGGTCGACGCCGTTGACATACCTGTAGTTGCTGCCGGAGGAATTGCAGACGGAAGAGGAATTGCGGCGGCATTGATGATGGGCGCCTCAGGCGTTCAGGTGGGTACGCGTTTTCTTGTTGCAAAGGAATGCAATGTCCATGACAACTACAAAAAGAAGATACTCGATGCAAAGGATATAGACACGCTTGTCACGGGAAGACCTACGGGACACCCGGTTCGGGTTCTCAAAAACAAGCTTGCCCGAATCTATAAAAAAATGGACAAAGAATCTGTACCTGCCGAAAAGTATGAAGAACTTGGCAGGGGGGCTTTGCACAAAGCGGCATGTCTCGGGGACGTATCGATGGGTTCCATAATGAGCGGACAAATCGCAGGACTCGTAAAAAAAGAACAGACTGCTTCGGAAATAATCGAGGAGATGTTCGGGGAACTCAAGATTCTTCTTGACAATGCAAAGGATTTTAACATTTAGGAGGGCTCGATATGGGCAAAATAGGATTTTTATTTTCCGGCCAGGGATCTCAATATATAGGCATGGGAAAAGACCTTATAGAGAAATATAAAAGCAGCAAGGACATATTCGATGAAGCCGACGAGGCTTTGGAAATGGATTTGACTAAGATGGTAACCGAGGGAAACCAGGATGAACTGAATTTGACAGAAAACACCCAGCCGGCGGTTCTGACCACAAGCATGGCCGCACTAAAGGCTGCCGAGGAAAAGGGCTTGAAGCCAGATGTTGTTGCAGGACTCAGCCTTGGAGAATATACTGCGTTGGTTGCTGCGGGAGCGCTTGCTTTTGCCGCCGCGGTAAAGCTTGTCAAGAAACGCGGCAGATACATGCAGGATGCCGTGCCCCAAGGCAAGGGGACCATGGCTGCCATAATAGGCTTGGATGAGGAAAAAGTTCAGGAAGCCGTAGACGAAGCCAAACAGTACGGAATTGTCGAATGCGCAAATTTCAATTGCCCCGGTCAGATTGTAATAGGCGGGGAAATAGAGGCTGTTGAAAAGGCTTCCGCACTTGCAAAAGAAAAAGGGGCAAAGCTTGTGGCTCCTCTCAAAGTAAGCGCCCCTTTCCACACTTCGATGCTCAGGCCCGCAGCCGACAAGCTGGCTGAAGAACTCAAGAGTATAAACTTTGAGGATTTGAATATTCCCATTGTATCGAATGTCTTTGCTGAATACATTGAACACAAGGACCACATAAAGGACATTCTTAAGAATCAGGTGATGAAGCCGGTTCAATGGGAAAAAAGCATTCAGAGGATGGTAAACGACGGAGTAGACACCTTTGTTGAAATAGGTCCCGGAAAGACTCTCAGCGGATTCATAAAGAAAATAGGCAGGAAGGAAAAAGTTAAGCTCAGGATAATCAACATAGAGGACGTCAAATCACTCGAAAAAGCAGTTGAAACACTTTCGCCCAAGGCGAATGTTACAATTGAAAGCATAAATCGACTGACCACTAAAAAAAAAGGAAAGATAGGTGATAAGGCATGTTGAAGGGGAAAACGGCTGTAATCACGGGGGCAAGCAGGGGAATAGGAAAGGCTGTAGCCGTTCGGCTCGGGAAAGCCGGAGCAAATTTGGTGCTAAACTACAGAAGCAATGACATTGCCATGGACGAATTGATCGAGTCGCTTGAAAAAGAAGGAATAAAGGCTGTAAAGGCCAAAGGCGATGTCTCAAATCCGGACGATGCAAAGGAACTCATGAAAATAGCAAAGGATACTTTCGGATCCGTTGACATTCTGGTCAACAACGCCGGAATAACAAAGGATAAACTGATAATCCAAATGAAAGACGAGGATTTTGATTCAGTCATAAGAATCAATCTGAAAGGCAGCTACAACTGCATAAAACACGCCGCCAAAATAATGATGAAGCAGAGGTCGGGCAAAATTATCAATATGGCTTCCGTTGTGGGAGTTGCGGGAAATGCCGGACAGATAAATTATTCGGCATCGAAGGCCGGTGTGATAGGAATGACAAAATCCGCGGCAAGGGAACTTGCCGGCAGAAATATTACCGTAAATGCAGTCGCGCCTGGATTTATAGAAACGGATATGACAAAAGCCCTTGTTGAAAAAGCAAAGGGAGACATGGTTTCGGGTATACCGCTCGGACGGCTTGGATTGCCTGAAGACGTTGCAGAAGCTGTCGTTTTTCTGGCTTCTGATTCTGCAGACTATGTTACGGGACAAGTGCTTCATGTCGACGGCGGCATGGTGATGTAAGGAGGATGAATATGAAAAAAAGAGTTGTAATAACAGGAATGGGAGCCGTTTCCCCGATAGGAAACGATATTGAAACATTATGGGAAAGCATAAAAAAAACAAAGCCCGGAATAGATTTCATAACCGGATTCGATGCCAGCGGAATCAAAGTAAATGTCGCCGGAGAAGTAAAGGGGTTCGATCCGGTTAAATATATAGACAAAAAAGAAGCCAAGCGGATGGACAGATATACACAATTCGCCATAGCGGCCTCTTCGCAGGCATTTGAAAACTCCGGACTCAAGGAAGCCGATTACAATCCGGAACGCATGGGCGTAATAGTGGGTTCGGGAATAGGCGGACTCGGAACAATAGAGGAGCAGGCAGGAAAGTTGCAAAGCAGGGGGCCAAAGCGCATATCCCCATTTTTCATACCTATGTCGATCGTCAACATGGCTTCGGGAAATGTTGCGATAGCTCTTGGGGCAAAGGGTCTCTGCAACACCGTTGTTACGGCTTGCGCGTCGGGAACTAATGCAGTCGGTGAGGCATTGAGGAATTTGCAGTACGGGTATGCCGACATCATAGTCGCAGGGGGTACAGAGGCAGCTGTAACACTTCTTGGAGTGGCTGGATTCGAAGCCATGACGGCACTGTCAACTAAAGACGATCCTGCACGAGCGTCTATACCTTTTGATGTTGAAAGGGATGGCTTTGTAATGGCCGAGGGAGCCGGAATGATGGTTCTTGAGACGCTTGAGCATGCTAAGGCAAGGAATGCCAAAATATACGGCGAAATCGCAGGCTACGGATTCACCTGCGACGCACACCACATAACTGCGCCGGCTCCGGGAGGAGAAGGCGGGGCGAGGGCGATGAAACTTGCAATTGAAGATGCGGGAATAAAGCCGTCCGATGTTTCATATATCAATGCTCATGGTACAAGCACTCCATATAATGACAAATTTGAAACCCAGGCAATCAAAACGGCTTTCGGAGAATCGGCAAAGGACATACCGATAAGCTCCACAAAATCCATGACCGGGCACATGCTGGGCGCCGCGGGAGCCATTGAGGCGATTGTATGCGCAAAGGCTTTGCAAGATGGATTCGTACCGGCAACAGCAGGGCTCGCGAAGCCTGATCCGGAATGCGATTTGGACTACGTGCCAGGAAAAGGACGTCAACAGGAGCTTTCATACGCGCTTTCCAACTCGCTTGGATTCGGGGGGCACAACGCGTCAATAATCCTAAAAAAATGGGAAGAGTAGGAGGTTTTACATGTTTAACTCAAATCAAATAATGGAAATAATACCGCATAGATATCCGTTCTTGCTGATTGACAGAATCAATGAAATAGAGGAAGGCGAATATGCGAACGGGACAAAGAATGTAACTGCAAACGAATATTTTTTCCAAGGGCATTTTCCCGACGAGCATGTTATGCCGGGAGTGCTGATAATTGAGGCTTTGGCCCAAGTGGGCGCTGTGGCTATATTGTCCCTTCCGGAAAACAAGGGCAAGACCGCGTATTTTGGGGGAATAAAGAAAGCCAGATTCAAAAGGAAGGTAATCCCGGGAGACACTTTGACACTGGAAACGCGAATAGTAAAGTCTAAAGGAAGCATAGGCTTTGGAGAGGCGACAGCCAAAGTGGGAGATGAGGTTGCAGTCGAAGCCGAATTGACATTTGCCATAGGATAAAACGAATGCCGACAAACAAAGAGCTTTGGAAAATTTCTTGCATTTTTGAAAATCATGAAAGTTGAAAAAGAACAAGCCAAAATGAAAGCCCCAAGTCATAAAATCATATGACTTGGGGCTTAGAATTTTTTAATCATGAAGTGGAGAAATATTGACTATTTCAATTGCAATTTTCAATTCCTTCATTATCTCTTCAATATTTTGTTCTTCAATCTCATCAAGTTTTCCGTAGCTTTCATCATCCTCTGTTACAACGTACTTGGCGGGCAAGTTGTTGAGGGTAAGGGCGAGCACATCTTTCCGGCATTTTTCGCAATTGGCTATATGCGAAGCTTCGTCGAGATGCTCTACCAACACTTTTTCGACCACTTCTTCCATGTAATTGTGCATTTTCATAGCTGACCCACTCCTTTTCATTATATAATTCCATATTACTTGAATACCCATAGAGCCGTCAATTATGCAGGAGGATAAATAACAGTTGTAAATGAGAATACCAATAAAAAGACGGCATTGTGCTATAATGGACGAAAAAAGGAGAAATATAAAATGAATGACATTTTAAGGCATGAAACATCGAAAAGGATGAGCAAGGCAGTTGTTTTCAATGGGACGGCCTATTTGTGCGGGCAAGTTGCATCCGAGCGTAAAGACGATGCAAGAGAGCAGACGAGATCGACACTTGAGAAAATAGACATGATATTAAGAGAAATCGGTACGGATAAGACACGCATATTGTCGGCGACCATCTATCTGAAAAAAATGTCCGACTATTGCGGAATGAATGAGGTTTGGGACCAATGGGTGCCTGAGAACTCTGCTCCGGCAAGAGCTTGCGTGAAAGCCGACATGGCAGCTGAAGACATACTTGTTGAAATTTCAATAATAGCGGCAGTATAATTGCCTCTTTCAAAGCGCTTCGAATGGGTATAAAGAAAACATCAACAGATGGGAGCGTGTTTGAAATGAGACTTGAAGGAAAAGTGGTTATAGCCCAAGGAGGCGGACCCACGCCGGTCATAAATCAATCACTGGTTGGCGCAGTTTTGGAATCGAGGAAATTCACACAAATATCAAGAGTCTATGGTGCCGTCAAGGGCATAGAAGGCATAGTGAACGAGGACTTCATAGACTTGACGCAGGAAACCACGCATAACCTTGAAATGGTGGCAAAGACACCTTCTGCGGCACTTCTTTCCACCAGGATGAAGCCCTCCAAAGAATTTTGCCTTGAAATATACAAGACATTCAAGGCGCACAATGTTAGATATATTTTGTATATAGGAGGAAACGATTCGGCTGAGACGGTTCGGCTTGTAAACAACTACGCCGAAGAAGACAAGTACGAATTCAGGGCGATGCATATTCCCAAAACAATAGACAATGATTTGGTGGAAAATGACCATACCCCCGGATACGGTTCGGCGGCAAGGTTTGTTTCCAATGCATTTTTGGGACTCAATCTTGAAAACAGGGCCCTGGAGGGTGTGCACATCGGCGTTGTGATGGGAAGGGAAGCGGGATTTTTGACGGCATCGAGCGTTTTGGGCAAAAAGTACGATGACGACGGGCCGCATCTCATATATCTACCCGAAAGGGAATTCGACATGAAAAAGTTTCTTGCAGACGTTGACAGAGTATACAGGGAACGTGGAAGATGCCTGATTGCAGTTTCAGAAGGGATAAAGGACCAATCCGGACAATTTCTGTCGAGCAAGTTCATTGAAAGGACTGGGAAGGACGCCTTTGGAAATCTGCAGCTGTCAGGAAGCGGGGTTCTTGGAGATGTTCTTGCGTCGGCAATACGTGAAAAACTTAAAATATCAAGGGTTAGAGCCGATACTTTGGGATACTTGCAGAGGTCGTTTGCGGAGGTTGTTTCAAAAGTGGACCGCAATGAAGCCAGAGAGGTAGGAGAGAGGGCCGCACAGTTTGCGATATGGAACAACATAGACGGATCGGTTTCAATACAGAGGACGGGCAATTATTCCGTGAATTTCATTTTGAAGCCCTTGGATGCCATAGCAGGCAAATCAAGAACGATGTCCGGCAAATATATAAATGAAAGCGGCAATGGGGTCACCGACGAGTTTGTCGGATATGTAAGGCCTCTTGTCGGAGATGGAGTCGCAACGGCAGAACGTCTTCGTGCACCGATGGTCAAGAAAATACTAAAAAAAGCGGGAGGAATTTGATGAGATTCAGTGAATTTGATTATGAAAGACCCGATATGAAGTCTTTAGGGGAAAGATTTGCAGCAAAGATAGAAAGCCTTGAAAATGCGGATGGAGCTGAGGGGCAGAGCCGTGCCATTGAGGAAATAAATCTTTTGAGACAGGAATTCGAGTCGATGTCTCAAATATGTTACATACGCCATACTATAGACACAAAAGATTCTTTTTATGAAAATGAACAGAACTTTTTTGATGAAAACGAACCTGTCTACGAAGGATTCATAAGCAAATACTACGATGCCATACTGAACTCGCCATTCAGGAAAGAACTGGAAGACCTTTGGGGTGTGCAGCTTTTTAGATTGGCAGAAAAATCGGTCAAGGTTTTTTCGGATGAAATAATAGAAGATCTCATCGAAGAAAACCGCCTTGCAACCCGGTATACTAAAGTTCTGGCTTCGGCACAAATAGAATTCGACGGGCGGAAAAGGACGCTTTCGGAAATGAAGCCATTTCAGATGGACTTGAACAGGGAAGTCAGAAAATCAGCCAATGACGCCAAATATGCCTTCATGAGCGGTCATGGAGATGATTTCGACGATATTTTCGAACGACTCGTCAAGGTCAGGACACGAATGGCGCGCAGGCTTGGTTACGACAATTTTGTCCAGATGGGCTATGACCGGATGCAGAGAACCGACTATGACGCAGGGATGGTTGCATCATACAGGGAAAGCATTTACCGGTACATATCGCCATTGGCGATTAAAATAAAGGAACGTCAGAGAAAACGTCTCGGAATTGACAGGCTTTGCAATTACGACGAGCAGATTTTTTACAGGGCCGGGAATGCAAAACCCATAGGAGACCACGATTTTCTTGTCCAACAGGCAAGTAAAATGTACAGGGATCTTTCAGATGAAACAGGGGAGTTTTTTGATTTCATGACCGATAATGAATTGATGAGCCTGCGGTCCATGCCGGGCAAATCCCCTGGAGGATATTGCACATACATATCCAAATACGGTTCGCCGTTTATTTTCAGCAATTTCAATGGAACTACGGACGATGTCGATGTTCTCACGCATGAAGCAGGGCATGCATTTCAAACATACATGAGCAGGAATTATACTCTCTTGGAGTATAATTTCCCTACACTTGAGGCATGTGAAATACATTCCATGAGCATGGAGTTTTTGACTTGGCCGTGGATGGAAAACTTTTTTGGCGAAGATGCAGACAAGTACCGCTATGGGCATTTGAGTCATGCTTTGATGTTCATACCATATGGTGCGGCAGTTGATGAATTCCAGCATTCAGTATACGAAAAGCCGGACGCTTCTCCGTCTGAGAGGCGGAAAATGTGGCGCGAAATAGAAATGAAGTACCTTCCGCATCGTGATTATGATGGGAACGACTACTTGAATTCAGGGGGTTTTTGGCATCAGCAGGGCCACATTTTCAAAAACCCGTTTTACTATATTGATTACACGCTTGCCCAGGTTTGTGCATTTCAGTTTTGGCTCAGTGCCGAAAAATCGAGAAAAGAGGCATGGGCTGCATATGCCGGCTTGTGTGGGCTGGGAGGAAGCCGGTCATTTTTGGAACTGGTGGAAGCTGCAGGCTTGAAGTCTCCGTTCGAAGAAGAGGTATTTGAATCCGTTGCGGATGATATTGATGATTGGCTCGGCGAGGCCGCATTCGATTTTCTATAGAAAATCGCTGGCAAAAGCTATGGTATAATGGATTTAAAATTGCTGTTTCGGAGGATGCAATGAAAAAGACTATTGGATTCATCGTTCCAAACGAAGAAATAGAAAAGAAAATATTCGAATTATTCCCCGAAAGGCTTGCGCGTAAAGAACTTATCCTGGAGAGGTTCGATCCCGACAACATGGTTCCTCAGGCTTTGCGTCTCGAAAAGAGGGGGGCAAAAGCCATAATTGCCAGGGGAGGAATGTATCATCACATTGTAAACGATGTCAATGTACCGGTAATGCATCTTAAAATGAATGCACTCGACATTTTGTATGCAATCAAGAAGGCAAGCCGAATGGAGTCGCATTTGACTTTGATACTGAGCGACGAAGTGCACTTCGCGTGCAGCGACTGGGGAAGCGTCTTAAACTGCGAAATAGATTTGAACCGTTTTTCAACTCTGCATGAATTGGATGATTTGCTTGACAAAATAGAGGATAGAAAGATGCATACAGTAATTGTGGGAGCTGTTGTCACCTGCAGAAAGGCGGCTGCGAAGGGTTTCAAGACGGTGTTTGTCGACTCAAGAAAAGAGACTCTCCAGGAAGCCGTCGGATATGTCGACAAGATGCTTTACGACCTTGAAGACCAGCTGAAAAGGAGGGAACTCTCAGACACCATAACAGACAACGTGCACGATGCCATAATTGCGGTGGATTCATTGGGGAACATTATACTTTTCAACAAGAATGCGAGAAAAATGTTCGGCAAAAGTTCCGAAGACATGCTGGGCAAATCCATACGAGGTACATTTCCGGAGATCGACTTTATTTACGGACTGCTTAAGGACACAAGCTCGAAAAGAGAAAAAATAGTCCACATGAATAAGCTTACTGCTACCGTAAAGGCTTCGGCAATCACGATAGACGGTGAAGTGAACGGTGCCGTATGCACATTTCAGGATATAACGAAATTGCAGAATTTGGAGAAACGAATCCGTTTTGAGCTCAACAAAAAGGGACTCACGGCGAAATTCACATTTGACGATGTTGTTGCCGAAGACGAGATAATGAATAAAACCGTTGCCAGAGCGAAACGGCTTTCGGAAACGGACAGCACCATAATGATTTACGGTGAGAGTGGAACGGGAAAGGAAATAATAGCCCAAAGCATACACAATTTAAGCGAAAGAAGCCGTTCGCCGTTTGTCGCCGTCAACTGCGCGGCACTTACCGAATCGCTTCTCGAGAGTGAATTGTTCGGATATGAGGACGGTTCATTTACAGGGGCGAGAAAAGGAGGAAAGCCGGGACTTTTCGAGCTTGCGCATGGAGGAACAATTTTTCTGGATGAAATCAACAGCATTCCGCTCAACATGCAGTCCAAGCTTCTGAGGGTACTTGAGGAAAAAGAAGTAATGAGAATAGGATCGGATTATATAATTCCTTTGGACATCCGCATAATAGGAGCGGCTAATGAAGACCTAATGGACAAGGTTGTAAGGGATGAATTCAGAAGGGACCTCTTCTACAGGCTTAATGTGCTTGAGCTTAGGATTCCGCCTCTGAGAAACAGAAAAGACGACATAATTCCGCTTTTCAATGCCTTCATAGATGAATTGGCAGAGGGGAATGATGAAATGCCTGAACCGGGCGAAGAATTCAAGAAAATGCTTTTGAACCATAAATGGCTCGGCAATGTCAGGGAACTCAAAAACATAGCCGAGAGGTATGTCATTTTCAAAGACGACAGGGTTAATCCTACGGAGCTGTTTGGAAGCGCGGGAATCAGCGGAACGGAAATGCTTGAAAATTCGGAGGTCAACTTAAAGGATATAAACAGAACAATCGAAAAGATGGTCATAGAAACACTTTTGAGCAGAGGAAAGACAAAAACAGAAGCAGCGGAAATTTTGGGGATCAGCCGGACCGCATTATGGAAAAAACTTAAAGACTGATGTTTAAAAACGGTAAAGCGTGTTAACTTTTGTTGACGCGCTTTTTGACATAATGAAGTGGAGAAGGCATGAATTGTTGCATTTGCATCGTTTTGATTTCATGACATTATGGCACGTTACTTGCAACAATAGTTGTAAAGGGATTTATTCCCGGGGAATACAGTAATCCCCCCGTGAGAGGCATGCCTCGTCATTGCTGTATTCCTTTTTTATGATTGAAATCAAAAAAAGAGAGGTAAAAATATGAAGATAAAAGATTTGATTTGGGCTGGAATCCTGGTTTTGTTTGCGGCTTTTCTCGCTTACGGTCACACAAGGGAAATGTTTGTATCCGCGACATCGGCACATCCTTACATTATGAGTTTTATAAAGTTCTTCATATTGGCAACAATGGGTGAGCTTCTGGCGATAAGAATTACTTCAGGAGATTGGAAATTTCCATTGGGATGGATATGGAGAGCTGTCGTATGGGGCTTTCTGGGCATAGTCATAGCCCTTGTGTTTCAGATTTTTTCAGCCGGAGTATCGGGTGCCATAGACAAGGGGTATCTTCCGGGAAAAGGTTCAGTTTTGGCATTTGCATTTTTCACAAGCGCGACCATGAATTTGAGCTTTGCGCCGACAATGATGGCATTCCACAGATTGTCGGACACAATGCTTGACATAAAATACGAAGACGAGGGGACAAAGGCTACGATAGGAGAGGCTATAAGCCGAATCGACTGGCATGGATTCGTAACCTTCGTTGTCATGAAAACCATTCCTTTTTTCTGGATTCCGGCGCATACGGCTGTTTTCCTGTTGCCGCCCGTATACAGGGTGATGGCTGCTGCGGCGCTTTCAATTGCACTTGGAGGAATACTGGCAATGGCTAAAAGAAAGAAGTCGGCATAATCAGGAAATCAAAAGGAGGAAGAACATGAATAAAAACAATAACAGAGTTTTGGCAATAAACCCGGGTTCCACATCGACGAAGATTGCGGTTTATGAAGAGGAGACACTTCTTTTCAGTCAAACATTGAATCATACAAATGAAGAGCTTGCGCCTTTTGAAAAGGTGCAGGACCAGTTCGGAATGAGGAAACAGGCGGTTTTGGACTTTCTTGAAAAGAACAATTTCGACCTTAAAACACTTTCGGCTGTTGTTGGAAGGGGAGGGGTTTTGCCTCCTGTAAAATCAGGCGCCTATGGAGTCAACGATGTAATGATAGACCGGCTAAAAAACAATCCCATTGCGGAACACGCATCGAATCTGGGAGCTCTTATAGCGAGCGAGATAGCGAAGCCGCTCGGGATAATGGCGTGCATATACGATTCGGTGTCGGTAGATGAATTCAAGCCGGT
>DATFJE010000007.1:0-7576 GCA_035269385.1 Clostridia bacterium
GATGCATGGATTTCACAGCTTTGGATAAGGGAAAAGCGTGAAAATTCACTTTGGCCTTGGCCCGATACGCAGTGAGTTTGTGAATTTTAGATTTTGCCGCGAGACAAAGCGTTATGAAATGCAGCAGAAGGGCGCAGCAAGCAGACAGGCTTTGAGCTGCAACAGTGTAGTGGGCGAATAAGTAATTTTAACGAAAAGGGTCTTACAGAAAAGCATCTTGCAGTTATCATCACATAGGACGCTTCTTTCATATTCGAGTTTTCTTTGTTATAATTCTATATGAGGGTATAAAAATTTCGAATATAAAAAAAGGAGTGATTCATATGCCGGCTATTGAAATAAAAAAAGGTGTTTACTGGGTTGGAGCTTTCGACTGGGATCTGAGATTGTTTGAAGGACCCATATACCATACTCCCAACGGTGTATCATACAATGCCTATCTAATCATCGACGATGAAATAACATTGGTGGATTCAGTTGAATCGAGATTCTTTGGAGAGATGCTCGAGAAAATCGAATCACTGGTTCCTATATCGAAGATTGACCATGTGATAATAAACCATGTGGAGCCTGACCATTCGGGAGCTTTCCCGGACATGATGAAAATGATGCCGGGCGCCAAGATACACTGCACACAAAAGGCCAAAGAGGCCCTTCTAAAATATTACTACGGAGAGGAATACGACTACAATGTGGTCAAAACGGGTGATGTCTTAAACATAGGCAAAAGAAATCTGCATTTCATAGAATCAAGGATGCTTCATTGGCCCGACAATATGATGACATTCGTGCCTGAGGACAAGCTGCTATTGTCAAATGATGCATTCGGGCAGCATCTGGCAAGCTCTCATCTGTTTGACGATGAAAACGACATGGAAATGGTAATGAGAGAGGCAAAGACATACTATGCCAACATTCTCATGCCGTATGCTCCATTGCTTACCAGAAAGATAGAAGAGATTCAGAAGATGGACCTTGACATGGACATGATAGCTCCAAGCCATGGAGTGGTTTTCAGGAAGGATCCGGGCAGAATCATTGAGGCGTATCTTAAATGGGCAAAACCTGAAATGAAAAAGAAGGCTGTCATAATTTACGAGACGATGTACGAGAGTACGGCAAAGATGGCAAGGGCAATTGTTGAAGGGCTGTCTTCCGAGGACATTGAAGTAAAGCTGTACAAGGCTGAATCATCGGACTTCACAAGCATCTTTTCAGAAATTGTTGACGCAAAGGCCTTGCTCATTGGATCGTCAACCTTCAACAATGGAATGATTCCGCAGATAAGCTATTTTCTTGAGGAAGTTGTGGCACTAAAACCGCGCAACAAAATTGGCGCCGCATTTGGATCCTATGGATGGGGAAAAGGCGCAGTCAAGAAAATTGAAGCGCGAATGAAGGAAATGGGAGCGGATATTGTGGAAGAAGGACTCGAAATACAATATGCTCCTTCCGGCGACGAACTCAAGGCATGCTTTGAATACGGAAAATCGATAGGGAAAAAAATTCAGGAATCATGCGGAAACAATTAGTGTTTCAAGTGATTCTTTGGCATGGATGAAAAAATGAAACAGCCCCGCACGCCGTTTGTAAAACCGGCGTGCGGGGCTGTTTCTGTATTATGAGGTTTTTAAAGCCCAAGGAATCTCAAGCTGCTGTCGAACTGGCTGTTGAGAACGTAATTCAAGTGCTTCTTTTCTTCTTTCATTATTGTCTTGAATTCTTCCGGAATCAAATCAGGGAAAAGACTCCTAACCTGTTCAACAAAAATTATTGAGTCGCGCTCAACCTTTTCGGCTATAACGAGAGCGTCACGCTTGCTGTAGCGTGCTTTTACATCGTCATTCTGGAATATGTGGGTCTTTATGAGAAGTTCTGTATATTCAGCTTCTTCATCGGACAGTTCAAGCATTCCGCCGTTTGGAAGCTTTTCCAGAAGACCTTGATAAATCTTTTCGTGTCTCAATTCATCTCCTGCAAGCTTTTCAAACAATGCTTTGGCTTTCTTTTCTTCCATTTTTTCAGCCAAATCAGTATAAAGTTTTGCTACCTCTGCTTCGTGGAGGATGACTGTTTTAAAAAGTTTTCTTCCGTCAAATTCTCTCATTGTTCCTCTCCTTTACTGTTAATATTTTGAAATGCCTTCATAAAGAGATTTACCCATTTGAAGGCTTGAATAACAGCTTGTGGGAAAAATAATTCTACAGAAGAGCAGCAGCTTTCGCGAGTCTGTCGCAAAGTACGTTTTGAAGATGGTTTCTGTGGGACTTTACCCATTCGATTTCAATGTATTTTTCGGCGGTGAGTTTTTCAAACCGTTTCCATTCGTCGATGTTTTTTACTTTTGTTCCGTTCGCAGTATGCCAGTCGTTCAGGTTCCAATTCCGTATCCATTCGGTTAGTCCCTTTCTGACATATTGGCTGTCCGTTACAATACGGATCTCTTTGCATTCGCACAAGATTTCAAGACCCCTTATTGCCGCATGGAGCTCAGTCAGTGTGCTTGTGGATGCGGTTGAAGGCCTGTAATCGACAAGGCATTCACCGTTTGCGTATTCAATGATGCAGGCTATCCCACCCTGGTCTTTTTTTTCAAAAAAACTTCCGTCGGTGTACAGCTTGGTTATGGAATCGATACCCTTTTCAAGAGCGTAGCTTTTGTTTTCTCCATTTCGCTTGTCGGATACGAGTATTCTTTTTTTGTCGCTGAATGCACTCGGGTCCCTATCCTCGAAAATTGCAAAATTGAGTTCAAATCCCGTGAAAAAGCTTTCCGGACGCTTGTTGTGCAGTATTTTTCTCAGTTGGACTTCGTTCTTTAACAGAAAGTCTGTCAAATCGTTGTGATTGTGAAACAGCAATTGCCGCGTTTCGAGGCAGAAAGAAACAGCAACCCGGTTTGAAGGGCAGCTTATATCGAACAAATATCCCGCCTTGGATTTTCCCGTTATTTTCATTTTGAGCAGCTTTGATTTCATTTCAATTCACTTCTTTTTAAAATTCCAAAAGTCGAAAGAGCGTCCGGTTTTGTTGAAAAGTTGGCGTCTTGTGTCCAGATGGATAAAATCGTCATAAAGCCCTATTCCCTTGAATCCGGCATGCACCGCAAAAACCAATATTCGGTCGGGATCGTACCCGTCCATGCTGATATCAGCCGCCTGCCCTAAAAGATGTCGGCTTCCGGGTGAACCGCCGACAATTCTGTTCCACTTCTGAGTCCTGTATCCGGATGTTACGATAAGGGGCATTTGCAGCAAAGATCGGAATCGCTCCAGCTTTTCAATAAGCTCCATTTCAATGAAGACCTTTCCGGGAAGATCTTCAGGGTCTCTGCATACAAATTCGGATATGCGGAAGTGTTCCGAAAGCTTGATGTCGCCGTCGAGGCTGTACATTCAATCATCTCCTTTATTCAAGAGATGACTCGGGGCGGAATTTCTTATATCAGTTCCGCACTACTTTGTTTCTGCCTGCTTCTTTTGCGGCGTAAAGGTTTCTGTCGGCTCTTTGAATCAATGTTTCCACATCTATTTCATCGTCAGACAATGTGTGCATTCCAAAACTGCATGTTATTTTGATGTCTTTGCCCTGATAGACATTGTCTTCATCCTCGATTGCTTTTCTAAGGCCTTCAATTATTTCAAAAGCCGCATCCGAGTCTGTTTTGTTCATTACTATCAAAAACTCCTCTCCGCCGAAGCGTGCGACCCAATCCTTTGCGGGACGAAGGGATTTTTTCATAAGGTCTGCGAATCTCTCCAGTATGAAATCGCCAGCCAGATGTCCATGGAAATCATTGACCTTCTTGAAATAGTCTATGTCGGCCATTGCAAGTGTAAGGGGTTCACCAGAGAGTCCGCTTGCAAGCATGTCGTGAGGAAGCCTTTCGTTTATATATCTCCTGTTGAAAATTCCTGTGAGCGGATCGGTCACCAGCTCCATGTTTCTTTCCTCAAGCATCCTGCGTATCTCAGATTCTGTGGAATTTGAAAAATCTCCTATGATTTCAGGCTTGTCAACGATGGTCAAAAGTTCAAGTACGACCGTGCGGTTTTCAAGGATTACAGGAAGAGCCGTCACGATATAGGGATTTTCTCCGTCGTATTCTATCTTTATGAAGCTTTCCCCTTCGTTGTACGCACGCATGGATATGCAATTAGTGCATACGGCGCCGCTGTTCCACATGTCGTGGCAGGTGGAGTTTTCCATGTCATTCGGAAGTGTTGAAAAATCAAATGTTTTTCCGTCTGTCAGGACTGTTTTTTCCACAGGATCTACAATTCTTACGGAATCGTAGAGTGAGTTGATGAAGTCGATTTTATCCAGCAATTCGGCATAGGACATGGCTTTCATTGGCGTATCAGTCTCCTTTATGCAATATTTTGTCGCTTTAATTTGTTTATATTATATAATATATATGGCTCAATATAAAAGTTTTAAACATTCGGAGGGACATTCATGGAAAAAACAGGCATCATAGAAAAGGCTCTCAAGCTGGCGGTGGCGGCCCACGAGGGGCAAAAGAGAAAAGGATCGGAAACACCATATATAGTTCATCCCGTTGAAGTCGGGCTTATATTGATCGGCAACGGAGCATCCGAGGAAATGGTTGCTGCGGGAATCCTCCATGATACACTCGAGGATACGGAAGTCGAAGAAAAGACCATAAAAAAAGAATTCGGGAAAAAAGTTCTGGAATATGTTATAGGAGCTTCAGAAGTTTTGGAAAACCGTGAAAATTCGCCATGGAAGGCGCGCAAGGACCATACCGTGCGATTTCTTGCTGATGCCAAAATGGAAATCAAGACCATAAGCTGCGCAGACAAGCTGAGCAACATAAGAAGCATGGAAAGGGACAATCCGAAAAGGAATAAAAGCTTTTGGAATCGTTTCAACGCCGGTTACGAAGACCAGAAATGGTATTACAAATCACTCGTGGAAAGCCTGTCCGACCTCCAAGGGACCCCTATGTACGAGGAGTTCAAAGAAAGAGTCTGCTTTGTATTCGGAGATTGAAAACAAAATGGAACAACTGAAAAGCGGACCATATCAGATTGACGGTCCGCTTCATCGTTTTTTCTTGTTTTCTTTTTTGACATGAAAATCGTTTTCGGAAATTCCGCAAAGCGGACAGCGTTTTATGCCCAGATAACTGTCTTTTACGAAAACTACCTTTTGCCGGCAATAAGGGCACCAGAATAAACCCTTTTTAAGAATCAGTCCCGAAGGTTTTTTGCCCGGGCTGTATGATGCCCTCTTCTTGTTGTACGGCTTGAAAGCCGCTTTCTCGCAGCTGTCCTCAAAAAACTGCTTCGTCTCGTCCCGGACGTCCCAAAGAGCGATTTGATTGTCGAGAATTTTGCATTTCATTTGCCGCACCTCCCAGACCTCATCAAGCATATTATATCATAGCCTGCAATACGGCAAAATTCATAAGGTCAGTCCTCGGTTTCAAAACGCGCAAATTCGGCATGCTCAACAGTCCTGTCCGGTTTAGTCACAAACTCGATGATGTTTTCTATGAGAGCTTTGTGTTTGATTTCCTGATCGGCCAAGAATCTGAAAGTCTTTTTTTCTCCGGGAGCGTCTGTTTCATTGAAAGCGTTTTCGTAGATGCGTATGCTTTCATGTTCCATTTCAATTGCCTTTTCGTAAGCCTCCAATGTTTCGGAATTGCAAAGGAACTCATCTTTGTTTTTTAAGGATGAAACAAGCAATTTTTCGGCTTTTTCAAGCAAGTTTGTTTCTATCTGCATTCCTTCGCTTTTTTCTGCATTTTTCAGGATTTCAAAATGCTTTTGTTCCTCTTCAGCCAAAACTGCGAATATTTTTTTGATTCCGGTGCTTTTGGCGCATTCGGAAAGATTTTCATAATATTCTTTAGCCGCTTCTTCCCTTTCCATTGCATAGTCGTGGATTTTCATCAACAACCCTCCTTTTCATATTGTATTCGTTCGATTGATACCCGCCATTATTTTTTTAAAACAGGCATAAAAAAAGTGCGTTGGGTGATATGAAGTGTATAATGTAAGAGGGGTATTAAAATGAAAAAACTATATGATTTGAACATGATTGACAACATGGTTTTGACTAAAAAATTCGTCCTGCTTTATTTTTCATCAAAAGGATGCTCCGTGTGCGAAGTTTTTGGAGTCAAACTGGAGGAACTTTTAAAAAACTACCCGGAAATCGACTGCTACAAGGTTGACATGGACAAGCGGCCTGAAGCCTCGGGCAAATTCGGCATGTTCGCCTTGCCGGGCATAATCGGCTATGTGCACGGCAAAGAAACAATAAGGGAATCGCGCTATGTCAGCATAAAGGAACTCGGCGTAAAACTTGACCGCTATTATGAAATAATATTTTGAAATTCCTGGCTTGCCAGCGGGTCTGAGAAATCCTATGAAAAAGAAAACCCCGGTGGATTCCGGGGTTTTGACGCATGTGTTTAAAATAGAAAAAATCTTGAACGCCCACGCGGCTAACGGTTGAACAGGCGCATGAAGAATACTGCTAAAATAAATATGGGTATTGCAAAAAATAGAAATTGAACAGTGAATCCAAGAATGGAAATCAGAATCGGCAGCACCACGAATATGAATATGGCGATTTTTGCAATTGTCCACAGATAAGAAAAAAATGTTTTTTCTTTAGGATTTCCAGCAGTCCGTTGGTTCCATCTTTGCCTTTTCTGAACAAGCTTTATCTCTTCTATTTTTTCTTCTACATCGGGATCGATTTCAACAGTTTCGAATTCAACATCCTGAAAATCTTCCTTGTAGCCGTTTTTATCAAAAATATCCATACAAATCACCTCGCAAAAAGACTTTTTACCATTATACCAAAAAACTGTTGCTTTTGTTTGAACAAGCATGGGATATAATATAAAATCAATTTATAAGAATCGAAGGGAGCAACATGATGGATTTGACAAATTTGAACGACAGGCAGCTTGAGGCGGTAAAACATACGGAAGGTCCCGTGCTGTTGGTTGCGGGAGCTGGAAGTGGAAAGACAAGAGTTCTTACATACAGAATAGCCTATCTTATAGACGAACTTGGAATACACCCCTCATCAATACTTGCAATAACTTTTACAAACAAGGCTGCCAACGAGATGAAAAACCGAGTAATGGATCTTGTGGGCGATGCTTCGCGAAACATGTGGGTAAGCACATTCCACTCGGCATGTGTGCGCATACTCAGAAGCAATATAGACAAGATCGGATATACCAGGGACTTTGTAATATACGATTCGGCGGACCAGAAAACTGTAATCAAGGAAATAATGAAGGCATTGGGAATGACCGATGAATATGAACCAAGATACATGATAAATCAAATAAGCCGAGCTAAGGACCGCCTGTTGACCCCTGACAAATACAGGGAAAAATATCAAAACAGCATCGACCAGAGAAACGTCTGGGAAGTATACGACAGATACCAGAGGCGCCTTAAGTCAAACAACGCTCTTGATTTCGACGATTTGATAAACAAGACAATAGAATTGTTTTCAAAGGAGCCGGAAATCCTTGAAAAATACCAGAACAGGTTTGAATATATAATGGTGGACGAGT
>DATFJE010000008.1:0-2466 GCA_035269385.1 Clostridia bacterium
TTCCATATTCAATTGTTTATGTCGTAAAGAATAGCACACTTGATGAAAAATGGCAATAAATATGCTTGCATTTTTTTAAATTATTTTATTTTTGAAAGAACCAAATCCAAATGCATCATTTTATGTCCCTCCAAATACGACACCAAAAGCATGTTGAACCATTACTGACAATTCCTCTTCATTTTCAAATTTAAGCACTTGGCTGAAACTCTCCTTGTTGGAAATATTGATTTTCAAGATTCCGCGCAAACTTGATTTTGCAATTTCAAAAAACAATTGATTCATTATCATGCAAATTTAAATCTAAAAACATCAATAACATGATTCATTTGAAATTTTAATATTGTAAACCTTTCATTGTTCTGATATCATTGCATTATAAATATTATTTTAACAGCATGCCAAAAGGCATTTTGCAGATGTTTCTTTTATTCTGCCAAGGAGAGGATTTTGTAATCGGATGGATATATTGAAACTGGATTATTCTTTGAACGACCTTGACATTGGTCGATTGGCAGTACTCATTGCAATGTCTACGAGCAGAGAACAGGAATCGCAAATAAAGAAAACCCTTGCAAACCTCGACTACAAATTTTGCATCACTGAAGTTGGAGGGGAAAGGCTCGAATTCAACAAAAAGCTTTACAAGGCAGTAATCGGAGCGACCTTGAACAACAAAATAATAGTCAAGAATTCGCATGAAGTCCACGCACTTCTCCATGCAACGGAAGAAGCAAAAAAAGGATTTCTTTTCAAAGAAGTCTCTTCCTTGAATGTTGCCGTAAAAATAGCCATTGTACGCAAAGACCATTGGCTGGCGGTAGGAATGTACGGATATTCGGCAATGCACAGCATTACAAACCACAGCAGGGTGGGTTTGGGCCTCATGCACATATAGACGGCCTGCATCCTGTAGATTAAAGGCAAAAGGAAAGACCGAGAGAACTACGAGAGAAACGAGAGAACTACGAGAGAAACGAGAGAACTACGAGAGAACTACGAGAGAACATAAAATTTGAAATACCACATAGAGAAATTGAGAGACAGAGTTATAGAACATAAAAATTCTATAATTCTGTCTTTTTATTTTTACATAATAAAAAAACAAGGAGGGAAGGGATTATCATTTAGCTGAAAAAGAGGATTTATAATTCAATTTATGAAAGGTGGTTTCTTTAAATGATTAGAAAACTAGGCAATCGTTTAACCAAGTGGTCCTTCAAGTATATTCCGGATCCGAGCATTTTTGCTGTTATTTTGACTTTCATGGCCTTTGTCTTGGGCATGGCAATAATGAAGCAGACACCGATACAGATGACGCAGCACTGGTATAAGGGCTTCTGGAGCCTTCTTACTTTCAGTATGCAAATGGCACTTATGGTTATAACCGCTTCAGCAGTTGCAAATGCCCCGGCAGCCAAAAAGGTAATAAAAAAGCTTGCCGCTGTTCCTAAGACAAGCAAGCAGGCTGTTTTCTATGTAACATTCATTTCAGTTGCAATTTCGTTTGTCCACTGGGGCCTCACACTTATAATAAGTGCATTGCTCGCTAAAGAAATTGCAAGAAACTTGAAAGTAAAGAATGTTCCGTTTGAGTATGGACTCATCGGCGCAGGAGCATACGTAGGACAAATGACATGGCATGGCGGTTTCTCAGCTTCAATCGGACTTTTGGTTGCAACTCCGGGCCATTTCCTTGAATCTGAAATGGGACTGATTCCAATGTCGGAATATGTGTTCAATCCCATGAACATTGTTATTTCAATAGCTCTTCTGATTCTGCCTCCCCTGTTCGCTTCCATGCTCCACCCGAAAGAGGGAGAGGAATTCCAAACCTTGGATGCCGATACAATGGCGGTCCTCGATGCTGATGAAGCTCCGCATGACGGTCTTCCTGAAAACCCGACCGTAGGCGACAGAATGAACCACAGCAAATTCATCGCTTTCTGCCTTGGCGCATTGGGTTGGGTATATATCGTGTACTATTTCGCCACAAAAGGCTTCAGCCTCAACCTCGACATAGTAAACTCCATATTCCTTTTCGGCGGAATACTTTTCCACGGAAACATCAACAATTACGTAAAAGCTGTCAAGAATGCAACGATGGGAGTAAGCGGAATCATATTCCAATTCCCTCTCTATGCAGGAATCATGGGCATGATTCGCTATTCGGGTCTTGTAGATGTGTTCGCACAGGGTCTTGTAGACATGAGCACGCCATTCACCTTCCCGCTTTGGACATTCCTGTCATCTGCACTTGTAAACCTGTTCGTGCCTAGCGGTGGCGGACAATGGGCGGTTCAAGGACCGATTGCAGTTCAATCAGCAAAACTGATGGGCGCATCGATAAACAAAACCGCTCTCTGCGTAGCTTACGGAAACACATGGACAAACATGTTCCAGCCGTTCTGGGCCATTTCGCTTCTTGGAATTACCGGGCTTAAAGCAAGAGACCTCATCGGATAT
>DATFJE010000009.1:0-2545 GCA_035269385.1 Clostridia bacterium
TATCGTTTGCCCAGGCTTAGAGGAATGGGAAAAACCCTTTCAAGAACCGGGGCAGGAATAGGCACAAGAGGTCCAGGCGAGCAGAAACTTGAAATCGACCGCCGCCATATAATGAACAGGATTGCTGAAATCAGGAGGCAATTGAGGAAAATCGATCAAGTCAGGCAGATGCAGAAAAAGAAGCGGACGGAAAACGAGATTCCCATGGTTGCGCTTGTAGGGTACACAAATGCGGGGAAGTCTTCCCTCATGAACCATTTCATTGAAAGAAGCTTGGACGAAGAACTCTTGGGAAGCAAGGTTTACGAAGAAAACATGCTCTTTGCCACTCTTGACACATCGACAAGGCGTATGGAGATGGAGAAAGGAAAGGTTTTCATATTGACTGATACGGTAGGGTTTGTGAGCGACCTTCCCCATCTGCTTGTCGAGGCATTCAAGTCGACACTCGAGGAAGTTCTTGATGCCGACATGCTGGTGAATGTGGTAGACGCGTCGAACCCGGATTTTCTTATGCAGAAGGATACAACAAACAGGGTTTTGAGGGAAATAGGAGTTTCGGAGGAAATACCTGAAATTGTCGTATACAACAAGATGGATCTCGTGGAAGAAGGGACCTTGCTTTTGGGCGATGCCAAAACAGATATTAATGTTTCGGCGAAAACGGGTTTTGGAATTGACGAGCTGATAAAAAGGATTCACGGCGTACTGTTTAAAAGCATGGTCAAGATATGGATTCTAATTCCCTACTCGGATGGGGGAGTCTATTCTGAAATAAAAGAAAGGCACAATGTGATTGAAACCGTTTACGAAGAAAACGGCATAAAGGCTTTTGTGGAGCTGAGCCGAAAGGATGCGGGAAGATACAGAGATTTTACAGTAGAGGAAGATGATGCGCAATGAAGAAAGAATACAAGACATTGCTCAAACAGGCATCATGGGAAGAGGAAGTCAAAAAATCAAGATTCATAGCTTATGTAAAACCGGTTGAGACAGAAGAAGAAGCGAATGAATTCATAGGGACAATAAAAAAAAGAAACAAGGATGCAAGACACAATGTCCCGGTGTTCGTATTGGGGGAAGGGCAGGAAATTCAGCGGTACAGCGATGACGGAGAACCGAGCGGTACAGCCGGTGTCCCTATTCTTGAAATGATAAAGAACATGGAATTGACCAATTTGGCTGTAGTTGTAACGCGCTGGTTCGGAGGAATCAAGCTTGGAACGGGAGGCCTTGTGAGGGCATATACACATGTCGCGCAAAAGGCTTTTGACGAGGCTGGCATAGCAAGCAAGACTCTTTTTTCTCTCTTTACGGTAAAAATCGACTATTCAATGCATGGCAAAGTTCAAAATTTTCTTTATGACAGCAAATACATCCTTGAAAAAACAGAGTTTGACGAAAGTGTTCACATGTTCATATATTCACGTCCGGAGGACGTTGATGAATTCAAAAAAAACATAATGAACATAACAAACGGAAAGGCTGAAATGGAAAGTTTTTATGCAGGGTTCCATATAATAAAGGACGGAAAAATCATTGACTGAGGAGGAGAAAAATGAAAGATCAAGACGAACTTAAGGAAATCATGATAGGAAAGAAAACCTGGGCCGTTATAGGCGCAAGCCACCACAAGAAAAATTTTGGGTACAAGATATACAAAACTTTAAAGAGATTTGGGTACGATGTATATCCGGTGAATCCCGGATGTGAAACTATAGACGGAGACAAGGTGTATCCGTCTATAGGAGCCTTGCCGATTGTGCCTGAATGCGTAGATATGGTAGTCAAACCTGAAATAGGAATCAGGCTTTTGGATTCGATAAAAGAAGTCGGCATTTCGCATATTTGGTTTCAGCCCGGAACTATGGACGAGGCTATAATAAAAAAAATGAAAGAACTGGAACTCGAGGCCGTAACGGAAGGGTGCGTAATGGCGGAGCTTAACAGAAGGGCAAAAGAGATTTTATAGATGGGAAAGCCCATTTGTGTTATAATTTTTTCATAATGAATTCACGGAGGTAGAAATGGACAAGACAATTGAACAAAAAATTGATTTGACGGTTGACTGGTTGAGGGAAATGGTAAAGTCCAGTGGAACAAATGGGCTTCTTGTAGGACTTTCAGGAGGAATCGATTCTACGGTTGTGGCAGGGCTTATAAAGAGGGCTTTTCCCAATGACTCTCTTGGAGTCATACTTCCATGCAAAAGCAGCGGAAAGGACCGTGATGATGCTATTCTGTGCGCTGAAGCTTGCGGAATAGAAACTATAGAGGTGGAGCTTGGCGAAGCCCATGAGACTATACTGAAGAATGCTATGGAAAAGCTTGGAGAGGTCAAAACATTTGACGAAAGCCGTATTAGGCTCTCAGATGCAAATTTGAGGGCGAGACTTAGAATGAGCACCTTGTACACGATTGCGGGAGCCATGAATTATATGGTGGTAGGTACCGACAATGCGGCAGAAACGCATACAGGATATTTCACAAAATATGGAGATGGGGGAGTTGACTTGCTGCCCATATCGAGACTCCCCAAAAGGGA
>DATFJE010000010.1:0-4478 GCA_035269385.1 Clostridia bacterium
AACGTTTTGTCTTTTGAATTCCTCAAGCAAGAATTCACCCGTAATCTGCAAATGGATTATTCCGAATCTGGGATCTTCCTTGAACTTATGTTTTTGCGCTTTTTCAAATGCTTTGAAACATTGGCGCATTGCTCCGTCTCCGATTGCATGAAATACAAGTTGAAGCCCGCCTTCATGAGCCGTGCATGCAAGTTCGTCCAATTCGTCCTGACTGAAAACGAAAATACCGCTCGTTGACGGATCATCTGCATAAGGCTCGCTGAGATACGCCGTCCTGGCTCCAAGCGAACCGTCTGTCAACAGCTTCAAGGGGCCTATCTTGAAATATTCATCTCCCTGCCCCGTTTTATAGCCTTCGTCAAGAAATTCCTTCAGCCTGTCCATATCCGGAAGCAGACACTGCTCATATATTCGGACAGGTAGAGTTCCTTCTTCCACCAGTTCGCTGTATGCCTTGAGGACCTTTCTCCAATCCTTGCCGGGCATGGCTTCAAAGTCGTCTGTTTGAACCGAAGTGACCCCGTAGCCGGAAGCAACTTTTGCCGCGTCCATTATCATCTCTTTGATTTCGTTGACGCCGGCATCCGGAATCATGTCATAAATCATGTATCTCGCCGTTTCGCTGAAAATGCCTGTTGGTTCTCCATTTTCATCCCTATAAAACTTCCCGCCTACAGGTTGGGGCGTATCCTTTGTGATTCCAGCTATCTCAATCGCTTTTGAATTTGTTGCGGCCGAATGAACGCACACCCTTATGAAGCAGATGGGATTGTCAGTCGAAATTTGATCAAGGTCATTCCTTGTCAAATCCCTTTTTTCTTCAAACAGCATCTGGTTCCAACCAAAGCCGAGGATCCACTCGCCCGGTTGAGGCTTTTTCATCGATATATATTTCTTGCTTCTCTCGATTACTTCCTTTATGGATTTGGCTCCATTGAGGTCTACCTTGTGCATGTTGTACCCGCTGTTCAACAAATGCATATGGGCCTCGTTGAAACCCGGCACAACCGTCTTTCCTTTCAGGTCAACCACTTTTGTGTTGTCGCCTTTAAGCTCAAGCACATCTTTATTTGTTCCGACTTTCACGAATTTGCCGGCTTTAACTGCAAAAGCTTCTGCCTTCTTGTTATTCGTGTCCATTGTAACAACATTTCCATTTATAAGTATAAGGTCCATGCTTACAGTCCTTCCCTCTTAATAAAGTAAAGTTTCAGTTTCGAATCATTCAACTGCTTTTTTACGCTATTCCGCCTCCGTCTACAACAATCGCAGCTCCAGTTATCCAACTCGACAAATCGCTTGCCAAAAACAACACTGTTTTTGCAATATCCTCAGGCGTTCCCAATCTTCCCAGAGGCCTTCCCTTTCCACAATCCTCAAGGTATTTTTCCTGGCTCTCCTTATCTACTACAAGTCCGGTCTGCAAGCCTTCGTCCCTCAGCATAGCCGTGTCGGTGTCGCCGGGATTCACGCTGTTTACACGAATGTTTTGCGGTCCATGGTCAATGGCCATGGCTCGGGTCAGATTGACAATTCCGCCCTTGACTGCGCAATAGGCGGCCGCATCGTCGCCGCCCTTAAGACCCCAGCCGGATCCTGTATTAATTATGCTTCCTCCCCCGCCTTCAGCCATCACCGGTATCGCATGCTTTGAAAGCAGAAAGGTGCCTTTAAGCCCGACATCAAGCACAAAGTCCCACTCTTTTTCTTCCAATCCAACAACGGTTTTTCTGACTGTGACGCCGGCATTGTTGAATAATATGTCTATTTTCCCAAAATATTTTCTTATTTCCTCTACTGATTGTTTTACGTTTTCTTCATTGGTAACATCGCATTTATAAAATCTCGCGGTTCTTCCCTCTTCGTAGATTCTTTCCGCTTCCTTTTCTCCTTTTGGATTAACATCAAGCATTGCCACTTTTGCTCCATATGCAGATAGAAGCTGTGCCGCCGCCAAGCCAATTCCGCTTGCCGCGCCTGATACCACAGCAACCTTTCCTTCGAGCGACAGCAAATCCTTTTTTTGCAACATTACAGATCCCCCTTTTCATTTCTCGCATATTGTTTTCTTCATACTATCCTTATGCAGTATTATTGTCCATAACGACTGTTTCAATAACAAAGAATTCTAAAAACTGCAAGGCCTCATCCTTTTTCCGGATGAAGCATTGCAAAAACACTTTGATGGCTTAAATTAAATTACTTCTTTCTCGCTTTCTACCCTATACGTTTTTGTAGATGCTATGTCGCCTGTTTTCCACTGGAATTTTCCCATGAACCCAAACAGGATTGCAATCATTGGTGTAAGCCAATTCAAAATAGCATATGGCGCGTATGCAACGGTCGAAACGCCAAGCGCTCCTGCAAAGAATACTGCGCATACATTCCATGGAACAAGCGGAGATGTCATCGTTGCCGAATCTTCAAGAGTTCTTGAAAGTGTTTGTGGAAGCATATCCTTTTCCTTGTAGGCCGAAACATACATTCTTCCTGTAATGACAATTGACATGTACTGGCTTGCTGTGGCAAAGTTCAGGCCTACTCCTGTAAGAACTGTGGAGCAAACCAGGGAGCCTACGGTTTTTGTCAATGACTTGAATCTGTTCAACACAACCTCGAGAACACCCAATTTTTCGAGTATGGCTCCATATGCCAATACAATCATTGTCAAGCTGACTGTCCACGACATGTTCTGCAATCCGCCACGGCTGAGCAAGCTGTCTATGTCGGCTATTCCTGTTGCTGATTTATATCCTCCATCCATGATTCCAGTGATAGTGGTGATTGTCTCTCCCTGAATCAGTATCGCAATAAGTGATGCCACCATTGCAGATATGAACAAACTCGGCAATGCGGGAACTTTTTTGATTGCAAATGCGATTACCAGTATCGGCGGTATGAGAGTGATCAAGTTCAAGTTGAATGATTGGTTTAAAACATCCAGCGTGTTGTTTATAGTTGATGCGTCCAAAGTCGATCCGGCATACTTCATTCCAAGGAAAGCATAAAAAGCTATGGAAATAAGATAGGCGGGTCCTGTAGTATAGAACATTGCCTTTATGTGGTCAAACAAATCGCCTTCGGCAACTCCCGGCGCCAGATTTGTCGTGTCTGAAAGGGGAGACATCTTGTCGCCAAAATAAGCACCTGAAACAATCGCTCCGGCAGTCATGGCCGGATTTACTCCAAGTCCTGCTCCTACTGCCATTAGAGCCACTCCGACAGTACCTCCTGTCGACCACGAACTTCCAGTCGACAGAGACGTTATCGAGCAAACCAAAAGCGTAGTTACAAGGAATACATTTGGAGAAATGACCTTCAGGCCCCAGAATATTATCATCGGCACGGTTCCGCTTGCAATCCATGAACCCATAACCATTCCTATTACATAAAGTATAAGAACTGTTCCAATTGCCAGTTTGCCTCCGTATACTATGGCCTCATAAATCGTGTCCCATGAATTTCCCTGGACAGATAATGTCAGTATTGCTACACCCATCGATATTGCCATCGCCATATGAACTGGAATATTAAGCCATAATACAGAAATTCCCATCATAACAATTAAAAACCCTAAAATGAATATGCTTGCTCCAAAACTGGGGGTTGCTTTCTTGTTCATATTATCCTCCTTTGATTTGTATTATACTTCTTGACTTAGACAGCTGCAATTGCTTGTTTTGCTAATGAAATAGGCCTCTCCTCCTCCAATTCTCCTTAAAGCTAAAATCCAATCTTGTTCATCACTTTTTCTCTGAATCCGGTTATGACTCCAACGTAACCTTCCAAGGCTTTATCCAAAGATGCGTCATTTGTGTCAACCAGAAAAGGCTTGCCCTTTAATTTTTGCAATTTGCTTCGCGTAGAAATTACGATTATGTTTGCTCTTCCTACTTTTTCCACAACTCTCGCACTTATCTGCTGATTCCCTCTTCCCAGCAAATAGCCTTGTCCTCCAATTGGCGTTATTATTATCTTGCAGCATCCGAACAGTGTATCAAGCAACTCCTGTTCGGCAACATCATTCTTGACCAATTTCTTGTTGTATATCAAGTCCACTCCGAGCAATGTATATGGAAGGTTCAAAAGCTGCATTATCGGTCGCGTTGTCGAACCGGGGCCGATTATATAGAATGTGTCCTTTTCCATGTTTTCTACTATGAAATGAGCAATATCCCATTGAGCCTGCTCATCAGATTTTATGCTTGACGCTTTCTTGACCTGTAAAAAATTTTTCTCGGCAGGAGTTTTCAAATATCCAAACAGCTTGGTTTTTACCGATCCCTTCCGAAAAGCCTCCTCGTCTATATCCATGACTTCGACCTCATTTGTCGAGGCGGAATCAGAAAGGAGAAATTTTTTTGCCAGATCACCCGCCTTGCGTGGATTTATTGCGTAGGCCGCGGAATGGATTTTTACTCCGGCGGGAATTCCAACTACAGTAAGTCTGTCCTTTACTGCAGAATATATGTCCCTCG
>DATFJE010000011.1:0-11177 GCA_035269385.1 Clostridia bacterium
AACTATTTGGTATCTGTTTCCCAGTATTTTTCCTATCATGTATTAACAACTCCCCGATGTTTCATTTAATCTCACTGCTATGATGCTTATATTGTCGAAACCGCCGCGTTTCAATGCCAAAGAGAGCATTTCATCGGCGTGTTCTTCCAACGTGCCCAATTTACGGCATATATTTTCGATTTCTTTGTCTGTCACATAATCCGTCAAGCCGTCCGTGCACATTATAAGGTCTGTCAAATTTTCCGACTGCAATTCTTCTACGGTGATGTCTGGTTTGATTGAATCCTGAGTGCCTACTGCTTTTGTGATTATATTTCTTTTAGGATGCGTTTGTGCTTCTTTTGAATCCAATTTTCCGTTTTCAACCATTTCCTGTACAAGTGAGTGGTCCTTTGTCAGACGCAATAATTCGCCGTTCTTGAACAAATAAGCACGGCTGTCCCCTACATGGGCGATTAAGAGTTGATTATTGAAGACATAGCTTACAATCATTGTTGTTCCCATTCCAGTCAATTGATCTGTCGAAAATGATTTTTTATAGACCGCTTCATTTGCAACATTGAAAGCTTCGTTCAATTTAGACTCGAGTTGATTTATTCCTTCGGCTCTATGATTCTTCAATAATTCATTTGCAGCGGAAACTGCGGTATAGCTGGCTACTTCTCCACCTTTATGTCCACCCATTCCATCAGCTATAATGAAATATCGATTCAAGGGATCCATGTAGTGGTAGTCCTGATTATTATTCCTTTTATTTCCTTTGTCGCTGATAGCTATTTTATCCATATTGCCACCTTGTAATCATTTTTTTTGAATCATGCAAATGAAAAAGCCATCCGTACCGTCTCTATGTGAATACGTATGGATTGCTTCTTTGATGAAGGGAACGGATTCTTTGAAAATTGCAGGATATCTGCCTTTGTTTATGTCCACAAGCCTGAAATTTTTGTTTCGTTGAAGAAAATCAAAAACTATTTTGTCATTCTCATTGTAGTTTAAGGTGCAGGTGCTGTAAACGATAAAACCATTTTTTCGTACATAAACAGCTGCATTGTCAATTAATTTTCTTTGCGTCTTGATGATTTCGCCAATATCGTTTTTAGATATTCTATACTTCAATTCAGGTTTTCTTCTAAATATTCCTATTCCACTGCATGGAACATCAACTAAAACCCTGTCAGCAGATTCGGCTAATTTACAGTCTGTATAGGCTGAATCCTTTGTTTCTGCATCAATAATGCGTATTCCAAGTCTGTTTGAATTATCAACAATACTTTTAACCCTTTGGCTGTACAGGTCGAAAGCGCGAATTCTGCCGGATTGTTGCATTATCTGTGCAACATGAGTTGTTTTGCCTCCTGGCGCGGCACAAAGATCAAAGACAATTTCCCCGGGATTTGGTGACAAATACTGTGAAACCATCATTGAAGCCTCGTCTTGTATATAATAGTGTCCTTTTGAAAAATATTGGTTTTCGTTTACACTTGTATCTTTTGATGTTTTTATAGTAAGACCATCGTCGGCATGAATGCTTTCGGCTGTCTCTATTCCGATGGAAGATAGATTTTGTTCAAGATCCTTTTTTGTTGTCTTGATTGTATTCACTCTCAATGAAAGCGGAGGTGCCTGGTTATTTGAAGCTGCAATGTTTTTTAATGATTCAAAATCAAATTGTTTCAACAATTCTTCGACAATCCACTCCGGCAAGGAATATTTCACCGAAATGTTGCGTACTTCATTTTCTTCACCCGGCAAAGGCAGTAATCCTTTTTCGTATTTGCGGACAAAATTTCTTAAGACTCCATTAACGAATCCGGCCGAGTGCCTGTTTGTTTTATTTGCAATTTTAACCGATTCGTTTACAGCGGCGGAAATCGGAATATTGTCGAGAAAAATGATTTGGTATATTGCTATTCTTAAAGAATTTAGTATCTTTTCGTGCAATTTGCCGATTCGAATCTTTGACAAATTGCCAATGTGACAATCAATCAATATTTTGTTTTCCAATACGCCGTAAAAAATTCTGGTAAGGAGCCTTTGGTCATTGTTGCTTAAAGAATTCTTCTTTATGGCGGAATCGAGTATTTCATTAGAATATGAATTGCTTGAATCAATCCGTACAAGCAAATCTACAGCTATATGACGCATGGTTTTATTCATTCAATCAACCTCTTCGGTTATTTCTCAGTATAATTAGACGCATCAGTTGCGCAAGGGAAACGGCTGCAGCGGCAACATATGTCAAAGCAGCCGCATCAAGTACACGTTTTGATTTGTCTCTTTCAATTGAATTCACGATACCAGTTTCCTCCAACTGAACCAATGCCCTCGAACTTGCGTTGAATTCAACCGGAAGCGTGACGATGTGAAAAAGTATGGCAATAGTAAAAAGGATTATGCCAATATCTATAAGTCCATACATTTTAAGAAACATTCCTGCAAGGACTAAGACCCAAACGAATTTCATGCTGAAACCCGCTACGGGAGCTATAGTACTGCGGAGCGTCAGTGGAACATAGTTTGATGAATGCTGGATTGCGTGTCCAGTCTCATGTGCGGCAACGCTAACAGAAGCTATTGAATTGCCTTTTGCAACACTATTTGACAATCTGACCACTTTTTTAAGAGGGTCGTAATGATCTGATAAATTTCCGCCTATTATTTCAATTTCGACATTTCCAAGTCCGTTTCTGTCCAATATTTTTCTTGCAGTCTCATAACCTGTGATTCCCTTTTGTGTTGGAACCTTCAAATATTTTGCAAATGTGTTTTTAACTTTGAATTGAGCAAAAAGTGCCAATGCAAAAGCAGGCAGCAAGTAAATGAGTCCTTCAAATCCATAAGTATAATACATTTTATTTCCTCCTATTTTCCGAAAATAGTGCCGGGCTCGATTATGTGGCCTCTGGCATATTCATCCGAGTACATGGCTTTTTTATTTGGGAATTGAATTCGTTTCAGAGTCAAACATCCATCACCTGTTTTTACAAGAAATCCCCTGTCGCGCATTTCAATAAAGGTTCCAAATGGCAGATTATTTTGGCATTCAACATAATTTGCTTCAAGGATTTTCATTTTCATCCCATTAACATATGTGTATGCAAGCGGCCATGGGTTCAATCCTCTAATTAGGTCCCTTATTTTCTCGGCATTCATTTGCCAGTCGATTTCTCCTGTTTCCTTTGAAATTTTCGGAGCATAAGTCGCAATCTCATCATTTTGACTGGAAAATGAAACTTTTCCATTTTCCAATATTTCAATAGCTTCCAAAATTGCTTCTGAACCGAGAATTGACAAACGGTCATGAAGCAATTCGGCTGTGTCTGTGTAATTCAATGGAATTTCCCTCGAAAGCAAAATATCTCCCGTATCCATTCCCTTGTCCATTTTCATTATGGTAACGCCGGTTTTTTTCTCTCCGTTGATGATTGCGCTGTTAATAGGTGCAGCTCCCCTGTAATAGGGCAGTAGGGATGCGTGTATGTTGTAACAGCCAAGTTTTGGCAGATCCAATATTTGACTGTTCAGTATTTGTCCATATGCAACAACTACGGCAATATCCGGATTGAATCCTCTTATGAAAGAGATTGAGTCGGAATCATTGATGTTTGCAGGTTGGAAAACAGGTATTCCCGCTTTTGCCGCATATTCCTTTACGGGTGTCATTTGCAACTTTTTGCCCCTGCCTTTTCTTTTATCTGGTTGAGTTACAACCAGTACCACTTCTTGGTGCTTGTCAAGGACCTCAAGAGTTTTCAAAGAAAATTCCGGAGTTCCGAAAAAAATTATTTTCATAAATTCACCTATTCGCTTTCAGGAATCCCCTTGTCTATAAACAATATGCCGTCCAGATGGTCTACCTCGTGGCAGAATGCTCTTGCCATGAGGTCTGACCCCTCATATTCCACAGCATTTCCACCTCTGTCAATGCCCTTCACATTAACAGAAAGCGGTCTTTTAACATTCATTGATTTGCCAGGCACGCTTAGACAACCCTCGATGTCAGTTTGTTCGCCGTTTTCATAAATTATTTCCGGGTTTATAAGTTGTATCAGTTCATTTCCAATCCTGATTACAATTACCCTCTTGAGTACTCCAACTTGCGGAGCCGCAAGACCCACTCCATCTTCCGCATCCATTGTTTCAATCATGTCATCCAGAAGAATGTGGATTCTATCGTTGATTTCCGTTACCTCTTTAGACCTTTTTCGCAGTATGGGGTCCCCTTCTTTTCTAACATTTCTTATTGCCATTTCGATACCTCCAATTTATATGATTAATTTTATCGAGAATCAATATCGTATGAAAGTTTTGCGGACGACTTCCTGAAAGAGTGCCTCTCATTATTATTCACATACTTTATTATACCCATAAATTCCTTAATATCAACCGGTGCACACTTTGCGACAATTTGAAACTTGAATTTTGATTTATATTTAAGACTGTTGTTTTTGCTTGGTCCAAGAATTTTAATATTCAATCCTTTAACTGCTTTTTTTAAGCGATTGGCGTAATTTTCGGCTGACACGGCTACATTTATTTCTTCATCCCCGAAGATGTGAAAAACTGCCATTCTGTAGAAAGGAGGCAACTTCAAGGTTCTTCTATACTCAAGCTCCTCCTTGTAAAATTCTTCATAGTTGTTGTTGACGGCGTGCCTGACTGCCATTTGCGAAGGGTCATACGATTGTATCAAGAGTTCTTTACATGGAATTGCTGACCTTATTTTTCTGATCATAGAAAAAAATCTCTCGTTTGCCTGGTAATCTTGACCATAAAGGAACATGTCTGCATTCAATATGGAAAACAGAACGGGTCTTTTAATAAGATTCTTCTTAAGCATCAATTCGGTAGTTATGATTATGTCCTTATTCCCCGAGTTGAAATTTTGAGCCGATGCTTGAAGTGATGAATATGTCTTTGTTTTTTCGCTGTTTATCAAAAGAACATCATAACCATGAAATCTGTTTTCAATCTCTTCTTTCACCTTTTCAGGGCCGACCCCAAAATACTTGTAATAATTGCTTCCGCATGAAGGACAGACAGTGTCTGATGATATTTGGTAAGAACAATGTGGACACCTCAATGAATCATCTTTCGAATAATATTTTAGTGATAGTCCGCAGGACGGGCATTTCATAACATAACCGCATGATCTGCATGCAACTGATGTCGAGTGTCCCTTTTGATTCAACAAGATAATTATTCCTGTCCCACATTCTTTGCATAATCTTATTTTATTTTCAAGAATAGTGCTGAACATTGTCTTGTTTCCGTTTTTAAGTTCTTTTTTCATATCTACACATGAAACTTTATTAAAATTTCCGATTTCCGAATTTTTTCCTATATAAAGAGTATTCCTCTTGGAATTTTTGTAATAAATTCCGATTGAAGGACTTATGTCGGAATACATCAACCTGGCATTGTGTGAGTATTTGAGGAATTCCGCAATTTCGCTTGTGTGAAATTTTGGCATTGAATCCGATTTGTGTCCGTATTCATTTTCCCTGTCGACAACTATGAGTCCAAGATTATCAAATGGCAAAAATACCGAATTTCTAGTTCCGAAAACCATTTTTGTCTTTTTAGAAACAATCGATTTTTGTATAGATTCCAGAGATGATGAAGGAAGATTTCCACTGTACAATATTGGATTCAGATAATCATATCGTTTAGAGAATTTTTTGAAAAGGTTTTCTGCTTCTGAAATTTCGTTTGAAACAATCAATACAGTTTCCATATTTTTTATTGCTTCATCAATATAATGCAAATAGCAAGCTTCACGTTCCGGACTGTCAAGCATGCAAAGCATATTGTCTGAAAAGCGACTCACTTCATCCTTTTCAATGTCAGAATATATTTTTATCGAACAAGGCATCCTTTTTGATAAAATAAATCCTTTCCCAATCAGTTTATCAATTGATGCTCTTGTTGTGCCGGTTGCTTCAATAAAAGATGATTCCTCAACAGAGTCATTTTTCAATAGATACATGAGAGCTTTTCTCTGCTTTGAAGCATTGGAGCGTATTTTTGAATCAATGTCTTCCACGCTTGAAATTGACCCAGGCAATTTAAGAATAATTTTGAAAGCCGGCTTTGAACCACGAATGAAGTCCTGGGGCAAAATGGTTTTTATTGCTTGTGCATATGTGCATACATATTTCTTTCTCATCCAATTGCATAAATCAATCTGTTTTTCGTTCAAAGAATAAACAGGTGAAAAAATTTCGATTATTTCCTTCGTTTTAAAATCAGGAACGCATTTGTGTACATTGAATACGAAACCCATGAGACGGTTTGATCCTCTGCCGAAAGATACAGAAACCTTGTCGCCTTTCTTCAATTCGGATTCAAAGGATTCTGGAATTTTATAGGTATAGAGTTTATCTGTATCCTTGTCATTTCTTATCAATGCCACTTCAGCATACATGATTTCAGCAACCTCCATTCCAATACAAAAGGAGCAGCAAATCCGCTCCTTGATTTTAAAACCGCATTTTCCATTTGTAAAAAACCGAAAAATATCAGATGATTATATTTTTTCAATTTCGTCGAAAACTACTTTTGACAGTTCCTGCTTGGTCATGAGTTCAAGTTCCTTTTTCTCTCCGCTTTTAAGCAGTATAACGGCTTTGTTCTTGTCGGATTTGAATCCGGAGTATTTCAGGCTCACATCGTTTGCAACTATCATATCCAACTGCTTCTTTTCCATTTTTGATTTTGCATTTGCTATAAGATTTTCTGTTTCGGCGGCAAAACCCACCAGTATCTGGCCTGTCTTCTTTAACTTGGAAAGATTTTTTAATATGTCCGGATTTCTTTCAAGCTCCAATAAAAAATCATCATTTGTTTTTTTAATTTTTTGATTTGTTGGATTTTTAGGCCTATAGTCTGAAACCGCGGCTGATTTGACGATTATGTTCGAATCGTCGCTTTCCTTCAAAACAGCTTCGTTCATTTCAATAGCGCTTTTCACATGAATCACATTGCACCCCTTTGGCGCATCAATATTTACAGGTCCGCTGACCAATGTTACATCAGCGCCTCTTGATACAGCTTCCATAGCCATAGCGTATCCCATTTTACCTGATGAATGGTTCGTAATATACCTGACTGGATCTATGGATTCTATTGTGGGTCCGGCAGTAATAAGAACCTTTTTGCCTTTTAAAGTCTGCTTGGATGTCAAAAATCCTGCAACAGCGTCTACAATGGATTGGGGCGTCGCAAGTTTGCCAACGCCTTCGTCACCGCATGCAAGAATTCCACTTTCTGGCTCTATGAAATTGTAATCCATGCTTTTCAACAAATCCATATTTTTTTGCACTATCGGATTCAAAAACATTTTTGAATTCATTGCGGGTGCAACGAATTTTTTCACTTCTGTAGCCATAATCGTTGTTGTCAACATGTCGTCGGCTATACCGCCTGCAATTTTCCCTATAATATTTGCAGAAGCGGGTGCGATTAAAAAAACATCCGCTGATTTCGCGAGGGATATATGGTCTATTTCCCATCTGAAAGGTTCGGAAAACATGTCTGTATAGACGGGATTGTTTGAAAGTGTCTGCAATGTACATTCACCGATAAGCTTAGTGGATGATTTTGTCATTATAACTTTTACTTCCGCATTCATTTTTTTTAGAAGGCTTATTATTTCAGCGGCTTTATAGGCTGCAATACTGCCTGAAACACCAAGCACTACAGTTTTTCCCTTTAACATGGCACACCTCTATTTTTCGCTTTTGACAATATGGAATTTATCATTGTAAAATTCATCAACAGCTGCAGATATGGGTTTGTTGGTTGAGACTCCTTCTTCTTCCAATTCCTCTTGAATTATTTCCCTGGCTCTTTTCGAAGTCGCTATTACAAGAGAATATCTGCTGTCAATCTTTTTAAGCAAATCATTTACCGACGGGTTAAGCATTGGCTTTTTCCTCCTTGTATCTGTTTATTACATTGTTGATGTTTTCGTTTACCTTGCTTTTTTCTGCAATATATATCGAATCCATTACATTGACGGCATTTTCAATTTCATCGTTTATTATATAATAATTATACTCTTTAATAAAGCCGATTTCATCAAAAGCTGATTCAAGCCTTTTCTCCATGCTTTCAGGAGTTTCACTGCCGCGTTTTTCAATCCTTTTTTTCAGATCATTTAAAGAAGGAGGCAGAATAAAAATATAGATTCCATCGGGATATTTTTCTTTTACCTGCTTTGCGCCCTGCATTTCAATTTCAAGCAGAACGTCTATTCCTTCGTTGATCTTAGACATTACTGTGTTTCTTGTTGTTCCGTACATATTGCCATAAACTTTTGCATGTTCAAGAAAGGCCTCCTCTTTAAGGAGTTCATTGAAAGATTCTTTTGATATGAAGTGGTAGTTTACACCATCAACTTCCTTTTTGCGAGGATTCCTTGTAGTTGTTGATACTGATGGGTATACATTGCAGTTATGCTTTAAGAATTCCTTGCATATTGTCCCTTTGCCTGCTCCAGAAGGCCCTGAAACCACCAACAATAATCCCTTCGATGTTTTATTTTCATTCATTGAAAATCCTCCATAATCTATTCGATATTTTGAACTTGCTCCCTTATTTTTGACAATTCGCTCTTCAAGTCGATCACAATGCTTGTGATTTCTTTATCCTGTGATTTGGAGCCAACTGTATTGACTTCGCGATTCATCTCCTGCATCAAGAAATCGAGTTTCCTGCCAACAGGCGCAGTTTCATAAGGAATTTTTTCAAGTTCTTTCAAGTGGGATTTGATTCTTACTATTTCTTCCGTTATGTCGCTTCTGTCGGCGTAAACCGCTACTTCTAGTGCAAGTCTGCTTTCTTCTATCTGTGTTCCTGTGTCTGAAAGAAGTTCGTTTATTCTTTGATTGAGTTTTTCTTTGTATTCTTTTACGACATCGGGAATCCTTTTGCCTATATCATCAACACATGAACTTACAGTTTCGACTCTTTCCATAATATCCACTGATATCCTTTTTCCCTCGTCCTGCCTCATCTCCATCAAATCATTCAATGCCCCCGAAACGCAGGCCTCGAATTTCACCCAAAGCTCGTCAAGGTCTTCTTCAACTGGTTCTATGGAAAGAATGTCTTCAAATTTCAACAAGTGTTCAATTCCGACATTTTTGTTAAGCTCATATTTTTCGTTTATGTCATTTAGTGCTTGCATCAATTTATCTATTAGTTCGAAATTCGGATTTATTTGAACGCTTCCACTTTTCGATTCATCAATATGAATATATATTTCCACTCTTCCTCTTGTTATTTTCCCCTTGATAAGATTCCTGACTTTTTCCTCGAACAAAGAAAGTTTTTTAGGCAGTTTTATTATTATGTCGTTGTATTTGTGGTTGAGAGTTTTTATCTCGGCAGTCAATGAAACTGTGCCGTCATCATATTCTCCCCGACCGTAACCGGTCATGCTTTTTATCAATGGATTTTCCTCCTTGTCATAGTTTGAAAACGTCATGTAATATTTCGGTTGCAGCAGCGATTTTGTTGCTTTCAATTATACATGATATGGTAGCATTGGAGTCCGAAGTCTGGAATACATCTATGTCCGACTTGTCAAGCGAACACAACAATTTCGCCATTACACCCGGCACACCATGTATTGCCTGACCGACAATCGTCAGTTTCGAACATCCGCTGCGCAATTCGTAATCTATTTTCAAATCTTCAAGTACAAATTCGGCGATTTCACTATTGGTTTTGTCTATTGTGAAATATTGACTTTCCCTGCCGATGTTTATCATGTCTATGCTTATTCCTTTTTCAGAAAGCAGGTTGAGCAAATCAATTATTTTATAGCTGTCTTTTTCATTAAGGCTGTACTGAATAATGCCGTCTCTTGACACGATTGCAGTAAGGAGCTTTTCCTCCTTGGAAAAAGATTCCTTTTGTTTCCATTCGGATACTTGTGTTCCTTTTTCATCAATTGATGAATGCAAGGATTTTACCACCAATTCTATGCTGTTTTCCTTAGCATAGGATACTGCCTTGAAATTGACAACTTTGGCCCCGCTTTTAGACATTTCGTAGAGTTCATCATAAGAAAGTTTTTCAATCAAATGTGCTTTTTTTGTTATTTTAGGATCCGCAGTCAATACGCCTGGCACGTCTTTAATTATATATACTATATCCGATTTCAAAGCCTTGGACAAAACGACGGCAGAAAAGTCGCTTCCCCCGCGTCCAAGTGTAGTATAAAATCCTTCATGGTCAACGCCTTGAAAACCCGTTACAACCACTATATAGCCTTTATTTATCCATCTCGATATATTTGCAGGATCCACGTTTTTTATGTTTGCATCTCCAAAACTTGAATCGGTATAAATGCCGGCTTGCGCTCCATTCAAAGCTACCGATTCATATCCGGTTTTGCGAATAGTCTCAGAAAGCAAAGTTGCTGAAATGATTTCACCGCATGAGGCAATCATATCCAAATTGCGATTTTCGCAAGCTTCATTTGCATCTTTCAACATTTTAATCAAAGTGTCTGTTGCGTAGCAATCCCCAAATCTGCCCATTGCGGAAACGACTACAACTGGAAGTTTGCCGCTATTCTTCATCTCTATTATTCTTTTTGATGCGGCATATCTTTGCGTTGATGTCATCAAAGATGTGCCGCCAAATTTCATGACCGCAATATTTTTTCCCATTTGCGTATTCTCCTAAATGCCTGTAGATCCGAAACCTCCGACGCCCCTTTCGGTTTCGTCAATTGTTTCCACTTCGACAAGGTCGACTCTTTCATATTTGTTGATTACCAATTGAGCTATGCGGTCTCCGTTATTTATTGTAAATTCTTCATTGCTTATATTTACCAAAGCAATCTTGATTTCTCCGCGGTAATCGCTGTCAATTGTTCCGATGCCGTTTATCAGGCTTATTCCATGTTTTATGGACAGGCCGCTTCTTGCTCTGATTTGACCTTCAAAACCATTTGGGATTTCTATAAAAAGCCCGGTTGGAATCAATAATCTTTGTAAAGGCTTGATTGTAACAGAATCAGGAATGCATGCCTTAAGGTCAAGCCCTGCCGAATACGGTGTCTTGTATTCCGGCAAATTGAAATTAGATTTGTTCACTATTTTCACTTTCATACTCAATCCCCCATTCTTTTTTTATATTTTAGCATATGCAAGTAT
>DATFJE010000012.1:0-4023 GCA_035269385.1 Clostridia bacterium
GGCAGTTCTCATGTCAGTGTTGAATTCGTCTTTGATAGCCCAAATTTCGTCGAAAGCCTTGTTCATGAGATCTTCTTGTTTTCCTTGAACATCTTCGAAAGTCCAATAGAAGTTTTGCAGGTTCTGTACCCACTCGAAGTATGAAACTGTTACGCCGCCCGAGTTTGCAAGAATGTCTGGAACGAGGATGATTCCTCTTTCATTGAGCACTTTGTCACCTTCGGTAGTAGTAGGCCCGTTTGCACCTTCGCAAACAATCTTGGCTTGTATCTTCTCGGCAACTTCGCCAGTGATTTGTCCTTCAAGAGCTGCAGGAAGAAGCACGTCAACAGGTACGCTGAAGATGTCTTTTCCGTCTGTAGTTTCTTTTCCTTGGAATCCCTTGATTACCTTGTTTCCATCTTTGTATACGTAGTCAATGAGGGCAGGTATGTCGATACCGTTTTCGTCAACCATTGTTCCGCTGATATCAGCTATTGCTACAACTTTTGCTCCCAACTGATGCAGGAAGAGTGCTGTGAAAGAACCAACATTTCCAAATCCCTGTACAGAAACTCTAGCGCCTTTCCATTCCAAGCCGATTTTTTCTGCGGCTCTTCTTGCCATGAGGGCAACACCATATCCTGTAGCTTCAGTTCTTGCCAAAGAACCATTGAACGAAACTGGTTTTCCAGTGATTACACCAGGCTCTTTGTGTCTTTTGATAGTTTCATACTCGTCAATCATCCAAGACATTATTTGTCCGTTTGTGTTTACGTCTGGAGCAGGAACATCCACATTGTCGCCAATGACGTCCGCAACCGCTCTTATGTAACCTCTTGACAATCTTTGAAGTTCACCTTCGGAAAGTTCTCTGGGATCTACTATGATTCCGCCTTTTCCGCCACCATAAGGAATTCCTGTTACGGAACACTTGAAAGTCATCCATGTAGAGAGCGCCTTAACTTCTTCTAACGATACGTTTTGGTGGAACCTGATTCCGCCTTTTCCAGGTCCTACAGCATCACTATGCATAGATCTGAAACCTTTGAAGCATTTTACTTCTCCATTGTCCATTCTTACAGGTATGGACACTTCCATACATCTTTTCGGCTCTTTCAGCAATTCGTAGACGGCCGGATCCGCACCAAGAAGATCGCAAGCCTTTTTAAGTTGTCTTTGTGCCATTTCATGTGGATTCAACGCTTTTTCTGCCATTTGATAGGCCTCCTCATAATAGTTTTTATATATATTTTTGAAGTGCAAACAGGTTGAAAAAAACTTTGTGAATTTTTTAACTTTTTCGCAATTTATAAAAACTCTTAACTCACACAATTGTATAATAACATAGCATTTTTTTATTGTAAATATTTCCTATTGCTTTTTTTATTTAAAAATACTTAAAGCCCAGGATACAAAAAAACAATCGTCATATTGTCACGTTAACCCTTGAAACACTTATTCCCAGCCATTTTTTTATTTGAATCTTCAAACTATTCTGCATATCCTCGATCACATTTTTCACAAAAATATTCTTTTCACAGATTATCAATAAATTAACAATCATTTCTTCTTTATATAAGAATATTTTAACATTCCTCACTTTTTTAACGCCTTCAACCAAATTTACCGCCGATGCAACAACATCTTTTACAACATCTTCAGATACGCAAACCTTGCCATTAGGACTCTCTGAAATAACCACTCTCATATGCCCACCTCCCAAATTTGGCTAACAAGTTCCGCCATCTTCATTATATCCCTTTATAGCTTTGGCTGAAAGGTTGATAAACGTTTAAACGCTTCAATGTTTCAAACTAATTTGATTTTTAAACGGTTTTTTCACTTTTTCCCATTGTTTCAACCGGTTTTTGTTGTATAATCACCTTGAATGATATTTTTATTAAAGGAGGCGGAATTCAATGGCTTATAAAATCAATGATGCCTGCATCAATTGTGGTGCTTGCGAAGCGGAATGTCCTGTAGACGCTATTAGTGCAGGAGACGACAAATATGTAATCGATGCCGATTCGTGCATTGACTGCGGCGCTTGCGCCAATGTTTGCCCTGTAGATGCTCCACAACCGGAATAATCGAATAAAAAAGAAAACCAAGGGTTTCCCCTTGGTTTCTTTTTTATTTCTTATATATACTGCATTCAGTCTTTAATTCTGTATGACACTGTAAGAAGACTGTCTATAAGATGTACATTCTCAACTACAATTCCCTCAGGCGTCATTATGTCCGTAGGTGCAAAATTCCATATGGCTCTGATTTTTCCCGTATTCGAAATTCTTGAAGCCACAGCCTGTGCGCTTTCCTTGTTTGTACACACAAAGGCAATATCCACATCACACGTTTCAAGATATTCTTCAATATCATCGAAGTCATACACCTTTATGTCCCTTATTGTCATTCCCACCAAACGCGGATTTACATCGAACATAGCTTTGCAGTTGAATCCTGTTTTTTCAAAATTCGTATAGTTCGAAAGTGCCTGTCCGAGATTTCCAGCTCCTATTATAACAACTTCATAGCCCTTGTCGAGCCCGAGAATCTTTCCAACTTCACCATGCAGTTCCTTGACATTATAGCCATAGCCCTGCTGCCCGAAGCCCCCGAAGTTATTGAGGTCCTGCCTAATCTGCGAGGCGGTAAACCCCATTATGTCTCCAAGTTCCTTGGATGAAATTTTCTCGACATCTCTTTCGATAAGGTCTTTTAGATATCTGTAATATTTGGGAAGCCTTCTTATGGCCGCCATCGAAACTTTATCCTTTTTTTCCATATTAAAAACCCCTATAATTAAAATAGTTCTTCAACACCCCGAGTATAGCATTTTGAAAAAACGTTGTCAAATATTTATCAATTTATTGCATTTTAAAAAAAACAATAATCCACTAAAAGAAGAGGACTTGACATATGATTACGATTACAGCAAATAATTTGAATAAAAGCTTCGGCGTGGAATCAATATTGGAGGAAATCTGTTTTACCGTCGACAAAGGCGATAAGATAGGGCTGATAGGCAAAAACGGATGTGGGAAAAGCACTCTCTTCAAAATGATTTCAGGTCTTCTGCCAATAGACAGCGGAGATCTTTTTATCCCCAAAGGAACGAGCTTGGGGTATTTGGAACAAACACCTGTTTTTGATAATTTATTAACAATAGAATCCGCCTGTTCCGGAGTTTTCAGTCACTTGATTGATATGGAAAAGAAACTTCGCGAGTTGGAGCATTCCATATCCACCTTCAAAGACCAACATGATCCGTCATACGAAAAAATTCTGGACCAATACTCTCATCTGCGCGAAAAATTCGAAAAAATGAACGGATACGGATACAGAAGTGAAATCCGGGGCGTTCTTAACGGCTTGGGCTTCGTTGAGGAAGATTTCAAAAAACCTATAAACACACTTAGCGGAGGACAGAAATCGAGACTAAACATAGCAAAGCTTCTTCTTGGAAAGCCTGACATACTTCTTCTTGATGAACCCACTAATCACTTGGACATCGATGCAATAAACTGGCTTGAAGGTTACTTGAGAAATTACGAAAACAGTGTTTTGCTCATTTCGCACGACAGATACTTCATAGACCAGGTTTCCAACCGAATATTTGAAATAGAAAACAGGCGTTTGATTTCTCACAATGGAAAGTATTCCGACTTCGTGAAATTCAAAAAAACTCTTCAGGAAATGCAGCTTAAAAAATATGTGGAAACACAGAAAGAAATAGAAAAACAACAAGAAATAGTCCGTCGGTTTAAACAGCATGGGACTGAAAAACTGGCAAAACGTGCGGCAAGCAGGGAAAAGAAACTTGAAAAAATCGAAGCGATTGAAAAACCCGAGTCCATGAGGGAAAAAGCCAAAATACGATTCATGCCTCAAATAAAAAGCGGAAAGGATGTTCTCTTTGTAAAAAATCTTTCCAAAAGTTTTTCAGGCCGCAAAATCTTCAAGAATATTGAATTCGATATCTATCGTAACGACAAGGTGGGAATAATCGGTCCAAACGGAATAGGAAAAACAACTCTTTTC
>DATFJE010000013.1:0-3075 GCA_035269385.1 Clostridia bacterium
GGTCCATGAAATGTTACGTTACCGCCCCTTCTTGTCTCATAGACATCTATGCCTTCGGCGGCAAGAGCCTCGGGAGATGTCAAAAAATTTTTCACTCCCCCATTACTGCCAGTTGTAAACACCGGAGTATGTTCGAGCACAAGCAGAATCCCTTCAAACTTATCTTCTTCAACCAATTCATATGCTTTTTTCTGTAATTCCAATCCTTCTTCATATTTAATGTATCTATTGTAACTAACTACCGCAAACATGGTTTTCCCCCACTTTGTTGAATTTGCTTTGATTGTCAAACTATTATTAGATTCAATATTACCATAAAATCGCAAGAAATGGTTTGTTTCTCATCAAATAATTCCTCACAAATAATGAGCTGTAATAAATGCAGACATATTTATGCTTCTACTTCAAATGACCCTGTCTATTAAAAAATAAAATGCCTCCTTGAAGTTCTGGAAGCATTCCTCTCCGTTGCGATTCATTTGTCATTTCACGCTGTATTTTCTATCCGAATGTACTGCAGTCAAAGCCGCGGAATATTGCCAATCATCCTTGGCCAAACTCAGCTTCTTGGACATTCCTGATATTATACGGATTAATCATTGGGAACGGTTTGGTCTCAACGTGTATTGCATTTGCCATATTAATTGATATAAAACACCTTTCTGCCACTCCAACACAATCAATTTCAATCAGAAAAACCCGTCCCCAGTAATTTACACACCTGTTGCCTAAATATTTACATTGCATGCTGCACCCCGGATTTGTATCATGGCAGAATTGTAAAATCGCATTCATGAGCTTGACAAAAAAAGAACCGCCAAGTGCTTCCTGGCAGTTCTTTTTGCTTCATGTTCGAAAATTTTTTCGGCTCAAGCATTGATGTCATGCATTTTGCCTATTCAAAGATTTTACCGTTCACATAAAGGTTTATATCCATATCTGTTTCATTTACGAGTCCTTCTCCTGCAAAGCAAAGCGCCAAGGCTTTGTTGAAGAATGTTTCCAATGTTTCCTGCGATTCGTCTGAATCTACGAATACATAGGTTTGCACAGCATCAAGCGAAGCCGAAACATTTGCGGTGTCGAAATTCTCCTGCCTGTATTCAAACAAGTGCTCGACACGATAGTCCGTGACATCAAGATCCATCATCGCACCAACCAATGTAGTCTGTGATGTAAGGCAAAGAGATGTGCCGACAGTGAAATACTCAAGCGGTGTCGGTGCCAAGGGCTTGTCATTTTCTCCCATAAACTCATCAGCGTACAGCTCCCATGTCTCGCCGGACGGAGTGGACATGGTCACACTTTGATAATACGGGCGGTCTGTATTGTTCATATTCTCCGCTATGGCATAAATCTGAAAGGTCAAATTGTTCATTGTGTCCATGCTTACAAGAAGACTTTCTTCTTGGGCACTCCAGAGTTGCGCATATTCCGGGTACTTTATTTCTTTCGTAACCGAGCTCGTCAGAACGTCATCATCATAAGAAATTTCATTTTTCGAAGTACCGGGCTCGGCATTGTATATATCCCAATAGTCCCCTCCGGCAATCAGGTTGGGCGTCACTTTTGTTTCGTTCATCAAAGCTTGACCGGAAGCCCATCCCTTTATCGCAATTTCTTTTATGCGTTCAATTGCTTCATCAGGCGCATCGCTCTCAATCACAATATTTACCGAGCTCAGTCCAAGATGGCCTGTTCCATCCTCTTCCATCATTTCGTCCCAATAGAAATCATTTAAAACTTCCACTTTCACGTCATCCAATGAAACTCCTTCCACTTCGGCAGCCATAAGAACTGCAGTATGAAGATTGGAAGCGAGACCTGCCGTGTAATAGCTTAGGGGTGAAGGGCCAAATGGATACTCGCCTTCATCCGCTCCCTCATCCGCCAACAGATGCCATCCTGTATAACCTTCAACCCCTGCTGTCTGGACCATGCCTGCTTTGAACATGGAAGATTCCTCATTCTTGACCATTTCTGTCACAGTTCCAATGTTTACATTATTGTCACCATCATCTGATGCCGCCTCAACCATGTCGTAACCTGATGGTCTAAGCGCCTCCGCATTTCTTTCCACTGTCTGATACACTTCATAATCCTCATAGCTTTCTGACGGAAACATCATAAATGAAATCATGTTTCTTGCTTCAACAGGCATTGATAACCAGTAAACTCCGGCCATTACAATCGCAGCCCCCAACAATCCCGCAATTCCAATTGCAATTTTTTGCCATAAGCTTTTTTTCTTTTTTACACCCTTGCCTTTTTTCATTTTTTTCTCCTTTTTTACTTTCAATCTCTTTTATTTTAGTTTATTGTTGCAAATTCCATTTGCCACATATTAAGTCGCCATATTTTATGTCGACTTAATATGTGGGCAAAAAAATTTCATTTTGCAATTGTCAATCTGATAAATTTTCCAAAATACGATTCAAAAATTCTTTCAATGCCCCTTTTTCCTTTTCGGAAAATCCTTTGAGCACTATGCTGGTCATCTGTTCCTGATAGCCGTATATCTTGGTGCTGAGACTTCGACCGGCATCTGTAAGATAAACATTTGTCACTCTTTCATCATCCGAATCACGTTTTCTTATCACATACCCTGCTTTTTCCATACGTTTGACCATTGCACTTGTTGTCGCCGGTTTAATCGCCAGTTCCTTTGCCAGATATGACTGCGGCACACCGTCTTTGCGATATAAAACGTGAAGCAACATCGGTTGTCCTTTATGCAGTCCGATTTCCTCAAGAACTTCATTCACCTTGTTTGTATGAACTTTGCATACTTGCCTAAGCACAAATTCCGCGTTATTCTGATTTGTCATCTATTCACCCGCTTTCATGAGTCGACTTTTATTATGTCGACATATTATCATGCATCCGAATATATGTCAAGCATAATGTCATTGCTTATCAAACTATTTTTTCACAAGCAATGCAACATTCTCAACATGGGTAGAATGCGGAAAAAGATCCACCGGCTGAACTTCTTTTGTGACGTAGCCCTTTCTCTTGAGATAGGCCAGGTCGCGCGCGAGTGTTGACGGCTTGCATGATATGTATACTAAGCGT
>DATFJE010000014.1:0-3372 GCA_035269385.1 Clostridia bacterium
AATAAATAATGATAAAATATTAACGCAATTAGGCATTTTATGGTATATAATGGTGGTATAAACCCACGGGAGGGATACCATGAAACGGTTCGAAAGCTACATACAGGAGCATATGTGCCACTATAAGAGGGACTTTTTGAGAGTCAAGGAGAAAGGCGTATACCGTTATGACGGTCGCGTATACAACTACTGTTTCATCTTGCCCGATGCGGACAAGCGAAAAAACATTATTCAGAAGTACAGGCAGCGTTTCTGGAACTCGTCCTATGCGCTTGAGGACAACGACGAACAGTTTTGCCATCTCGATTCGGCTCAGGCTCTATGCGTAAATTTTTTCTATCCCTTAGTCGACGGAGGCCATCTTGAGGACTTCATACAGATAATCGGTTTGGGAAACAGAAAAATCAAATACAACAATTGCTTTAGGCGCGGTGAGCACTTCGAGCTGGATCTTGAAACAGAGAAGGGGCACCTGTTTTTCAACATCAAGTACACAGGCAAGGCATACGGAAGCCTGGAAGACACGGAGGAAAACAGAAAAGCCTACGATGAAAAATACAAGCCGATGCTTGAAAATTCGGAAGCAATTAGAGACGTGTACAAGAACAGAAAGATATTTTTCAAGCATTATGAGATAATAAGGTCGTTGCTTAGAATTGAAGGGGGCGACTCGGTTGTATTCCTGCTTCCATACGAGAACGAGATGCTAAAGGGCTACATGCATATAATAGAGGACATACTCAAGCCAACTTATCTGGACAAGCTAAAGATAGTCTATTGGGAAGATGTTTTTACTGCACTTCCAGATTCGATGATGTCAATGTACAGTGAATTCATACTGAAATATTTCCCATATCTTACGTACAAGGTCAAACGACAGATTCTGAAATAGGGACAGACATTTTTTACTCCAAATCCAATTTAATAGCTTACAACAAAAAGGCGCCGGCAGAAGGTGTCTTTTTTTGATGAGATATTTCGCATTAAGGGGCGGGTCGAAAGGAGATTTCAAATTTGTGGTTATGAAAAGGCATCTAATGGTATAATTTGAATACGAAGAAATTTAAATAAACAAGATGTACAAAACAAAATGGAGACAAAAATGTCTGTCCCTTTTTAGGAGGAGAATTATGGGAAAAATAGGGTTGGTTCTTGAAGGCGGAGGCGCCAAGGGAGCCTATCAGGCTGGAGCATACAAGGCTCTTCTGGAGCTTGGAATAGAGGTTGACGGTATATCTGGCACTTCGATCGGAGCCATAAATGGTGCGATGATTGTTCAAGGCGCCTTTGATGAGTGCTATGAAATGTGGAGAGGCATAAGGCCTTCGAAGCTTTTCGATGTTGACGAGGGTCACTTGAAACGCATAATAGGATTTGATCTGGATGAAAAAAGCCTTGCATACGCTGTCAAGAAGCTCAAGGAAATAATGGAGAACAACGGTTTGGACACTACCCTCATGAAGCAAATGATAAGGGACAACATAGACGAGAAAAGGGTAAGAGATTCGAAAATGGATTTTGGGTTTGTGACGGTTTCTCTTACTGACATGAAGCCATTGGAGCTTTATAAAGAGGATGTTCCGAAGGGGAAGCTTCACGACTACATAATGGCGTCGGCTTCGGTTCCGGTTTTCAAGCTTGAGAAGATAGAGAACAAGGTTTATATCGACGGAGGTTTTCACGACAACATGCCCGTAAATCTTCTGGCCAGGAAAGGCTATGAGGACATAATAGTGATAAGGTCGTTTGGAATGGGCAGGGTGCAAAAGGTTGACCACGAAAAGCTTAACATAACCTATATAACCCCTTCTGAGCCACTTGGACGGATATTGGATTTTGACAATGAAAAGGCTCGCAGAAACATTAAAATGGGCTATTACGACACGCTGAGGCTATATAATAAATACAGGGGAAAACGATATTGCCTGGACATTGATGCCGGAGAAGATTTTTTCATGAAATTCTTCATGAAATTCGATGAAAAGACAATCCTCAGAATGGGGAAAGTTTTCGGTATTTCGGACATACCGTGGAGGAGGATGCTTTTTGAGCACATACTACCCCGCATGGCTGCAGTTCTGGACCTTAAGGACGATGCGACTTACGAGGACATTCTGACAGGATTCATTGAGCATCAGGCAAAGGCTTCCGGGATTGACCGTTTTGCAGTCTACAGAATGAAGGAATTGTTTGAATTGGCAAAGGAAAGCCATAAACCGACAGGCAAAAGGATGTTCAACAAATTGCCGGACTTTGTCAAGCAAAACGAGCTCCTGATGCTTTCAAGAGGCGTAAAGGATGAAATACTGGCGGAATTCATGGATATACTCATGAACGGGGAAGAAAGCCATGCGCCGCTTTTTAATATGGAAAGTGCCAACTGAAGCTGGCAATAGAAATGAAAATTATAAAGGGAGGCGGAAAAATGGATTCCAGAGAAAGTTATAAAGCTTGGCTTGAAGATCCTGAAATAGATGAGGAGACAAAGGCTGAACTAAGAGGCATAGGAGGCAACAAGGAAGAAATAGAGGACAGGTTCTACAAGGATCTTGAATTTGGCACGGGCGGAATGAGGGGCATACGCGGCGCAGGAAGAAACAGGATGAACAAGTACGTAATTCAGAAGGTCACTCAGGGGCTTGCCAGATATCTTAACAAGAATGTGGAAAATGCCGGCGAAAAAGGTGTTGCGATAGCCTATGACAGCAGAATCAAATCTGATGAATTCGCATGGGTTGCATCGGAAGTTCTGGCTGGAAACGGAATAAGGGTTTATCTTTACGAAGGAATACGCTCGACCCCGCAGCTTTCATTTACCGTGCGAAGACTGGGCTGCGCCGGAGGCTTGGTCCTTACTGCCAGCCACAATCCGCCTGAATACAATGGATACAAGGTCTACGGTGAAAACGGGGGCCAGATAGTTCCGGAAATAGGAGAACCGCTCATTGCAGAAGTTGACAAAATAAATGATTTTTCCGGAATAAAGATGATGCCCAGGGAGGACGCACTGAAAAATAAAATGATTACTCTCATAGGCAAGGACTTGGACGAAGCTTATTATGAAAAGGTTTTGGGACTGTCCACTGTCAATGCAAATATTGCCGATGCGGCAAGGAATCTTAAGATTGTCTATACGCCGCTTCACGGAGTCGGTCTTGTGCCCGTCACCGAAGTCCTTTCGCGGGACGGTTTCGAATTGGTATCGGTTGTGCCCGAGCAGGAAAAGCCGGACGGCACTTTCCCGACTGTAGAGAAGCCGAATCCAGAGGAAACCGCGGCTCTTGAAATGGCTCTTGATTTGGCTGAGAAAACCGGGGCCGACATTGTAATAGCGACCGACCCGGATGCTGACAGGGTTGGAATTGCAGCCAG
>DATFJE010000015.1:0-8004 GCA_035269385.1 Clostridia bacterium
TCCTTTACATACAATGAGGATCTCATGCCTTCCGGCATTTGATCCACAACACAAAACAGGCACTTATTATGGCAACGCATTATGTCGTTCATGGTAGGAGAAACAAAAACCAAACCCAAATCTTCATCATAATCCTTTTCAATTTCTATTTCCCACATTTCCCCATCATGCTTCTCCACTTCAACCAAAAGATATTCGTCGTTGATCAAATAAATATAATCCAATATGTCTTTAACTTCTTTTCCGTTTATTTTTATCAGCCTGTCTCCCTTTTGAAGACCGGCTTCTTCTCCAATGCTCCCATTTTTGATTTGATCAATCCTGCTGCATCGGACCTTATCGCATTTTCCCATTCCTATGCATCCTTTTCATTCAAAATTTTCTTCAATTCGTCCATAAACGTATTTATATCCTTGAATTGCCTGTAAACAGATGCAAAACGAACATATGCAACTTCATCAGTATCCTTTAGATACTGCATAACCAATTCTCCTATCTGCACAGACTCAATTTCCTTTTCCAATGAACTTTGAAGTTCTTTTTCCAATTCCTCCACAATATGCTCAATGGTTTGAAGCGAAACAGGTCTTTTTTCGCAGGCTTTAATTATCCCATTCCTGATTTTGTCGCGGTTGAATGTTTCCCTGCTCATGTCTTTTTTTACGACAACAAGAGGGATTTCCTCAATTTTTTCATAGGTGGTGAATCTCCTCTTGCATTCAAGGCATTCACGCCTTCTCCTGATTGAATTCCCTTCGTCTGTAGGTCTTGAATCGATTACCTTTGTTTCACTGTTGCTGCAAAACGGACAATTCATGAATTACCTCCTTTTCACAATCATTCACTATTGCACACTTCTCTTGGATCTGAGAAATGTCGGAATATCCAATACTTCGAATCCGTCATTTTTCTCATTTTTATCATTTTTAATATCAGATTCCTCTTTCTCATGTTCTGGCGGGTTTTCATCTTTCCCGGCAATCAAATCTTCATCTACCGAATCGGATTCATTCAAAGATTCAACTTCCATTCCCTCCTGCTTTTCTTTCGACGCTTTTGCTTCTTCTTCAGCAATCGGCTCTGCAGCAAGGCCCATATATTTTTCAAATCCGGTCGCTATTACGGTTATTCTGATTTCATCTTTCATGTCGTCGTCAATTACTGCGCCAAAAATAATATTCGCATCAGAATCAGCAGCTTCAGAAACTAGTTCCGCAGCTTCATTTATTTCAAATAATCCAAGATCCGTTCCACCTGTTATGTTTAGCAAAACACCCTTTGACCCGTTGATTGTAGTTTCAAGCAACGGACTCTGAATTGCCATTTGAGCAGCTTCCTTGGCTCTGTTCTCTCCGGCTGCCTTTCCGATACCCATATGCGCCAATCCTTTTTCATGCATGATTGTTTTTACATCGGCGAAGTCGAGATTTACAAGTCCCGGTATCGATATAAGATCTGAAATTCCTTGGACACCTTGCCTCAACACGTCGTCTGCAACTTGAAACGCCTGCATTATTGACGCTTTTTTCTCTACCACTTGGAGCAAACGATCGTTTGGAATTGTAACAAGAGTGTCAACCGTTTCACCCAATCTGTCTATTCCAATTTCTGCATGTTTCCTTCTGACCTTTCCTTCAAATCCAAATGGCTTAGTGACCACTCCAACAGTTAAAATTCCCATCTCCTTGGCAATTTCAGCAACTATGGGAGCCGCTCCGGTACCTGTTCCGCCTCCCATTCCGGCTGTAACAAAAACCATATCCGCACCATTTAGCGCCTGTCTTATTTCGTCCCGGCTTTCCTCTGCCGATTTTTTTCCTATTTCAGGATTTGCACCTGCACCCAGACCTTTTGTAATTTTTTCGCCTATCTGTATTTTGAATTCCGCCTTTGATGAGAATAGGGCCTGCTTATCCGTGTTCACGGCAATAAACTGCACCCCTTTCAAATTTGCGTCAATCATTCTATTTACAGCATTGTTTCCTCCACCGCCAACTCCTACAACTTTTATTTGTGCAAATCTTTCTATATCAGTATCAAATTCCAACATGTCGAAATCCCCCCTATTGGCATTTTATATGCATAATAATTACCGTTCATTTACTATAGATTGTAACATAAAAGCATTTACATTTCTCTCATTCTCGCAATTTTGATATGAAGTGCCTCCTTATGTAGGCAAAGTTTTCAAACAATCGGACGCCGAATGCGACAATTGCCGCATAATACAGCGGAACACCCAATTGATCTCCAATATATGCAAGCATTCCCGCCAAAAACGCATTGCCGAAAAATCCGGTTGTAAAAATAACAGTGTCGAATTTATTATCAAGGTTTGCACGAACAGCTCCAAATATTGAATCGAATGCTGCAATTATGGAAATTGAAAGATATAGAGAATATTGTGCCGGAAATGTTATCGGCAAGTAAAAACCTATTCCCAATCCGACTATTATTCCAATAAATGCAATAATCATGGCTTCTCACTCCTTTCAATCACTTTCAAGTATTTGTAATCAATCTGCTCTTCATATGCCGGCACGGTTATGCTCACGCTCGTATTCGCTTCTACAAACAGCCCAACCTGCTTCAATAAATTTCCGTATGTTCCCGGAGCTTTTATTGCGGCCCGCAAATAATCCGGGTTTCCTATCGCTTTAATGATGTATGGTTGAGAATAAACACGGTCATTAATCTTTATGGTTGGTCCTGCGCAATTTATTTCACTTATCGAAACTACTCTTTGCCCATTTAGCGAAATGGCTTCAGCCCCGGCAATTTTCAAATCGTTTACTATATTCAAAACGTCTATGTCATGAACAAGCAAATTGTTCGGATCTTCGCCATCAATCAATTCCCTGTCTCCATCACTAAGTATGACAAGAACTCCGGGTCCCTCAAGGGCCATCAATCCTGCTGATGCTCTATAACCGTCCAGTTCTTTTTTCAGGGCGTCCCCAACATCTCCTTCCGCTTGCTCCCCCTTGAAATATTCTATTTTTTCAGTTGTTTCATCAAGAAGATTCCTTATTGATTTAATTTCGGCATGTTCTTTTTCGATTACTTTCTTGTAATCGTTGATTACCTTAAATGGTACTATTCTGTATTCTCCGGATGCATTTTTCAGTGTGAAAGCCATGAGCAATCCCACTATGCAAGCCATCATGAATATATAATATTTGTTGCTCATACTCATAAGCCTCCGCCTCATGTCATTCCACCGGTTCGGCGTATCGGAACTTGATAACATCCTTGTATTTTTCAATCATTATATTTTCAAACTTTTTGATGCCGACTTGGAGCTTGTAGTTTTCCCTCATTTCCCAAACTATTCCATATCTTATGTTTAGTGCGGCTTCCAGAGTGTCTGAATTGCCTATTGCCTTTACCACAAATGGCGGTGCAGTAGGAACATTGTTTATATTTAAATTATTTCCAGCCAGATGTATTTCAGTCATGGCTATGATTCTTTGATTATTTACGGATATTGCTTCCGCGCCTGCTGCATTCAATATGTTTATCATAGAAAGAATCAAATCATAATTGTACATGATTACACTTCCAGCCTCTCCAGAATAATCCATTTCGGCAGAAGGATCCTCAATTGCCACCTGTACGCCTTCGCCCTCTACATCTTCAAATCCGGCGATTACTCTGAATTTCAAAATTTCATCGTTCAGGCTCTTTATGACAGCACTTTCCTTTGATTCCGATTCTTTGATGTTTCGCAATTCCGCCTCATAGTCTTCAAGCTGCTCTTGCAAATTTTCTTTTTCCGCCATGGTGTTGCTTAATTCATTCTCGAGCTGAATCGCTCTTTGGCTTGGAAAAAGCCCTTCCAGATAGTCATTGTTAACCGCCTTGTATTGAATTGAAAAAAAGATTCCAAGCACTACACTTATCAAGCCTATGATAATATTGGTTTTTAAATTGAATCTGTTCATTCTACCACTCCTATTGAATCGGGTAATATACAGGACTGTTTCCGTATCTCATATTGATTATACCCCTATTGATATTCTTGGTGCTTAAATCCTGCAAAATTAATTTCATTTTACCCAATTTATTTTCTATGGGATCACCCAAAGGACCAAAATCGACAATAAAGTCCTTATGTATCTGCAAAATCAAGTGATCTTTTTCAATGGATACGAAATCTACGCTTTCTTCAATGTCGCTTTTCAAGAATTTAGCAAGCATTATGATGTTTTCAAGAAGTTCATAGTCCTCAGTCACTAAAATAGAGTTCGTCTCGAATCTTTCGAATTCAAAACCTTTCACCAATAGATAATCCTCTTTTGCTTCATTGTCTGAAAAAGTTTCGAACCCCATAACGTAACCGTCTGACGATATTCCTATTGTTCCATTCATATATTCAACTTGAATTATTTTCTCTCTTGCAACAATCTCTATTGTTACCGAATCGGGGAAAACGCGTCTTAACGAAGCTGATTTTATTGAAGGATCCTCTTCGATGTGTTTTTCGACTTTTTCTGCTTGAAGCAGAAAAATATTTTTCCCGAGTATAGATTCCGATAAGAAAGAATCATCAATGGGTTTTTCAGAGGGATACATTATGCAATCTTCAACAATAAATATATTTGTCGCAAAAACAATAGCAAAGACCGCTGCCGTAAAAATCACAATACTCAATACTGTCTTAAATGCTTTTTTGCGTTTCACAGATTCATCATCCTGTCCACTATAGATTTGGTCGCATCGCTTTTTCTGTAACACTCAGCGCATTTCTCCATGCTTGCAATACTATCCCTGTTTTCATATAGCTGCAATAATTCATATGCTAATTTTTGCCCCGTAAGGTCTTTTTCTTCCATAAGTAAAGCACAACCCGATTCTTTCAAAGCCGAGGCATTGTGGAATTGGTGGTTGCCTGTAACATTCGGCGAAGGTATCATAATCGATGGCTTGCCTAATTTCAATATTTCTGCAACAGTTATTGCTCCAGCTCTTGAAACAACAATGTCCGATGCAGCCATATGAATTGCCATTTCAGAAATATACGAATGGATTTCATTTTTGTTTCCGCACTCTAAATCAAACATAAATTTGTCAAAATAGCGTTTTCCTGTGACATGAGTAAAATATATTTCTTTATTCTTTAAGATTTTCATGCTTTCCTTTATTATTTCATTCAATACGGAAGCCCCTCCGCTTCCTCCCATGCTAAGCACTCGAAATTGTTCCAACGGCAAACCCAATTTTTCTCTGGCTTCATTTTTTTTAATTCCATAAAATTCTTTCCTTACTGGATTTCCGGTATAGTGTACTCTTTTTTTTCGCATAAAATAGTTTTCAGACGTCTCAAATCCGGTCATTATTTCTGCAACCGACAAACCTAATAATTTATTGGTCAAGCCCGGATAGGCATTTTGCTCATGGATGCATGTCTTTAGACCCTTGAGTGAGGCCAAAAATACCATTGGTCCGGAAACATAACCTCCCGTGCCTATTACAAGTTCTGGTTTGAATTCCCTCAATATTCCCATGCACTGCCGCAGCCCTCTGAATGCCGTAAATGCAACGTTGAGGTTTTTCAACATATTGCTCCTGTCAATTCCTGCAGCATCGATTATTTTTAATTCGTAGCCTGCTTCAGGTACAACCCTGTTTTCTATTCCCCTTGCGGTTCCAACGAAAATTATTTCAACATCAGGATATCTTTTTTTTATTTCATCGGCTATAGACAAAGCCGGATACACGTGTCCTCCGGTTCCGCCTCCTGTAACAATTATCTTCATTTTCCCACCTTCGTCCCTTGCATGGAAATATTCATCAGTATACCCATTTCCGTCATAAGAATAATCATCGAACTGCCCCCGTAGCTAATGAACGGAAGCGGGATTCCTGTGACAGGCATTGAGGATGTCGCAACAGCTATGTTTATGATTACTTGAAAAGCCAACATCGACATAATACCTGTAGCCAGAAGAGTCCCGAAAAGGTCTGGAGCCTTTTGTGCAATTTTGACGCCCTTCAATATCAAGGCCATATAGAGTCCCAAAACAATCAGGCAACCTACCAGACCCAGTTCCTCACCGATTGTAGCAAAAATGAAATCATTTTGCGGTTCCGGTATGTATAGCTTGTTTTGCATTCCCTGTCCAAGACCCACGCCAAGCAACCCGCCAGAGCCCAATGCATACAGCGATTGAATAACCTGATACCCGCTTTTGGCGGCATCGGCAAAAGGATCCCTGAAGCTTAAAAACCTGACATATCTATATGTGCTGCTTCTTACGAAATATACTCCGACCGCAATGCCTGCCGCAACCATTGTCGCAAGATGCCTCCACAGCATTCCTGCAACAAAAAGCATCGCGAATGCAATCAATATTATTATAACTGAAGTTGACATGTTTGGTTGCTTTATTATCAAAGCCGAATAAATTGCCGCCATTGCCAAATACGGCAAATTCCCTTCAATGAATCGACCGATTTTTTTGTTTGTTTTGGACAGGCTGTTTGCCAAAAAAACAATCAGGCACAGTTTTGCAACTTCTGACGGCTGAAAACGGAATCCGGCTATTTCAATCCATCTTCTCGCATTGTTGACTTCGACTCCTAACGATGTCAGAACAGTTATCAATAAGGCAAGTCCGACGAAATATGCCGCAGGAGCCACTTTAGCAATATGATGATAATCTATCATCATTGAAACAAACATTATCACAAGACCCAGAACCACCCAAATAATATCTTTGCTCAGAAAATAATAAATGTTGTCCATTTTATCGAGTGCATAGTAATAACTCGAGCTAAACACCATTATTACTCCAATGATCAAAAGAACAAGAATCAAGGTCAACAGATAAGCATCAATTCTGTTTTTTGATTTCATAAGTCAACCCCTCAATTCCCGAACTCTATCCTTGAAATCCCTTCCCCTGTACTCATAACTTTTATACATGTCCCAACTTGCGCACGCAGGGGAAAGCAAAACGCAATCTCCATTTCGGGAAATTTCATACGCCCTCTTGACAGCATCGTTCATGTTTTCAACTCTGTAAATTTCAGAAAACCCCTTTTTATGTGCAGCAGCAATCATTTTCTCCGCCGTTTCTCCCAACACTATCATTTCCTTGACTTTTCCGTTGAATGATCCTATGAATTCAGAAAAATCGCTTCCCTTGTCCATTCCTCCTGCTATCAAAACTATTTGCTCATTGAATGCTTCAATAGCTTTTATTGAAGCATCTGGATTAGTCCCTTTTGAATCATTGTAATACTTAACGCCCTTTACTTCGTCGACAAATTCCATTCGGTGCTCTATGCCTTCAAAAGCCATAAGGCTTTTTTTTATGATTTCGATGTCTATGCCATGGCAATCCGCTATTGCAATAGCGGCAAGAGCATTCTCGACATTATGACTTCCCGGTATTAATATATCGTCTGTTCTGCACACTCTTTTCTTTAAACCTGAACGATTTATCAAAATTTCTTCTTTCTCGACGCATACACCATCTTCAAGTTCTCTTTTTACCGAAAAATATATTGTTTCCAATCCATTATTCTGAATCTTTTCACCTATTTCCCGTGTCGCCATATTGTCGTAATTAAGCACAATTTGACCAGTTTTCATATTCATGAAAATTCGTTTTTTGGCTTCAACATAAGCTTCCATGCTGCCATGTCTATTCAAATGGTCCGGAGTAATATTCAATATTGCAGCTGTAACAGGTCTGTATTTTTTTATCGATTCAAGCTGAAAACTGCTTACTTCTGTTATTAAATAACTATTTTCGTCGGTTGAATCCGATACGCTCAATACTGGAATACCAATATTTCCGACAACTCGGACATCCTTGCCTGCATTCTTAAATATTTCACCGGTCAGTGCCGTTGTCGTAGTCTTTCCGTTTGTCCCCGTAATAGCAATTATCTTCCCAGGGGAAACAGCACCTGAAAGTTCCAATTCACCAACCACATCTATTCCCTTTGCTTTTGCCTCTTCAATAAAAGGCAAATCCGTTGGAACACCTGGAC
>DATFJE010000016.1:0-15758 GCA_035269385.1 Clostridia bacterium
AGCACCAGTCCTTCTGCTTTAAGTACTTCTTCTTCGAATGTCTTTTTGTCCAGTGATAGCATTTTCTCTCCTCTTTTTTCGCTTATTTTTGGCTTTCTATGTGTTTTTCCGCCTGCACGGAGGCTATTGCTCCGTCGGATACTGCTGTGACTACTGTCTCAGTGATTTGCTTCTTATGTCTACTGCTGCAAATACTCCGGGTATTGCGAATTTAATTATCATATATAATAAACTGTTTTGTCTTTTTTTGACAATTTCCCAGGTATTTATCTTTTTATGTATATTACGTATGCTACCCGAATCGTATAAGTGTTTAAACAACTTATTATTAATTAGCTTCTCATAAAATAATAACAATTTCAGATTAGATTGATTTATTGACTTTTATATCATTTATTCTTTTAAAAAATAAATCCAAATCAGTATATATACGGTTAATTCTTAAATTCAATTTAAATATGGCGGCGGGCAATTCAAGGCCCGCCGCTTCAATCCTGATCTCAATCTCTCTATTTCTAAAACAATCTTATATTTTAACTCTGAATACTGTCTGTTCTTTTATGTCGGTCGTCAAGGCATCCAACGCAACACCAACTCTGTGATATCTCAATTTCCATTGTTCTTCCTTGCTTGTAGACGGATCGCCCAATGGATATGGGATTGAAATAGTCGGAACCATTCTGTTTGCTCCCACCGTTTTAGCTACAGGTATAAGATTTGCCATTTGCACTATTGTTATTCCAGCTCTTTCAATTTCTTTCACTATCGTTGCTCCGCAACGAGTACAAGTGCCTCAGGTAGATGTCAGGACAATAGCGTCTACCCCTTCATTTTTGAAGTATTCCACCATTTCATTTGCCATTCTTGCCGCTTCAGCCTGAGTTGTTCCTGTTCCGACAGTGGTATAGAAGTAATCATGCAATTTCCCTATTTTACCTTCATTTTCATATGCTCTCATAGCGTCAAGAGGCAAGCATACGTTCGGATCGGCATCCGCAGCTGCCGGATCATATCCTGCATGAATAGTTTTATACACGCCTGATTCCAGCCTATCCATACCTTTGATGTTATATCTTCCCCATCTTGTGGCAGAAGCCGATTGAATTCTATCGGGATTTTCTACCGGGACAATGCCTCCAGATGTTACAAGGGCTATTGTAGCTTTGCTTAATTCTTCAATTTTTTCCGCTATGGGCACACGATCCAATTCCGGAATTGGCAACTCAGAAATGAATTCCTCGCCTCTTATTTTCTTGAGCAGCATGTCGACTACTCTGTCAGATGCGGGCACTTCATCTTCCAACCATACCTGATGTCTTATTCCACGTATAAAATATCCTTCTTCTTCAGCTGTTCCAAGCTTTTCACCTGCTAAAACCTTGTCACCAAATTGAGCCATCTTATTTAAGTCTTTTCTCATAGATGCAGCGCTTTTACCGCTCTTGAAGATAACTATGTCCTTCTTGAACATATCCACACCGGGATTCTCTTCATGCATTGCTGTAACAACAGGAACGCCGAACTTTTCTTTTACAGCTTTGCAAATGTTGCCGCATGCGCTCCCATACCTGCCCGCTTGGAAAGCCGGACCTGCAAAGAATATGTCAAACTCTTTATCCTCTAAAAATTCCAAGATTCTTTCAACAGCTTTTTCAGTATTCGAACCCATGAAGTTGTCTCCACAAATAACTGTATGAGTAACTTCAGCATTTTGCAATATTTTGTCAAGCTCCATTGCCGGGCCAACCAATCCATTTTTTATTTCAGGAGCGTAATCTGCTTTGGCTTCTCCGCCGAGTCCCGCAAAAAACTGATTGATATATAAAATAGCTTTTTTCATTTATCGCACCCCCTAAAATTCTTTCATTGTTTTCGTAGACCATCCAGCAATCTGATCGCCTGCAAACATCGAGTTGTTTTCCATGATAATTGAACCATCTTCCCTTACCGAAGGTCCAAGTATTTCATCTCCTGCCCAACCGCCTGACAAACCATCTCTGGCTAGCGATTGCAATTCTCCGATAACTTTTTCCATCGGAGGCAACTCGATAAGCTCTGAAACATTGCCTGTCGATACAATAGCATCCGCTTTTTTGTCCAAAGTAACAAGTGGTTGAGAATTTCCATCTCTACCCGTGCACTCATTTGTGCAGCCTATTGTCTTGACTCCGGCATCTTCCAAGGCAACGAAACATGCGATGAAGTCGGCATCAGGATTGCCATATCCTTCTTCTGCTAAAACAGCACTGTCAGCTCCCAATGATTTAGCCATTTGTGCAACAAAAAGTGCAGCTCTTTCTTTCTGTTCGAGTGCTACATTCAGATTCGACATGATCACACCAAGGAAATTTATTGTTTTTCCATGTTCTTTGTACAATCTAGTTATAAGTGGGAAATTTTGAAAATCATAAGTCGACCATTTTGATGAACAAGGCATGAAGCTTCCTGAAATCATGGCTCCATCCAAAACTTCATTTGGATGCATAAACGTCGGCAACATTCTATTGGTGTCCCAACCGTAATTCAAATCATTGTAACCCAATTCTTCCATCTGCGATTGTGGTTGCAGAACAACTACTACAGATGGCAGTGCGTTAACTTCTGGAGATCTCTTTGTTATAGGCTCCATCTCATATGTTTCAATTTCTTCAGGTTTCAACTCTTTTGTGCAATTTCCTATATATTCCGATAAACGCATTGCCGCCCATCTAATAGCGTGATTTTTCTTTTGCTGTTCGTATCTTTCAAATTCCTCATCAGTATCAGCAACAAGACAAATATTAATCAATTGAGAGTTGTAAGTGTATTTTGCGCCTTCTCCGCTCATATCAATTAGTCCGTCTCCAAAACTACCCCAATGTTTACCAACAGCCAAAACACTTGTATTTTTCAAAGCATTCGTTCTACCATTGCCAACCTGCTGCAGATCACCTGTAACACCCGGGAAAACGCTTCCTCCCGATACTCTGCATCTTGGCTCAATTGCTTCCTTTACAGGAACAATACGTATTTTTTCCCCCGGTTTTGCAATGAAAATATCAACATCTGTGATATGTTCATCTTCTTTTACGTAATCGATAGCTTCTTGCTTGTTGATTGTTACAATACCATTTTCATACTTTGTTTCATTACCGAATACAACATCCTTAACATGAAAATTTCCAATTTCCAACTTCACAATTACACACTCCTTTCAATTATATGATTAGAATTTACGGGATTGCATAAATGCACATTAACCATATCCGGAATTGTTGGTTAGTTATACTTTTAACAATCCTGCATATCATGATTATATCATAATCATGATTATTGTACAACGACAATTATAAATAATTTCTATTTTCTGAATCATTGTATAGTTTTTTTTAATAGAAGCTCCCCATTAATACAAATATCAATTAATATGGGGGAAACTAAAACTTTACACTTAATGAAATTACATGATAAAATTATTTTGATCAAACTAAAGAAAGTGGTGAAATAATGATGTTAAAAAAAGAAATTCAAAGAAAACGAATTCAAAAATACTTCATAGATGCTGCAACCCGTGTCATCGAAGAGGAAGGAATCAATTCAATAACCCTGCGAAAAGTCAGTGACATAGCCGGATACAACAGTGCCACGCTCTACAATTATTTTGAAAGTGTAAACCATGTCAAAATGCTTGCCGCAATGAGGTTCATTCGTCCCTATGCCGATCAATTACCCGAATTTATTTTAGGATACAAGGATGCTTATGATAAAACATTGCTAATATGGAAATGCTTCCTGAACCATGCATTTCGGAGTCCGCAAATCTACCATGCCATTTTTTTTGCAAACCTAAATAATCCTATTCATGACTATGTGAAAGAGTATTATCAAATATATCCCGAAGATTTGATACAAACAGATACAAACATAAATACTATGCTGCTAAACAGCAATCTTCCTGATAGGAATACGGTTTTATTGGAAGAATGTGTGGAAGAAGGTTTCCTTGACCGTGCTGATTTCGAAGAACTCAATAATATGCTTATTCTTATATTCAACGGAATGCTTTCGAAAATAATAAATGGAGAAATCAATGATCCGGTGGAATTACTAATCGAAAGAACTTATAAATATATAAAAATCTGCTTTAACGGTTACTTGAAAAAATAAGTATTCAATTGATCTATTTTGTACACAGATGCGAATTTGATTGTATGTTTATCAAATGTTCAAATAATTTTATGCAAAAGAAAAGACCATCCTTTTAAAGATGGTCTTTTTCAATGCTATTTCATGCGTTCCAATGAAACAATTCTTTTCAAACCGCTTTGCTCAACGATATACTTAAACTTTATTACTTCTCCTTTATTTAGCCCAAGTCCTTCGAGCATGTCAACAGCTTCACTTGACATCTCATATTTTTTGGCATCGATTTCATCAGGATTGCCGGTCAGCTTGATAAAAATTGTAGTTCCCTCGATGCTCTCAAGCCTTCCGGTGTCTGTATGTTGCTTCTCATATGTCGTTATGACATTTCGACCATAGTCGTCGACATAATATTCAAAAGTAATATAATCATATTCTTCGACAATCTTTGAACTCGAAAGCAATAACTCATATGCTATCCAGTAAGGCTCGCCCTTGATCATGCATACTCCCGGTCCAAAGATATCGTCAACTTCTCCTTCAAGTTCAATTGTCTGAGCAAGGCCGACTCCGGGCGGATCGGCAATTTCAATCGATGCGATTTGCCGCTTGCCGTCTTCGCCGACAACATACTGCAAGTCGACTCCCGAATAGCTCTCGATCTCACCTGCTTCCACAGCTACCTTTCCATCCTGATGAAACATGTACGTAGTATATTCTCCGTCCTGCATAATCTCAACAAAGCTAGGATCCATTCTTCCTATGTATATCGCCTTGATTGAAAGCTCTTCCCCGCCGCTTTCCACAGATCCTTCGTTCTTTTCTGACGATTCACCTCCTGAATCCTGTTCACCGGTTGGAGCTTCTCCCTCCTGCGGCATGCATCCCGCAAAAATAAGCGCCAGGACAATTGCCATTATTAATATTGCTTTTCTATTATTCATATCATCACCTCCATATGTTTTGACGAATCATATCTTAATAAAGTTTCAACAAATTTCTGTTTTTCGGTTTGAAATGTAATTGGATACGTAATGGCCGCCTTTTATACGTCGGAAGATTCTTTATATTTTCTTAAAAGCTCCAATGCCTTATCCTTGTGTTCTTCCGGCACTTCAACATGCCCCCAGCCAAGCGTCATTTTAAACAATCCGTCGTACACCAGACTGTCATTCCCGAGCACCGTATAGGGAATCCCCTCTTCTTCAAGAATATTGCAGAAAACATCCGCTTCAAATTCATTTCTCATTTCTATGCGAAACATTTTCATTGCCAATCCCCTCCATTCCATTCTCCAATTATCCTTATTCATTAATCATATTCCCTTTTCTCAACAACTCAAGCAGTGTCGGACTCAAATCAAACTCTTCTTTAATCCGCAGAACTTCATCAAGCGCTTCTTTTTTATATTTATCAGTCATGTTCGACTTAACCGCTCTTATCATTATATTCTTCGGGGTGTGCCCGTAGTCAATGAACTCAAGAATCTGTGTCTTGTATCCGCAATGAACAAGAAGGTTACCCCTTATTGAATCTGTGACAAGCGCAGCCACCCGCTCTTTTATTATTCCATAACGAGTCACTATCGAAAGTGCATCGCTTTTAATCTGCGAGTTCAATTCGTGCTGGCAACACGGTGCCGAAAATATCATTTCCGCACCCCATTTTACAGCATTGAAGAGTGCGTAATCTGTTGCAGTATCGCAGGCATGAAGCGCTATCACAATATCAACCGGTCCACTGGATTTATATCCGTTTATGTCTCCGACTTCAAAATGCAAGTTTTCATATCCATATTTGCGGCTTATTGAATTGCATCTTTCGATGACTTCTTTTTTAAGGTCAAGCCCGACCATATCGACCTTTATACTTTTGATTTCCGTAAAATAGTAATACATTATGAATGTCAGATATGATTTGCCACATCCAAAATCAATTACTTTCAATTCTTTTATGTCCTTTCCCTTGATGGCGTCATCAATTATTTCAACAAACCTGTTAATCTGTTTGTACTTGTCATGCATTGAGCTTGCCACCTTGCCTGCTTTTGTAAATATCCCCATGTCAATCAAGGGCTCGATAATTTCACCCTCTGCAAGAATATATTCTTTTTTTCTGTTGTGTTCCGTCAAACGTTCCGGTTGGTTTTCGCTTCTTTTCTTTCCCCAAAAAACCTTTCCCCTTTTGGAAATTCTAATATTGTAATTGTATTCTCCGTCCCATGCGTTAAGCTCCCTGTACTGGCCCGAAAGCAATTCCATGCAGAATTCCTTGATTTCTTCCTCTGAAAAATTTTCATGGAAAACCTGCTTTTGGGTATACTTTTCGGCCTGGTAGTAATCTTTCTTGAGGTTTATTGCGATTTTGCGGTATTTTTGTGTTTTGCCCACAGGAGCGCTTATAACAATCCTGTATGGCGAATTTGATAATACTTCGCTTATATGTGCTGACAATTTATCCATTGTTCTCTCCATTTTTTTCATTCTTTTATGGTGATATTGATTTGCATGCACTTAATACTAACTTAATTATGACATAATTCCAAAAATTATTTTATTGTTTTCACCTTCTTTTCGTACAAAAATAATTTTGACAGAGCATATCATAACGGATAATATGGAAAAGTAGCAAAATCATCGGCATTTTTAAGGAGTTAAATATGAGTGTAATGACTGCAAGCAATGTTTCCCACGATTTCGGAGCGAGAAAAATACTGGATGAGGCTTCTTTCCGCCTTCAATTGGGCGAACATGTCGGTCTTATCGGCGCCAACGGAGAGGGAAAATCAACCTTCCTGAATATAATAACAGGCAAAATGATGCCGGATGAAGGCAAAATCGAATGGTCCAAAAGAGCGACCGTCGGATATCTTGACCAGCATTCCGTACTCACAAAAGGCAAGACTATCAGAAATGTGCTTGAGGAGGCATTCCAAGGCATGTTCGATATGGAAGCCGAAATGATGCTGCTTTATGAAAAAATGGGCGATGCCCAAACAAAAGAACTCGATTCCATAATGGAAGAGGTGGGGGAAATCCAAAGCCTGTTGGAACACAGCGGATTCTATATGATCAATGCAAAAGTTGAAGAAGTCGCCAACGGACTCGGTCTTGGAGACGTGGGTTTGGAAAGGGATGTTTCTGATTTGAGCGGAGGCCAGCGAACAAAAGTGCTGATTGCAAAGCTGCTTCTTCAAAACCCTACTATCCTTCTTCTTGACGAACCTACAAATTTTTTGGATTTTGAGCACATAGAATGGCTGAAAAAATACTTGAAGGAGTATGAAAACAGCTTCATTCTGATATCCCATGATACTAACTTCCTCAATGAAGTCGTAAATGTGGTCTATCATGTCGAAAATGGAATTCTAACACGATATTCTGGCGATCACGACCAATTCACTCGAATGTATTCCGCAAAAAAAGAACAACAACTGAAAGCTTACGAGCGGCAAAAACAGGAAATTGAAAAAATGGAGAATTTCATTGCAAGAAACAAAGCGCGGGTTGCGACAAGAGGTATGGCCAACAGCAGGCAAAAAAGACTCGACAAGCTCGAAATAATCGAAAAACCGAGAGAAAAAACAAAGCCTTCATTTTCCTTTAATGAAGCTCGTACACCAGGCAGATTCATCTTTGAAGCAAAGGGGCTTGTGCTGGGATATGATGAGCCTTTGACTAAACCGATGGACATGGTTTTGGAAAGAAACAAAAAAATTGCTGTTACCGGTGTAAACGGTCTCGGCAAATCGACACTTTTAAAAACAATGCTTGGAGTAATTAAGCCTTTCTCCGGCAAAATAGACACTGGAGAATATCTGCATCCCGGATATTTCGAACAAGAATCAAACAGAAACAATTCAAACACCGCTCTCGAAGAAATCTGGCAGGAGTATCCCTTCATGGAAAACAGGGAAGTCCGTTCCGCCCTTGCAAGCTGCGGATTGACCAATGAACACATAACAAGCCAAATGAAAGTCTTGAGCGGCGGAGAAAATGCAAAGGTCCGCTTATGCAAATTAATGCTTAAATCCGTAAATTGGCTTGTATTGGATGAACCTACAAACCATCTTGACGCAGATGCCAAGATGGAATTGAAAAATGCGCTGATTGAATTCAAGGGGACCATTCTTTTGGTTTCCCATGAACCTGATTTTTACAAAGACTGGATAAATGAAATTTGGAATGTAGAAAATTGGACAACTAAAATAGTATAGCGCTTTGATGTCAGCATTGTTTTTTCATCATTTTTGGTGATTTCTCAAATAATTTTTCAAATATTTTTCATCTTCAATTTCAAGACCCCTTTCGCCTGCAAGTGATTCCAAATGATGCGTGAATTCATGCTTCAATGTATGGACAAGCTTTTCCAAAAGAGCTTCCTTGCCGAGCCTGCCGTAGACTTTCATGAAGGAACCGTAATAAATTGATATGTACCTCCCCATATTCCCTCCTCTATGGTACTCCCCCAATATGAAAAGGTCCTTGTCAATCCCTGCCGGATTCATTTTTGTATCCGGCAAAAGCAAAATCCCTCCATTGAGTTCCTCGAAGATCTGCTCTGGAAATTCAGTTGCAATGTCTTTTAGCATAATTTCCATTTCTTGCAAAGAAACCATTCAGATTCCTCCTCGTAAATTTTCTTCAAACGGCATAGGTTTTGAATGCCGTTTCACTATATTTGAATAAGGCTGTCAATATATTTTTTTCCCGAGCCTAATATATTCATCATACAATTCACCGGCACCTTTGCTTTCAACCTTCTCAATCTCGACAATTTTTTCTTCCCCACGCAAGTGTCTGTAGATTTTTTTGTCTCTGAAACCTATTTTTTCTGCGTCTTCGGCGCTTAGCGCATGGTAAACCGTTTTTATATTTGCCCAAATTATTGCGGAAAGACACATTGGACACGGTTCTCCGGTAGCATAAATGACACATCCCGACAGATCGTATGTTCCAAGTTTTTCACTCGCCCTTCGTATGGCAAGAATTTCAGCATGAGCGGTTGAATCATTTGAGCTTAGAACCTCGTTGCATTCGGAGCTTATGACTTCTCCATTTTTTACAACAACTGCACCGAAAGGTCCTCCTTTGCCATCAAGCATTCCACTGCGTGCTTCCTTTAAAGCCAATTCGATATATTTATTCATCTTATCAAGCCATCCTTCCTTCTCGATTATGACAAATTGATTTTTCCAATTTCGCTATTGGAAAAATCGGATTGATGATTATTGCGATGCATAAATCGAATTATTTCTCCTTAAAATACAAAGCATCCAAATCAACCCAGTAATATATTTCGTCATACTTCGGATCCAAATTTATTTCCACGCGTCTGAAGACAAGCATCACATTTATTTCCGGTGTTTCAAACCTCATGCTCATATCATCAAAAGGCGTCTCTTCCGGTTCCCGGGCGCCAGGAGGATACTTTTCCGTTATGCGGTCGATATATTCGTTCAAATCCTCTTCCATGATTGTCTCATCATCAAGTGTTATCTCCAATGAAGGAACCTCGTTTGATCTTCCCGTTCTCCAATAAAATCTGTATATGCCTCTTTCACCTCTGAATTCTTGAGCATCCTTGTCTCCGTCATAATAGGCTGTTTCGCCAATCGCCCATTCGTAATCTTCTATTTCTATCGGTTTTGAATTCAGGTAAAGAGACGTCCCCAAATTCTTGCCATCGCCGCCATAATAATAGTCGTCATTCTCCGGCCAAACCTGCTCAAACCCGAATTTTTCCTCAAACGCGTTCTTTTCGCCAATATTGTCATCAAACCAAACTGGGTGCTTTGCATCATCGGAACGTGCAATGAATAAAACAGCATCTGTAATTGATTCCCTTACAGACCGTTCCGGCTCTTTTTCGGCATGGACAATCTGTCCTTCGACCAGCATCCCTTCTCTTTCAAGCAGCCCCTCCAAACGGCTAACTTGCATATTTACGGGCAAGACATTATATCCCGTAACCGGCAAAACAGAAAATACAATCAAAACGCATACTACCGCAACGATTGATCTATGGGCTTTTTTCTTCATAAAGAGCAATGCAATCGAAGCTGAAACGGCAACTATCCATGTGAGTATAAAATAGTATTCCGTTGTTTTAAGACCTGAACTTCCAAGCCGAACCTTGATTGCCCACGCTTCAAAAGCAAGTATCACAAGTGCCGCGACGGGATAGAATTTTCTATAGAACTTGGCCAAGCCGGACTTTCCTTGTGTAATCATTATATGGAGCCATATTCCTCCTAATGCATACGATGTCGCAATGGCTGAAAGTTCCTCAAAAGGCGGCCAATCCCCGGTGACGATTGTTCGTACCGACCAGGCAAGAAGAACTGCTGTCAATGCTGTTACTATCGGAACCATTATAAATTCTAACAGGATTTCAACAAATCGCGGTTGTTTCTGGGCAACCTCTCTATGTTCGTCTTTTTCCCCTTTTCGAAAATCTGGAAAATACCCAACAAAAATTGTAAATGCCAAAAAACCGGCAATTGTGGCTATGTACATGTATACTTTGCTGCTCATGTCGTTGTATAGCAGTGCCTGAATGGCTCCCGCCACGCCCGATGCCCCGCTCAATATTACAATTCCATAAATCGATGCTATGAAAAAGGCCTTGTGGGTCATGAAAAAGGAACGCGCAAAATCGGATTCTTGATTTGTGTTTCCTGCAAGAACAATGAAAACCAAAATGCTCACAGCCATGGCCGCTGAAACTCGTGCAGCTGCAATGCCGGAAACCGTTACAGCTCGAGTTGTATATGTCGCAGTATCTTTTGCCCCAAACAAATATAGCGCTGAAATAGCAACCGCAACAACCAAAACCCCAAGCAGATTTGCAATTTTAAAATCCTTGTCAGTATTCCTGAGGCTCTTTGCAGCAGTAATAGAAGCCAAGCTGAATATTGCTCCAAGCGCAAACGCCCAATGAAGGCAATTAAAAAGGAAGTTGTATGCCTCCTGTTCAGGCCAATCCAATTGAATTCTTACCATTGTAACTATTGCAAATGCAAGAGCACTTGCAATAGAAGCCGGAAATGTCTGAAAAGCCTCTATCGATCTCTTGAAAATTCTTTTTATTGATTCTATGAAAATATTCATTGCCTATGCCCCCTGTCCCATTAAAATGAATTCAGTGCAACTTTCAATTTCAAAATGATGCTTCACAGTAACGCTTCCCGCATTAAACGCCGGTTTTCATTCGACACTTAAAAAAGCTCAATCCTTTACTTCATATACATATTAAAATACCCCATCAGACTTTATGCAATCAAAATACACAGCTAAACCACGATTAAACGATTCACAGAGCCCTCTGCCATTCTGTTTCTTCATCCGCCTTTTCCCAACTATTTTATCATACCACAATCAAAACATTCCAATATTGCCTTTATTGACAATCATCGCTTCAATGATAAGATTAAGTTACAAATTAATCTAAGGGAGTGGTTATATTGAAAAAAGCAGCGACCTTTGTAATTGTGGCAATTTTATGCATACTTAGTGTTTCGGCAGTCTACGCGACAGAAACAATCGTTGAGTGTCCTGAAATAAAAATCGTCATAGACAGTCAAATGAGCAGCTATACCGACACTCCTCTCATCGTAAACGACCGCACAATGCTGCCGTTGAGAGAGGTTCTGGTCAATCTTGGAGTTGAAAACGACGACGAGCATATAATCTGGAACAATGAAGAAAGAAACGTCACAGTAGTTACCGATTCAAAGACAATATTGCTTGAAATTGACAGCAACATTGCATTCGTAAACGGCGAAGAGGTAGTTCTTGACGTTGCGCCAATGATATACAACAAAATCAGTCGAACATACATACCTGCAAGATTTGTCGCAGAAACCCTCAACAAGAAGGTTGTATGGCATGATGAAACAAGGGCTGTTCTTATTACAGAGGAAGAAAATTTCAACGAGATATCGAATATCCTGTCCAAGTGCAACAAAACAATGCAGGAAATCAAAAAATTCAAGATGGCTCTTGATTACGACATTGCCGCAACGCATCTTGATGAGACAAAAAGCTTCAACATAGGAGTAATATCCCATGTGGACGAAAAGGAAGACATATACATGAAAATGCTTATGGATATGGATATGGAAGAAGTCAATCCCGACCAAGCTCTCATGGTGCCTTTTCCTTTCGTAATGGAATTTTATCAGGTTGGAGACACCTCATACTTCATGAGCAATATTTTTGGAGGCCAATGGTTCAAAGGTCCTTCGGACGAATCCAGTACGCCAATGTCCACGGATGTGTATGAAATGGAAGGTCTTGAGGACCCGACTCTTATTTCTGGATTGCTTCTCGAGGAAACTGACGAATCATACCTTTTGTCGGGCGATGCGTATTTGGAGGGTTACCTTGGTACAGCAATGTCTCCCGCAGCAGGAGATGTCGAGGACATAGCTTACGACTCCTATGAATTGGAATTCACAATCGACAAGACTACCTTTGCTCTTGAGAAAATGCTTTTTAACATTTCTGTCACAACGACCGATGCAGAAGGAATTGAAACAAAGCTCGATGCGTATATACTTATGGAATTCACCGAATTCAACGGAGACTTCGAAATTGTAGTTCCCGATGATGTTGTTGAAAACGCGATTGATCAATTTACCGAATTTCAACCCATGGATGAAACGCCTTCTGAATAACAGCCATATCAGCCTTGAATAAATTCAAATCACTGCAATAATCAATCCATTTCAAAGGAGCAAGTATATGAACAGAGAAAAGATTTTGAAAAACATGAAAGGCTTTTGCAATGCATGTCCATCATGCGACGGGAGGTTCTGCGCCGGAAAGGTTCCCGGAATGGGCGGAGTTGGAAGCGGATCCTCCTTCATGACAAATGTCAGCGACCTTAAAAAATACAAACTGAATATGAAAGTTATGTCTTGCGAAAGAGAACCCGACCCTTCGATTGAACTGTTTGGCTTCAAGCTCTCATTTCCACTGTTTGCGGCGCCAATTGGCGGAGTTCCTTTCAATGTGAGCAAAACGGTTACTGAAATCGAATACGCCAGCGCAATAATCGATGGTTGCAAATCAAGAGGAATAATCGGATGTACCGGCGACGGGCCTCAGGATTATGTAAGCAAAGAGGGCTACACTTCAATAAAAATGGCAGGAGGCAAAGGAATACCCTTCATAAAGCCGTGGGAAGAAAATCTTCTTATGGAAAGACTCCAGGGAGCAAATGAAATCGGTTGCGAATATATTGGAATGGATGTTGATTCCATAGGCCTAATCAATATAAAGGTCAACGGAGGAAGCATGCCCATACGCAATTCGAATCAATACAAAGAGCTTTTTGAAAAACTTCCTTTCAAGATTATTGTAAAAGGGATTATGGACCCCGAAGAAGCCGAAAAATGCGTAGATATGGGCGTCGCCGGAATAATAGTATCAAACCACGGAGGCAGAATACTCGACCACTCCAGAAGCACCGTTTCAGCCCTGCCTGATATTGTAAGAGCGGTAGACGGAAGGGTTCCCGTTCTTGTGGACGGAGGAATCCGTTCCGGTTTCGACATGGTCAAAATGATGGCTCTTGGTGCAGATGCCGTACTTATTGGAAGGCCGTTTGCAATTGCTGCAATGAGCGATTTGGAAAACGGCACAAGAGAATATATAGATAAAATAAAATACCAATTCATTCAGGCAATGTTGATGACAGGCTGTTCCAGTATCAAGGAACTAAAAGAAAATGGCCACAACATAATTTTCGAATCAAATTAGATGAATTTTTGACAAAACAGGTAAAGCCGCCGTTGTCATTTCATATGGCGATTTCACCTGTTTTGTTTGCATGTCTGTTTGGTTGCTTTTCATCACCGTTTTCTGCGCTTGTCGTTCTGCCTTATATATGCTCTCGCTTTTTTCATTCCGCCGAATTCGCCAAACATTTCATTAAATTTCAATTCTTCAATCTGTTTTGAATTGAGTCCTTCGTATTTTGCTTCCTTCTTGAGTTTTTTATAATTTTCGAAACGCCTTTCATCAATTTCCCCTTTTTCTATTGCCTTTCTGACTTCGCAGCCTGGTTCATTCATATGTGTGCAGTCACTAAATCGGCATCCCTTTGCCAAATCATCTATATCGGAAAAAGATTTCTTTAGATTCGCAGATTCAAGTCCCAGTTCCCTCATGCCCGGAGTATCTATTACGATTCCTCCTTGAGGTAAAATTATGAGTTCTCTTCTTGTCGTAGTATGCCTGCCCCTATCATCATTTCTAAGTCCTGATGTCTGCATCAATTCCCTTCCAGCAAGACAGTTTATCAGTGTGGACTTGCCGACACCGGATGAGCCTATGAAAGAAGCCGTAAGTCCTTTCTTCAGATGTTTAAAAACCTGCTTGCATGAATTCCTGTCGTGGCTGCTTGTCACGATTACGTCTGTCCCGACTGCAATCGCCGATATCTCCCCAACAACCTTCGAAAGATTTTCGCACAGGTCCGATTTTGTTAATATTATGACAACCTTTGCTCCGCTATTCCATGCCACGGAAAGGTACCTTTCAAGGCGACTCAAATTATAATCGTTGTTCAGTGACATGCATATGAAAACAATATCGATATTCGCCGCAACAACCTGAGATTGATTTCCCGTCCCCGCAGCCCTTCGCTCGAAAGCGCTTGTTCTGGTCAACATTCCATGGATAATAAGGTTGCCGCCATCACCGCTGTTTCTGTCAAGCATGACATAATCGCCAACTACCGGATAATCGGCAATCCGTTGAATTTCATGACGCAATTTACCCGATATTTCAGCCAGACATTCTCCTTTTTCAGTTGCCACTTTATAAATATCTTTTGATTGAGATACAATTCTTCCCAGAAAATGTTCCGGGAAAAATGTTGCTTCCATAAAATGCTTTTTTTGTGCTCCGTATTTTGCCATATTTTCCAATCTGCAAAACCTCCTGCTTTTTAACAAATCAAAAATACTTCTTGATTGAATTTGCGTTTTTCATTATTATTTCCGAAGACTCAAACAACTTTTCCCTTTCTTCGGTCAAAAGGTCCATTTCTTTTGTTTCGATAACTCCACCCGGCCCCAATTTTGAAGGTAGGCTCATAAAAGCTCCATCAAGTCCGTAATCTCCATTTTGCCTGACGGAAACAGGCAAACATGAACCCTTTGCTTGAAGTATCGACTCAACAATCAAAGCTGTCGAAAACGCGATTGCATATCTGCTGTGTTCGTTTCCAAGACGAATATCCCATCCTGCACGCCTTGTCTTTTGCATTATCCCTTTTTCCGTGCTTCCGTCCCAAAATATCCCCTTGTTTTCAACATAATTTTTCAATTCGATTCCCGAAACACGGACATTGCTCCAAACAGGAACCATGGACTCGCCGTGTTCACCAATTACAAGTGCCTCGACTTCTGTAGGTGAAACTCCAATCGCCTTGCCTATGAAACTCTTGAATCTTAAAGTGTCTAAAAGAGTTCCGCTTCCTATGACACGTTCGACAGGCAGACCGGAAAAGGCGCATGCCGTCATTGCCATAAGGTCCACGGGATTTGTAACCGCAACCATAACAGCTCCCGGACTCAATTTTGCGAGATAGGGGACCAATTCTTTATATATGTCCACATTCTG
>DATFJE010000017.1:0-11713 GCA_035269385.1 Clostridia bacterium
GACATCTTTTATGCTACATCTTGTGGTTTTGGTCCTTTCACTATAATCACGTCGTGCATGATTATGCTGAAAGGATGACTATATGCAGCATATTGTATTTGAACACCCGTCCTCCCCCCATATATGCTATCTTACTTTGAATCCTCCATGATGGTTCATTTCAGTATAGGCAAATTATGCCCAAAATGTTAGATGCTTCTTTTGTCGAAGTCCTATTTTCATTTTCGCTAAGATAATTAATTATGGATCTTTGGTGATTAGTGTAGCTGTTTTCTTTTAAAGTCGTCACTTTTTTCAATGCAACTTCCCGATACAAGCTCACATCCACAAAATCGCCTTTCTCTAAAATCTCTGGTTCTTTCAAGCCTCTATCTTTACAGCTCGATTTAATTCTTCGGATGCCACTACCCCACTGTTCAATATAGTTTAGCTCTTTAAAAACCCTGGCGATTACTTTATTCCGGATTTCAGAACGTCCCTCGAGAATATCCTCTTGAGTAATAGTACTTGGAAACCCACCAGGGGACACAACATTCACGATATCATCATAAATGCCAATCTTTATATCCCTGCCGTCATTTGAATAATCCCTATGAACAACTGCATTGACAAGGCTCTCTCTAATGGCTTCCAAGGGAATTTCATATTGATCTTCTCGCTGCAAACCTTTGATTTCACTACTCAGTTTGATGTAATTCTTTATGAAATTTTCAGCATTCTCAAGCTGCGTAAACACATCACTGTCGTATTCTTTTCTATCCAAAAACACATCCATTGTGGACCCTTTGAACCTGCTGCATTTCATCCTGATGTGTTCAAATTTCCCGAGTAAAATTAATAATCCATTGGAGGGATAGATTGTGTTATTGTCATCAATAATCAACTTTAGATTTTTCATAACTGATTGGTCTAACACTTTCCCAGCCTGCGCAAATCTTACTTCTAATGAAGAAATGTCCAAAGAATCAAGTACCACTTCTCTATTGGCTTCCTGATCAAAACTAATATTCATTCGCTGTCTTTCAAGCTCAAGAATATTCTCATAACTAGCCTTGCGATTTGTTGCCCCAACTCTAATGTAGACGCCTTCGTTCTTGCCCTTGTTTTTTAAATAATAGGGTAATAGATTTCCTCTGTATACTTCAATAATCAGCAGTAATTGATCATCAATCGTAGTCGTATAAATATCAGGAAGAACAGTTGGATAGCATATTTCATAAATGATGGAAGCCACTTTATCCTTTAGCTCGAAAAGATTGACATCTGGTTCAATTCCAATGATTTCCCCTTGATCGTTAACACCGATAATGAGCTTGCCTCCTCCAGTATTGGAAAACGCAATGATTGTTTTTGCTAACGTATTGCTATTTGGTAGCTCTACCTTAAACTCTATAGTCTTACCTTCACCATTTTGTATCGATTTTTGCAAACTCATTTGGCGCCTCCTTTCTACCGATACTTCTTCGGCATTGTCAAACGATGGTTTAACTATTTTTCCTACATTGCTCTTTTGTAGGTTTCTACAAGGTCCATGAGTGCTGCGTGGATCATGTCTTCATTCTCGCTATTTGCTATTTTCCTCAGTGCTTCGAGGTTTGACCCAAGGTCTGCCATGGTTACATGGTTGGCCTTGCCTATGTGTATCTTTTTGTTTTGAGTCTTTTTTATGCCTTCTTCGTCCATGAGGAGTTCTTCGAAGAGCTTCTCGCCAGGGCGAAGGCCCGTGAATTCGATCTTTATGTCTTTGCCTGGTTCGTATCCCGATAGGCGTATCAGGTCACGCGCAAGGTCGTATATCTTGACTGGATCTCCCATGTCGAGAACGAATATCTCCCCGCCCCTTGCCATTGCGCCGGCTTGGAGAACGAGGCTGACCGCCTCGGGTATTGTCATGAAGTAGCGAATTATGTCGGGGTGGGTAACTGTAACAGGGCCCATGTGGGCTATCTGTCTCTTGAATATGGGGATTACGCTGCCGCTTGAACCCAGGACGTTTCCGAAGCGGACGGCAACAAAATCCGTTTGGCTTTCCTTGTTTTTTGCCTGAATTATTTTTTCGGCTATGCGCTTGGTAGCTCCCATCACATTTGTGGGGTTTACGGCCTTGTCTGTGGATATCATGGCGAATTTCTTTACTCCGTATTCATGGGCAAGCTCAACTATGTTGAGGGTGCCAAATACATTGTTTTTTACAGCCTCTATGGGGTCGTTCTCCATTAGCGGCACATGTTTGTGGGCCGCGGCGTGGAAAACCTTGTGGGGCCTGTAGCTTTTAAACAGCTCTTCCATGCGCTTTCTGTCCCGCATGGAGGCAATATGCACCTTGAGGTCAAGGTCGGGGAAGTCTCTTTCGAGTTCCCTTTGGAGCTCGTAGGACGCGTTTTCGTTGATTTCGGTTATTATCAGTTTTTCCGGCTTGTACTTTGCAATCTGCCTGCATAGCTCTGAGCCTATGGATCCTGCCCCTCCGGTTATAAGAACGGTTTTGCCGGTTATGTATTCGCACATCTCGTCTATGTTTAGCTTTACGGGCTCCCTTCCAAGAAGGTCCTCTACGGCAACATCCCTAAGCTTGCTGACGCTTACTTTCCCGTCAATGAGTTCGTTCACTCCCGGAAGAGTTCTGAGCCTGCAACCCGTCTCTTTGCAAATGTCTATTATTTTCTTCTTTTCATCCGAGTCGATTCTGGGCATCGCAAGAATTATTTCATCTATGCTCTCCCTCTCCGATATCTCTTGTATGTCGTTCCTGTTACCCAGCACCTTTACTCCGTGGACGGTCATGTAGAGTTTGCTCGGATTGTCGTCTATCAGTCCCACAGGGAAACTCTGACTTAGAGGATTGCCTGTCATTTCACGGACTACCGTGTCGCCAGCCTCTCCTGCGCCTATCACCAAAGCTCTATTCTTGTTCGAGAAATCTGAAAGCCCCGTGGTCCTAATCTGCCTGAAGTAGCGGTACATGAAACGGACTCCCCCTGTCGAGGCAGTCACAAGCATTAAAAATATCGGGTAGAAACTTCGCGGAAGAAACCCTCCCGTGACGCCTATGAATGTGCGCAAAAGGAGTACTCCGGCTAAGTTAGACAGGACTATGTTTACCAGCTCGTCCACGCTGGCATAGCGCCAAAGGCTTCGGTAGAGCTGAAACATCACATATGACAGGAACATTATTAAAACTGTTGCAAGGGCGTAGTTTCGGTATACGGAAAAGTACTGCTCGGGAAGGGTGAATTCGAAGCGCAGAAGCAAAGCACCTAAAGCCGAAACCTGAACCAAAATCAAATCCAGCAGAGCTAAAAACACTATTCTGCATCGAAAATCTATTCTGAGATGGAACCTGTTCAGCAAGAGGCTAAAGGACTTCGTGATTGTTGATTTCTGTTCCGTTCTCTTTCTTCCCATGCCTTCATCTCCCTTTTCTTGATTTGTTGGAGAGTTTCTTTCTGATTATATATCAATGCTAAACCCATTGCAAAATCAGGATTTGTCGATAAATGTCGAAACAATCTTATGCTTCCAAATGAGACTGCCGAAAAAAATTCGGCAGTCTCATTCGGACCGGAGTTTTCTCCGGCCCTGAATATACTTATTTGTTGTAGAGCCTGTAGACTGCTGTAGCTGCCTGAGCCCTTGTGGTAGTTCCTTGAGGATTGAAATCTCCATCCATTCCGTTCATAAGGCCTGCTTCAACAGCCTTGGCAGCTGAATTCATTCCCCATTGGGCTATCATCTCATTGTCCGAAAATGCCGAAAGCACATTTCCTTCCGTATCGGTCAATTTGTTATTTAAAGCCTTCGAAAGCATGGCTGCCATCTCAAGCCGCGTTATCTGACGGTCTGGCTTGAATGTGCCGTCTGCATAGCCGGAGATGACTCCATTGACTTCGGCGGAGGCAACATAGTCCGCATACCATGCTCCCTCTGCGACGTCGTTAAATGTTCCTGCATAGTCAGCCGCATCGTAGTTCATTGCGGAAACGACCATCTTAGCAAACTCGGCTCGTGTCACGGCTTTCTCCGGCATGAAGGCTCCGTCCGGATAACCCTTTACTATGTGCTTTGCGCCCATTGACTCGACATAAGCTTTTGACCAATGGTTTTCTACATCTTCATATGTCACGTTTGCCTCAAGCACTGCATATTTACTGTAGTGAGTAGTCGAAAACTCGAGCATCTTCACGCCATCAACAACAACTACCTTTCCACCCATGAATACGGGTTTTCCGGTTTCATCGTCAATATAGTAGACTCCGACTTTGTCGGGGTCGGCATCCGGCACATCTGCAAGGCTAACCTTTACGGTTATTGGCTTATTGAATTCGTGTATGCTTCCGACTTTTTCGCCGCCTGACATTATATCAAGCGAAAGCTCAATTATTTTGGACTTTCCTTCAACCGCTTCCGAAAGCTCAATTCCATCATCTGTGCCATCGCCCATTTGCTCTATTACAGTGTCAAGTTCGACTTCCCTTGAGCTGAAACTAAGTTCAAAATCGTCATCGAGCGCCTCTCCGTCGTCTGTTACGATGTTATCTGTCGCAATCATACCTGACGGAATTTCATAGGTGATTGAATCTGTCTTAATGTTCAGCTTGACTTCGCTTTCAGACAGGGTGTCCATGGTTCCCACTTGGAGATTGACAGCAACGTCTGCGCCTTCGTTTTCTATGTTCAAGTTTACTGTTGGAACAAACTCCTCGACTTGGGCACCCTCTTCGGCCGCCCCGGTTGCAGCTTCAAGAAGACTTGCCACTTCTTCAAGCACGCTTTCCACGGCTTCTGCTACCGCCGCATCGTCAATGTCCGCTTCTTCAGTTCCTTCATCATTAGTCGTTACTGTAGCCGCATTTTCAACTTCTGAGGTGACAACAGTCTCATCCTCAGTTGTTTCTTCAGCCACGGGATCTTCGACTACCGGGGTCTCCTCAGCCGGTGGGGTTGCCCCTCCGCCGCCTGTAGACGGTGTGTATGCGTTGTAGTATGCTCCGCCGTTATAACTGTCGATTGCTGCCCTGAAGTCAGCCCCATAGGCGTCAAAATCGGAACTATTTAGAATATACTCGAAAAATGCCTCCAAGCTGTCCATGGATGCCGAATATCCTGTTCCAAATGTTGCAGGCATTATTTCCGCCAGATCCGCTTCCAATGCACTGTTGGTTTTATAGCCTGAAAAATCGAGACTGTAATTTCCTGTGCTTGTGTTGTATGTAACTACCGCGTCTTCATTCAGCATGTCTCCTACAATTATTTCATATGCGTATTCAGTGTTGGTCTTTGTTTCGCCTCTTGCGGTTACTATTCTGTCCACAATGCTTCCGAGAGTTGCTATCACAGCTGTTTTCTGGTCGAAAATAGCTGCCGAAGCCGACGTGCTTTCCATTCCTTCTGTCAAGCTTACGGCCGTTATGTCGTCAGCAAGATCCTTCAAGACGGTTGCATCGATTCCGTCCGTATTCAGCGATACCTGCAACTCGGAGTAATTGGTGTCCATGTAGGTATCCAAGGCATCGAGCTTGGTATCTGTGAAGTATCCCACAAATACGTCTTGAAGCTTGTACATGTTTGAAACTCCCAATTCCGCCACTACGTCGGTCAGGCTTTCGTCGGCCGCCATAGCCGGAACGACGCTCATTAAAATCATCAGAAAACTAAGCAGTAGTGCAATTCTTTTTTTCATGATTAACCTCCCTTTTTATATGGTGCTTTCAACTTATAACTTGGCTGATTCTATCAATCTCATCAAGACGGTCGCCGCCTCAGCCCTGGTGGCCTTTCCGCCAGGTCTTATCATTCCTCCATCTCCCATGATTAGACCCATGCGGTTGAGTCTCGCCATGGCTTCATAGGCCCAGGAACTGACAGCTTCCATATCGTTAAAGGTCTGTGCAAAACCTCTTGATGAATCAATTTCAATCTTTCCTTTTTTCTCCAGATAGTTTAATGTGTTGGCCAGCATAACGGCCATCTCCTGTCTGGTTATTCGGCGCCCCGGTGCGAAAGTGCCGTCGGCATTTCCCGACGCGAGACCCAATTGGCGAGCAGCCAGCACGCTTTTCTCGTACCAGGCTCCTGTTTCGATATCTCCGAAGGGATTGTCCTCCGTTATTTCCATGTTCTCCAGTCTCAATACCCTGACTAGAAGCGTCAAATATTCGGCCCTTGTTATTTCGGAATCAGGATCGAAAATTTCCGAACTTCTACCATCGACAAGCCCTATCGAGCAAAGCCTTTCAACATTTTCCCTTGCCCAGTGGCTTCCCATATCCTCAAATCTTGCGCTGCGCACCGGCTCCATGTCCATGAATAGCGTAATGGAAGGAACTATGGGCTCCTCTATCGGCAAACCACCTCCTGCAACGGCCTCTTCTTTAGCTGAAACTATGCTGTGTTTGACCAGGATGTCCTTTATTGTTTCCTTGTCTCTGTCTGCAACCGCTTCAATCAACGTCACATAATCCGAATCTTCATCCCAACCTTTCAAGAGTAGAACCTCTTCGCTTATGTCATCCGGTGTTATTCCCCGTTCCGTCAATTTCTGCCTCTGCCCGTCGCTCATTATGCTCGCGTATATAACGCCTATGTCGTCTGAAAGGTTCTGGATTGTAGTGTCGTTCTTCAAATAGCTGTTCAATATTCCCACATATTGAGTAATTTGCTCGTCAGGCACATCGCTTATCTCCTCCAAAAGGCTTAAAAGCGCAGATTCACCGATTTCAGCATGGGAAAATATTGTACCTGCCACTATAGTAGCCATAATCAATGCAATTGTTGCGATTCGTTTCAATGATACCACCTCATCAATGTAAAATTTTGTCGTTATTTGTCGAATTGTTTCCAAAAACGCATAAAACTTTCTTTCGATAACTGGCTGCCGTTTTCAGGCCCTCTAGTTTTGCGTCCCCGGCTTTCGGCGGGTTTGCCGTTTCGTTTGAAAGAATCATTTTGCAAATAAACTGAATATGTTTTTTCTAGGTGCGTAGCGTACGGATTTTTCCGGCAGGAAATCCTCATCTTTCAGAATCTTCTCCGGAACGGTTTCAATCAAACGTTTCGCTTTTTGGCTTCCTACCATTAGACCGGCGGCTTTTCGCCCTTCCGATAGAATTGGGCGTCGCCTGCTTTTATGGTGTCCATCTGAAGCTATGCAGTGGACCATATTATGTGTCAGCATTATCTCCGCGGCCTGCCGTATGGCCTTTCCGTTTTTTCCGAGAATGCTGCCGGCGTTTACCTGCGCCAAGGCGCCAAGTTCCAGAAAGTCCAACAGCCTGTTGGGATTCTCCGTTATAATCCGATTCCTCTCGGGATGGGCGATTATGGGTATGTATCCTGAAAGCCTCATCCTGTAGATCATTTCCTCAGCATATATCGGAATTTCGAAAAAAGGCAGTTCCGTAAGCACGTATCTGGACCCTGCCAGGCTTGCCGCATCGCCACGCTCGAGCTGACTCAAGGTATCAGGGCTCAATTGAATCTCGCTTCCCTGGTGTACCCTTAGAGGTATGCCTCCATCCTCAAGCTTCTTCTTAAATAGCGACAATCTTTCTTTTATGTATGGTGCGCCGATTGAAACGTCCTCTTCCATGAAATGAGGCGTAGCAATCAAATCGGTTATTCCGTCGTCAACGGCTATTCTTGCCATCGCCATGCTTTCTTCAATTGAGTCAGCCCCGTCGTCGACATCATGCAATATGTGACAGTGCAAATCTATCATTACTATCGCCGCCTTTTATTTTCAGTGTTTGTTTCTTCGTAATACGAACTGTAGTAGCCGTATTTACTTTTGCCTATAACTTTAACTTTATTAAGGATTGCCCCGATTATGTTGGCGCCCACTTTTTCAAGCTGCTTCTTGGACTCCATGGCATGGTCAATCTCAGTCTTGCCCGATTCTATCACCAGTATTGTTCCATCAATCTTGGTTGAAAGGATAGACGCGTCGGTAACGGCCAAAACAGGAGGTGAATCTATCAGAATATAGTCGAACATTTCACCCGCCTCGTCCAGGAAGTCCTTCATCCTTTTGGATCCAATTATTTCAGCAGGATTCGGAGGTTTGGGACCAGATGTCAGTATGAAGAGATTTGGGGTCGAGCTCCTTACAACCGCTTCATTCAATTCCATGCGCCCAGCCAGTACATTGGTGGCCCCACTGTCGTTGTTAAGCATAAATCGACGGTTTATTTTGGGCTTTCGCAGGTCCATATCCAAAAGCAGAACGGACTTGCCTGTAAGAGCTATGGTTACGGCAAGATTGCATATTACGGAAGTCTTGCCCTCCCCTGGTCCTGTACTCGTGACAAGTATTTTCTTTATATCCATGTCGATGCTTGAGAATTGTATATTTGTCCGTATATTCTTGAAAGCCTCGGAAATTGGTGAACGAGGATCTTTCCTTGTTATTATGTTCATAGCTCTACTCCTTAACGGTGTGTTCTTTGGAATATGGAATCATTCCCAATACCGGAAGCTTAAGATGCTTCTCGATGTCATCGCTTGTCTTGATGGTATTGTCCATAAACTCCATCAGAAAAACCAGTCCCAAGCCAATCATGAGACCTATAACACCGGCTATAGCCATGTTGAGCAAAGGCTTCGGCCTGATTGGATTCTTCGGGGTTTCAGCGGGGTCTATAACCTGAACGTTGTCAACGTTCATTATCTTGATTATGTCCGCGACAAAAACAACAGCAAGTTCGTTGGCTATTTTTCGTGCCAGAACAGGGTCGGTGTCCGCAACCTTAATTGAGATGATTTCCGTGTCTTTCACGGGACTGACGATGATCTTGTCAACCAGTTTCTCAGGAGGAATTGAGAGGTCCAGATTCTCAATCACTTTTTTTGCCACGGTCCGGCTCTTTACAATTTCGCCATAGGTTTTGACCAGCTTCTGGCTCAGAATTATGTCGTTGTATTGTATTGCCATGTCACTCTCGTTGGATTTTACGACGATAAGAGTCGTCGATGTTTCATAGACGGGTGTAAGAATGAAGTGGCTGACAAGGGCGCTTGCCCCGACAGAAATGACGGTTATAAGCATAATTGCCCAAAACCGCTTTTTGATTATCCCAAACAACTCCCGCAAATCTATCTCGTACTCTCTTTCTTCCATCTTAATGGTCCCTTCCTGTAAAATTTATCTCTATTTATATCTTGTTCGTTACCATTATATACTAATTGGCAACTCCTACATAATTTAAATCGACCATTTAAAGGAATTTCTTTATATTTATTAAGCAAAAATCAATTTTTTCTTTCTTTAGCATTAGCACTTGTATTTTTACATCTGTTATCTGTCATGAAATCGATAAAACGTCCAGCCAACTCCGGATCAAACTGAGTTCCGCTGCATCTCTTTATCTCCATGATGGCTCTTTCAGCCGAAACAGGCTCCTTGTACGGTCGCTCGTTAGTCATGACGTCATAAGTGTCGATGAGAGCCAATATTCGGCAAATTTTAGGAATCAGTTTTCCTGAAATACCCCTGGGATAACCCGTCCCGTCCCATCTTTCATGATGAGAAAGGATATATTCCCCCATGTGTTTCAGCATCTTGGTGTCTTCAATGATTCTACATCCAATGGCAGAATGTTTTTCCATTTGTCTCCATTCTGAAGGCGTCAAAGGCCCTTCTTTCAGCAATATATGATCAGGAATTCCAATCTTGCCAACATCATGAAGTGTGACTAAAAGCAAAAGATCATCCTTTTCTCTTTTGGGTATGCCCAAATATAAAGCGAATTCATTTGCCAAGACCGCCATGCGCTCGGTGTGTTCCTCCGTCTCCAGACTGCGCTCCCGGATAGTCTTTTGAATGGAGACTATTATGCTGTTCTGTATGCTCCTCTCCTTGAAAAGCTTGTTATGTAGCATCATCTCTTGAGCATGGGCAACAACCTCTTTTACTGAAACATTTTCCCTTCCAAGCCCTGATACTCCAAAAGACAATTCCAATCTAACAAAATCATTCAGGACCACTTTGTTTTTCTTTCCAATACGCTCAGCTTTTTCTATGGCCTCCGCTTCATCAACTCCTTCCATGATGATTGCAAACTCGTCCTCACCCCATCTTGCCAAAATATCCCTAGAACCGCATTCCTCCAGTATTTTTCCGGCATAATGCCTAAGCACTTGATCCCCTTCCCGGTACCCGAAAGCCTCGTTTACTCTTCCAAAACCATCGATGTCCATTATGACAAAGGTTGACGGAAATCTTTTGGTTTCGACAATTTCTTGCAATTTCTGTTCAAATCGCGTGCGATTCAGCAAATCCGTCAGATTATCGTGGTCGCAAAAATAACGTATTCGTTCCGACTCGTTTTCAGAAGAAAGTATCCGGCATATCCCCAAAACGGCCGCATCTCCATCCCAAAACCCATTCGTGACAGTTGTATTTACTTCCAAGAATTCATCGTTTTTTGTTAGCAAAGGCAAAGAGTAGCCCATCCTATTCTTGCCGTTTTTAATGTCTGTAAAAAATTCAGCAACTTCTCCTCTCATTGACGGAGAATGTAAATTTATAATGCTGTTGCCCAACAATTCTTCCCGCTTATAACCCAATTTATTAAAAACAGCTTTATTGATTTCTATGATATTTCCATCAGTACTCAAAACGAAAACCATTTCCTGCATCGAATCTAAAAGCACTTTGAAATTATGGTTTGCTTTTACCAGACTTTCCTTGTCCGAAATACGTTGAAAGACAAATCCAATGGAATGTCCTACAGATTCGAGCATTGAAACTTCGTCTTTTGTAAAGGGTACTTCCCTCTTGGACAGATTGAGAGAGCCGATTACTTTCTTGTCATGCACCAACGGTATCACAACGGCTGAGCGAATATAAAAGGATTCGTCAAAGACAGCCTCAGGCACTAACGTTTCAAAGTTTTCGGTAACTATGCTCTGTCCGTCTTTGAAAATAATATTGTGAGGATTCTTTGCAGGATCAATAACATTTATTTTTTTGACATATTCCGCCGACAAACCTCGGGAATGGCAAAGCTCTGCCATGCCGGTTTTTTTATTTAAAAGGTAAATGCCTCCCATCGAAATTCCGAATTCCCGAACAAGAATGTCCATAACCGTATCAAGCAGAACGTCCATATCATTAATCCGGCTAACTTGACTGATAATTCGGTTGACGTATCGTATTTCTTTATGTTCAATTGATAAATTATCCTCAATCATTGGTGTCTCCCCACATTGCAATTATTCTCCCCTTTTTTTTGTGCAATCATTTTTATTGTAACATTATTATCGGGCATTAGCCTGATAATTTTTAAAAAAATCAATTGCTCTATGCGGCAATATAACAGTTAACGTATGCATAACTTGTCTTATATGGTATGATAGACACGCGAAAAGGAGACTGAAAATGGAAAATAAAATCGATAAAAAACATAGCAGCACATTCATCGGAATGATCTACGTCACGGCCACTTATCTGTTCTGGGGAATACAGCCCATCTACTGGAAGCAGCTTGCCGCATACAATGCGGTGGAACTGATTGCCAACCGTATAGTATGGTCCTTCGTGTTCTTCATGATCATTTTGAGACTGCAAAAGAAGATGCCTCTTCTTAAGGAGGCCTTCGGGGACAAGAAACGCTTCTTTATGACCTGCATTGCGGGGTATCTCGTCAGCGCAAATTGGCTCATCTATATATATGCCGTAAACACGGGGCAGATTCTCGCAACCAGCCTGGGATAT
>DATFJE010000018.1:0-3689 GCA_035269385.1 Clostridia bacterium
GATTCGGTTATCCTTCCAAAATGTGGTGGTAGCCGCAGAGGTTATTGTTATACCTCTTTCCTGCTCTTGTTCCATCCAGTCCATTTGAGAGGCGCCTTCGTGAGTTTCACCTAATTTGTGAGTCTTTCCGGAATAGAACAGAATACGCTCGGTAGCCGTTGTTTTTCCAGCATCTATATGAGCCATTATTCCAATATTCCTGGTATTCTCCAAACTGAATTTTCTTGGCAAACTCATTCCCTCCCTTCATAATTGCATTTTTCTTGTTATTGTATTGATACAACTTTATATTCGCCTTACCACCTGTAATGAGCAAAAGCCTTGTTGGCTTCGGCCATTTTATGGGTGTCTTCTTTTTTCTTGACAGATGCTCCAGTATTGTTGGCGGCATCCAAAAGCTCTTTAGCCAAACGATCTGTCATATTCTTTTCGCCTCTTGCTCGCGTATATTTGACAAGCCATCTGATTCCCAGAGTCTCTCTTCTTTCAGGTCTTACTTCGATAGGCACTTGATAGTTGGCACCACCGATACGTCTCGCTTTTACTTCCAAAACCGGCATTATGTTGCCTAAAGCCTCTTCAAACACTTCAAGAGCCTCTTTTCCGGTTTTTTCCTTGAGTATTTCAAATGCTCCATAAACAATGTTTTGCGCAACACCCTTCTTACCATCAAGCATAATCGAATTTATCAATTTCGTAACGATTTTCTTTTGGTATATAGGATCCGGCAGAACTTCCCTTTTCGGTATATTTCCTTTTCTCGGCACGTCGCTTCCCTCCTCTATTATTTATTGGACTTTTTTTCATCGGTACTCGACAGCCTCCCGGCCGCCGCTGTGTCGATATATGATAAACCGCGTCTCCTCCATTCAGAGGAGACTCGGCATCATTTTATCATTACTTTTTCTTAGGTCGTTTTGTACCGTACTTAGACCTGCTTTGCATTCTTGAATCCACACCTGCTGTATCGAGTGTTCCTCTGACAATGTGGTATCTTACACCCGGCAAGTCTTTGACTCTTCCGCCTCTTATAAGTACAACACTATGTTCTTGAAGGTTATGTCCGATTCCAGGAACATAAGCTGTAACCTCGATTCCATTGGTCAGTCTGACCCTGGCTACTTTTCTCAAGGCCGAGTTAGGTTTTTTGGGTGTTACGGTCTTGACGGCCGTACACACACCCCTCTTTTGCGGCGAGCTGACAGGAACACTTCGCCTCTTGAGCGAATTGAATCCTTTTTGCAGTGCCGGAGCCGTGGATTTTTTAACGGAAGTCTCCCTTCCTTTACGGACCAGTTGGTTGATAGTTGGCATTTTCGCACCTCCCTTAGCTTATTATGATTTTTTCATCATTTTATTATTACTGCTGTAGCAGCACCTACATCTATTTCGCATGCTTTTCCAAGAGCTTTCATCGATTCGCAATACTCGATTCTTACGCCATGTTCTTCAGCAAGCTTCAAGACACCGCGGGTCACATATTGATCCGCATCACGAGCAATAATCAACTTTTCGGCCAAACCTTCCGAAATCGCTTTCATGGACTGTTTCAAGCCTATCCTGAGTTTTTTATTTTTTTTGCAATCAGCCAGGTTCATGGCATCCACGTTCCTTCCAATCACAGCCCTTATGTCTCAATTACAGTTGTTCAATACATATTGTAATTTTGCACACTAAACCATTTTAGCATCATTGAATGTCAGTGTCAACAGTTGTTATGTTAAGTGCATCAATGTCGATTTTTTCCAATTCTTTCTGTATTCCTATGTTTCTGTACTTCTTCATTCCGGTACCTGCCGGAATCAATTTCCCAATGATGACATTCTCTTTCAATCCGATCAGCCTATCCTCTTTTCCTTTGATGGCAGCCTCAGTCAATACACGTGTTGTCTCTTGGAACGAAGCCGCGGAAAGGAAGGAGTCTGTAGCGAGCGACGCTTTTGTTATGCCTAGCATTATTCTCTGCTCAACTGCTTCTTTAAGACCTGCTTTCTGCATTTCCTCATTTATCTTGTTGAAGAAGTTTACGCTTACAAGCTCGCCAGGAAGCAACTTGGTATCGCCCGGATCGTCAATCTTTAGTTTTGACAGCATCTGTTTTATTATAACTTCGACGTGCTTGTCGTTTATGTCAACCCCTTGAAGTCTGTAAACTCTCTGAACTTCCTTGACTATATATTGTTCTACCGCAGTAACTCCACTGATTCTAAGAATGTCATGAGGATTCACGGAACCTTCAGTAATCTTGTCTCCGGCTTTTATGAAATCTCCTTCGCCGACTCTCAGACGCGAACCGAAAGCGATGGGATAAACCTTGCTTGTACCATCCTCTGAGGTCACTGTGATTTCACGTTTTTTCCTGGTTTCATTCATCGTGACCTTGCCCTCGATTTCAGCTATCACAGCCATTCCTTTAGGCTTTCTCGCCTCGAAAAGCTCTTCAACCCTCGGAAGACCTTGTGTGATGTCAGCTCCTGCGACACCTCCTGTATGGAAGGTTCTCATAGTAAGCTGCGTTCCCGGCTCGCCGATTGACTGGGCCGCGATTATTCCTACAGCTTCGCCTATATGAACCGGTTTTCCCGTAGCAAGGTTAAGCCCGTAGCATTTCGCACAGACCCCATGCTCGGCTTTGCAGTGAAGAACCGATCTTACAAACACTTTGTCTATTCCTGAATCGATAATTTTTTCAGCAAAATCCGCAGTTATCATTTCACCTTCCGCAACGATGATTTCGCCGCTTTCGGGATGGCTTATGTCTTCAATGCTGTAACGGCCGACAATTCTGTCGTAGAGGGGTTCAATCATTTCCTGTCCGTTCTTTCCAGACTTGAAGGCCACCATCTCAACTCCTTTGGTTGCCCCGCAGTCCTCTTCTCTTACAATTACATCCTGGCTTACATCGACAAGTCGCCTTGTCAAGTAACCCGAGTCGGCTGTTCTGAGTGCCGTGTCAGCCAAACCTTTTCTCGCTCCGGTAGTCGATATGAAGTATTCCAAAACAGAAAGTCCTTCACGGAAATTCGATTTGATTGGAATCTCGACAACCTTTCCGGTCGTATTTGCCATAAGACCCCTCATTCCGGCCAATTGTCGGATTTGGTTTCTGCTTCCCCGCGCCCCGGAATGCGCCATTATCTGTATGTTGTTCATTTTGCCAAGATTTTGCATGAGAGCCTCTGTGACATCCTCAGTGGTGCGTTTCCATGTTTCTATAACCTTGGAATAACGCTCATCGTTTGATATCATGCCTCTTCTGTATGCTTTAAGATGCTTTTCGACTTCAATCTCGGCTTTCTTTATCAAGGCTGCTTTCTCATCCGGAATTTCCATGTCCGTAACACTTACGGATATGGCTCCTTTTGTAGAATACTTGAATCCCAATGACTTGATATGGTCAAGCATAAGGGCAGTAACCGTATTGCCATGCCTTCTGAAGCATTTGTCTATTATTACACCGAGTTTTTTCTTGGTGCAAAGGAAATCGATTTCAAGAGCATATTCATCCTTGCTTCTATCTACAAATCCGAGATCCTGCGGTATGTTTTCATTGAATATGAATCTGCCTACCGTTCCCTCTACAAGTTTGCCTCTATCGTCTTCATTCAAGCGCCTTCTTACTTTAACCTTTGAATGAAGCCCAACAATCTTGTTGTCGTAAGCCATGAACATTTCTTCAAAATCCTTGA
>DATFJE010000019.1:0-11131 GCA_035269385.1 Clostridia bacterium
GTCCCAGTCGACTCCTATTCCAAGAGCATTCCCAAGAAGTCTTAGGGGAACATAGGTACGGTCTTTTATAATTTTTGGGGCGACATCGCTTATGCCGAAGAATTCTCCGTCTCCATAATCCACAAGATGGCTTCCTATCCAAAAGAGAATTTTTTTTTCGCCCTTATTTATCTGGACCGATCTTTTTTCGCCATCCCAAATCACTTCGGCGCCTATCTCCTCTGAAACAAATCTCAAAGGAACAAGTGTCCTGTCATTCTCAATAACAGGCTCCGAAAGCTCTGTTATGTCTTTTCCGTCAACCAACAGCCTTATTCCTCCGCTATTTTCTTCCGCATAACAAGAAAACCCCAGAAAAACAAAAAAAATCATTAATAGTAAGATTGCGATTTTCGCATTAGACTTTCCAAGCATCATAGATGCCTCCTTTCAAAATCTATACTTTATATTATACTATTCTTTTTCTTATTATCACCATAATTCAATGCCTTCCCAAAATATACAAGAATGGCTTCACTACTTTAATTTGCATAATTAAAAAGGCCTCTTTACGAGGCCCTTTTGGATTCATTCGATTTCATCGAACGTATACATATCGAAAGCCCTTATATTATCATCTAGAACATAGTAGATAACATCTCCAACATATAAAACTCTCTTCACTCTCGATGCGAATATTCCTTCATTTGATATAAGCTTCAATACGCTAATATTTCCATCTTTTCTGACCTCGAGGATTGCTGCTCCATAGAAATTCGATCTCGAATAATCTCCGGTGGTATTCGCGAGCACAGCGTCAAATGCTATCATGTCATCCTTGAGATTGAGCATGAGAGCCTTGTGGTTGTATAGAACCTCAGCGTAGCTTCCGCTTTCGCCAAGAATAAGGTTGCCAAGTTCCTTGGGCTTTCCTTCATCGGAAACATCAAATATGGAAAGCTTAATCCCTTCCTGTCTGCCGGTATTCTCGTCAATGCTCTGTCCTATCCCGAGGAGAACATCTTCACCAATTGGATGAAGATAGCTTGAGAATCCCGGCACCTTGAGTTCACCGGTTACCGTCGGTGATGATGGATTCGACAAATCAAGCACAAACAGAGGATCTATCTGCCTGAATGTAACGATGTAACCCTTATCGCCCATGAACCGTACCGAATAGATTCTTTCACCCGGCGCCAAGTTTTCTACCGAACCCGTTTCATTTAGATTTTCGTCCAGCACATAGAGTGCATTTACATTTTCCCTCTGCCAATTGGTCGTTGCCACTCTTAGCTTTCCTTCGTACTCATCCATTGAAAACTGGTTGAGAATGGTTCCTTCAACCATACCTCCTCCAGCGAATCCTATCTTTGTTCCGTCTACCGTGAACTTAGCGATATTGGTAATGCTTCCCCAAAATGAATTGTAGTCCTGCCCTGCAACATAGAGTGCATTGTCGCTCATGTATATCGTGTTTCCGCTCCCAAGGAATGCCTCTATTGCCGCCGGACTTGTTTGATCAAAGATATCAATTGCCGAAACGATAAGATAATTTGAAGAGGCTCTCTTCGGATAGTACATAATCTTGTCTATTGGCAGTTCTCTGTACCCGTCACCCAAGACAGTATCCCTAAACATTGGTATTATTTCTTCATAGTCAATTCCGTATCCATAGAGATACTTGTTGACCACAAGATACACTGTATCGTCCTTCTTGCGGCTTGAAAGCATTGACCCCTCAATTTCAGTCTCCTTTATCAAGCTCGTTTTGCCGCTTTCATCCACCGAATAGATTCCGCACCACACATAGCTTCTTCCCTCGCGGAAGGGCATGATTGACGTTTCCATCTCCACCATAGGCTCGGGGATGGGCCTTATCCAGTTGTCAAATCCGTTTCGCATGCCAAGCACGACCAGCCTGCCGTCATCTATATACATTTCATTAAATTGCACATATTGTCCTGTTTCTGCGTCTACGGTCATTTTTATTTCATCCTTAAGAACCGGTTTCCCTTTGTTTGAATCATATACCTTGACCGATTCGCCCGTTGCCACATAAATAAATCTTCCGTCTGTCTTTACAATATCTGCTTCATTTACTCCTGCCACCTGCTCGTTTGTTGCTGAAAAATCCTCCGAAGCTGCTTCTTCATTGATTGCTTCTCCCATTCCGTCAGGCGCGCGCATTTCATCCATGGTCTTCATTTCGTAATCTTCAGTCATTCCTGCCACTATTCCGGCTAATTCATCGCGAGATGAAACCTTAAGTGCCTGTCCTATTCTGTTCTTTATACCCTCTATCATTTTACTGTCCAAATCGATTTCTTCATTTCCTACTGTTATTACTCTGTCGCCATACCCAACTTTTTTTTCCAACACTTCTTCGCATATGACCCTCAGTGGAACCATGGTCCGATCCTGAATTATTAGGGCCTCCGTGTCGAAGGCAACGGTCTCGGTATCCATCCCTTCTTCCTCAATCCTATAATTACTCTTATCTATCGGAAAGATATATTTCTTTCCTTCATACTCAATATATGCCTCTCTAGACTCCGCTCCGTATCCAACATCCGCACCAAAGTGTTCGCTTATAGCCCTCAAAGGCACAAGTGTCCTATCCTTGTGGATTATAGGAACAACATTCGGGTTGTCAGAATCAAGCGGCTTCATGGTTTCACCCGACAGTATTAGCGGACTCCCTATATGAAGTGCAATTGAATCCCCAGAAATATTGTAAACAGCAAACGCAGAGATATTCCAACTACACAGCAGAGATGCTATGAGCGTCAGAACAAAAAGCTTCTTCATTTCATTTCCTCCTTTTAACGGTGTTCTACACTTGAAATATACCCGTTCACTTAACATATGCAACACAATATTTGTTAATAAAAGCATCTCTTTTAAGGATTGCATTGCTCTTTGTAAATATAGACGCCTAAAGTTGCCTTGAAGTTCCGATTTCTCCTCAAACAAAAAGGAGCTTTTCAGGGCCCCCTACAAAATCATTCTTATTCCATTTTTCTTTAGCCACGCCCTACGATCCTTGAAGTCAGGTAAAATACTTTCAACCAAGCCCCAAAATTCCTTAGAATGATTGAAATGAACCATGTGGCACATTTCGTGAACTACTATGTAGTCGATTATTTCCAAGGGTGCCATTGCGCACCTCAGGTTGAAATTAAGTCTATGAGCACTCGAGCAGCTTCCCCATCTGCTTTTCTGCCTTTTCGTCCTAATGTCAAGGGGCCTATGTTGAAAATAAATTTGGTAAAATTCTACCCTTTCACTCACTATATCAAGTGATTCTTTTCTATACCAATCTTCAATAAACTTTTTCAGTTTTTCAGGATCCTCTGTAGCCGTTCTTACTAAAAGGCAATCCCCCACCAGCCCGACATGCGTTTTCTTCACATCTTTATCACTTTGCACCATCAGTCGGCAGTCGCGGCCAAGGTACATGAATATTTCTCCATTTGAATAATCCTTGCTGTTTTTCACAATACCGGACTCTTTGATTTCTTTGAGTTTTCGGATAATCCATCCGGATTTCCCGTCGATTGCTTGACGGATATCCTCTTCTTTCATGTATGAAGGTGCAATAACCGATATATTTCCAGGAGGTTCGATGCATATTTTCAAGCTCCTCCTGTTTCTGTATTCAATTGCAAGCTCTGCACTATTGTCTCCATATTCGAATTTCATTTTAAATCCCTCTTCTACTTGTTGAAATTATTTGACTTACTATCTTTTTAGTTATCTAAAAGTATACCATTGCATTTGAAATCTCTAAAGTGATTTTATCTATTCGTTCTATTGATAATTCGAGCAATAATATTTAAGCTTTTCATTGACAAATCGATTTAATAGATATATTATTTAATTGTGCATATGCACATATTGAAGGGAGGTTGAAATGCCAAGAAACAAGAAAAACAGATTTTGCAGAAGGCTTAGCGACCAAAAGATCTATATCCCCTATGGCGCAAATCCCGAATCATTGGAAAAAACATTCATAGATCTTGATGAATTTGAAGCCATAAGGCTATGCGACTATGATGGCAAGAGCCAAATAGAGGCAAGCGAGGAAATGGGCCTTTCCAGGGGAACAGTACAAAGGCTGCTTCTTTCCGGTCGAAAGAAAATAATCGACGGGTTCTTCCATTCAAAGGCAATAATTGTAAAGAACAACAATGAAAATATTAAATTCAAAGGAGAAAACAACATGAATATCGATTTCAAAAACACAAATAGGATTGCTTTTCCAACCAACGACAAGATAAACGTTGAAGAACATTTCGGGCATTGCAAGTTTTTTGCAATATTCACTGTAAAAGACAAGGAAATAATGAACACAGAATATGTTTCGGCACCTGCACATCAACCGGGACTTCTTCCCAAATTTTTGGGCGAAATGAATACGACTGCAATAATAACAGGCGGAATGGGACAAATGGCTATCAATCTCTTCAAGGAAGCCAATATTGAAGTAATTCTTGGAGCCAGAGGAAGCATAGAAGCAAATTTAAACGAATATCTCGGCGGAGAATTATACTCTACCGGAACTGCATGCACACACACACACGATCATTAATCTCAATCGAAACCCGATAAAGGAGCAAAATTATGATAATTGGAATTTGCGCAAAAGAGACAGGCTTAAACAGCCCTGTTGCCGACAGATTCGGCAGAGCGGAATACTATGTTCTTTTCGACACTGAAACAAAGGAAGCCCGAACAATTGAAAATACCGCAAAAAATTCTGCCAGCGGAGCGGGTGGAAGAGCCGTAAGGATATTGGACGAAAACGGAGTGGTCGTGGCTCTGGCGCCGGAACTTGGGCCAAAAGCTATGGACGCAATCAAGGCTTTTGAGATACGGGCATATTCTTACGGAAAAAGCAAAACTGTAAAGGAAGCTTTGGAAAACTATGAAGCCGGAAAGCTCAAAGAATTCAAAACAAATTCAACCGAGTCCCACCACGGACTCAGAAGAGTATGATCCGACAGTCTGGAGATGAAAGAATGAAGATAGCTGTTTTAAGCGGAAAAGGCGGTACGGGAAAAACCACTGTGGCAACAAACATGGCTTTCAATTTCAAAGGTGCGGTACTTGTGGATGCCGATGTAGAAGAACCCAACAGCCACATATTCATAAAACCTAAAGCTACGGGTGAAAAAAGCGTATACAAAAATTTCCCTGTTGTCGACATGGACAGATGCAACCTTTGCGGCGACTGCGGAAGATTCTGCAAGTACAACGCAATTTTGCCCGCAAAGAACAAGGTCCTTGTATTCAAGGAGATTTGCCACGACTGCGGAGGATGCGAAATTGTCTGCAAAAGGAACGCAATCTCATACGAGAAAAGAGAAATTGGAAAAATCCACTCGGGTAAAGGGTTGGGAGGCATAAATTTCATTTACGGGGATCTCAATGTAGGCGAAGTTTCAGGCGTCAAGATAATATCCGAACTGAGGGAAATAGTTTCAAATGATGAAGTGGTCATAATAGACTCTCCTCCCGGTACTTCATGCGCTTCGGTTGAATCGGTTGAAGGCGTCGATTATGCCATTGTCGTATCCGAGCCCACCCCATTCGGTGTGAGCGACATGAAAATGGTCGTGGAGATGCTCGAAAACATGAAGATTCCTTTCGGTGTAGTCGTAAACAAAGCAGGTCTCGGCAATGACGAGATCTACGATTATTGCTTAGGCAAAAATATTGAAATCCTTGAAAACATCCCTTTCAGCGAAGAAATTGCAAAACTCTACGCTGTTGGTGAAATGATGTGCCTCGAAAACTCAAAATACAGTCATTATTTCGAGAACATAATCGGCAAAATAATCAAAACCGTCAAATAGACTGTCACGAAAGGTTGTATGCTATGGATATAAATGAAATCGTTGTCATATCGGGAAAAGGCGGAACTGGAAAGACGACTCTGGTCGCCTCGCTGGTGCCGTTTCTTGAAAACCCGGTTATTGCCGACTGCGACGTAGACGCGCCGGACCTCAACATACTTTTTGGAGAAACAATTCAGGAATCAAAAGATTTTGTGGGACTTAAGAGGGCTGTCATAAATGAGGATCTCTGCACAAAATGCGGGCTTTGCCGCCAAAAATGCAAATTCAACGCAATAAGCGAAGATATAAAAGTCAATTTCAGCAAATGCGAAGGCTGCAGCGTATGCGAATATGTTTGCCCTGTCGGGGCAATAGAGATGAAGGATTGTGTTGTCGGGCAGGTTTTCAATTCCGAGACCGAATACGGCCCCATGGTTCACGCCAGGCTGATACCCGGCGAAGAAACGTCTGGAAAACTCGTATCCGAAGTGAGAAAATCTGCCAAGGCGCTTGCTGAAAAAACAGAAAAAGAAACCATAATAATCGACGGTTCACCCGGAATTGCATGCAATGTGATTGCATCAATAACAGGTGTTAAAAAAACCGTCATCGTCATAGAGCCGACTTTTTCCGGACTTCACGACCTTGAAAAAGTCCATCGGCTGGTTCAGAACTTCAGTATTGATATTATGATTGTAATCAATAAATGCGATTTGTCAGAGGATGGCCTTAGTGCAATTGAAAATTATTGCAAAGAACAGGATTTGGAGATTGCGCTAAAGATACCTTTCAATAAAGACATAGTAAAGTCAATATCCGAGAGGAAGATTCCTTCAATAGAAAACATGGAATTTTTCGAGGAAATAGGCTTCGAAAAGTTTGTTGAATGGATAAAGAAATAGACAAAAAAAACAAAACCTCATCAGTTCCATTTACGGTGCTGATGGTGGTTTTTTATTTTCCATTAACCATGGACTTTTATGGGGCATTACTGTTTTAAGGCATTCAGTTTGCGCCGTCATCTTTTCCCGTTTTAATTTTCCTGGCATGCACAACAAACCTGGCGTCATCGAATTCGTATGAGCAGGTTGAAAGCGTCAGCACATTATCAATGTTTTCAATGTTTTGGTCTAATTTATGCATGCTCTTTTCAGACAATGCCCTGACAAAACGGTCAAATTGCATATCTGTGAAATCAGTTCTTATGTAATTGAATCCAGTATCAGTAACGTAGACTGAAAATATTTCCCAAATGGATTCGCCTGTTCCGTCATTATAATGGATAAATCTGTTTGCCTCAAAAAATCCCTTTCTTTTGTATTCCATCAAGCCCTTGAACATTGTCCCGTTTTTCATGTTGTGACCGTAAATTATAATATTCTCATCTGTTCCATCGCCTTTGTTTCTGTAGTCCATGAAAATTGAGCCCGCTACATTCAATTCCCTGTCGAAACCGTGGTTTAGATAGAAATTGTTGTCTTTTCCCTTTACAACAGGATAGTCCACATTGGTCCCTTTTATGCTCAACCATCCAGCATAGTCGGAATTTACAGATTTCATTTTATCAAATTTTTCTGTTTTAGCTACATTCAATGAAGCTTTTTCTAAAATAGATTCACTCTCTTCCATATTTTCAAGTGAAAGGCTTGAACCATCCCTCAGATCTTCATTTTTTACATCGCTTGGCTCTGATTGGGCAGAGGTTTCCTCCGAGTGAAACTTCGTTCTTGCCTCATTCATTATTCTTTTATTTTCGGCATAATCTGAAGCAATTATTGACATCGCAAAAATCGCAATCAAAAATGCAACTGCGGCAATCCTGTCCGACCACTTCATGATACCCCCACCTTCGAATAAATGATAAAGAAGGCCGGCTCAATAAAGCCGGCCTTCTCTTTGTTTAGTCAATATTTTAAGAAGCCTTCTGATTTTTTCTTCTCATGATAATCCATGCTCCTGAAGCAAGAGCAAGGAATCCGAATGGAACCATTCCCAAATCTCCTGTTTTAGGAACAGGCTCAGTCGCTTCTTGCCCCGGCATAATAACGGCATCAATCACATGTATGACACCATTTGACGCCATGACATCGGTCGTAACAACCTTGGCGTCGTCAACATAAACATTGCCACCCATGAATGTAACCGTAAGTTTTTCTCCTCCTGCAGTCTCCACCATTGTTCCGTTCGGAAGGGCAAGGACATCGGATGCCATTACTTTTCCAGGCACCACATGATAAAGAAGGATGTTCGCCAAGTCCGGATTTGCAAGGAGCTCTTCCGCCGTTATTCCAAGATTAGCAAAAAGAGCCGCAAATGCGTCATCAGTTGGTGCAAATACAGTAAATGGGCCGGGTCCTTTGAGTGTTTCAACAAGATTGGCTTTTGTAAGAGCGGCGGCAAGCGTATTGAAACTTCCTGCTTCAACCGCGGTATCTACTATATCCTTAAGTGTTACGGCAACCGGATATCCCGCTTCAGTCCATCCGGTTATTCCTTCGAGCATTATGGTCACATTTCCATACCCTGCGCCAAGCAGAGCGTCAGCTGCGGCTTCTGCGGCAGGCTGGACCATGCAATAAATCAATATTTCGTCATCTTTTTCGATTCCTGCAGCAACAACCCCTGAAAGAAATCCGTCCGAAGCCATTGGTCCTGGAATATTCAAAGCGCCCGGGACATGAGCTTCATCAAACGCCGATGCCGCACGAACATCGATTATATGGTCTATTGACCCTCCATCTATTAGGCCTTTGGCATCTGAGGTCATGACACGGGTTGCCGTAACAGGCATTATGACTTTGTCGATTACGTGGATAATTCCGTTTGAAGCCATGACGTCGGTGGCTGTCACTTGAGCATCGTCTACAAATACATTGCCGCTTTCAAATGTAACTGTCAGACTTTGGCCGTTAACTGTCTCAACCATGGTCCCGTCGTCAAGGGCCAACACGTCAGCCGCCGGAACAGACCCCGAAACCACATGGTATAACAATATGTTCTTCAGGTCTGGATTGGCAAGCAAGTCCTCAGCGGTTATGCCCAAGTCGGCAAGAAGTGCCGCAAATGCGTCATCGGTAGGCGCAAAAACAGTGAACGGACCATCCCCCTTAAGCGTTTCAACAAGTCCAGCAGTATCCAAAGCCGTGGCAAGAATTGTGAATGTTCCCGCTTCCACAGCGGTATCGACTATGTCCTTATCCATCTCAGCTGCAAAAGCTGTTGGGAAGAGTGAAACCGCCATCATTAAAACCAACAATAAAACCAATACTCTTTTCAAAATTTTCCTCTCCTTTCGAATTGTATATATATACGAACCGTATTCGTCATATACCCAATACATAGGAGAATTCACAAAAAAAGCAATTAGTTGAAATTTACATATGCAATACTGCAATTTTTTCAACATACACAAATTCATTCTTGAAACATGAATGACAAAAAATTTCTTTGCCCTTTGCTCAACAAAATCAAATTGATCCATGACATGCGCATAATATGCATAGTTTTTTCTTTTTATCCACACATAAGCTCTATTTCCTCCAAGAGTCTTGAGTTTTCATCTCTTCCGCCTATCGATATCCTGAAGTATCCGTCAAACCATTCCCGCGACAAATCTTCAACAAGTATCCCTTTTTCCCGAAGCCTTAATGCAAGATCTGCAATCTCCGACCTCACGCATAGATAATTGGCTTGGCTTTTGTAAACATCAAAACCAAGCTCCCTTAAACGGTATTCAAGGTACTCTCTTTCTTCCAATGTCTTTGAAACACTTTCGCGCATATGCCTTTCGTCCCTCAATGCCTCCATCGCGCAAACAAAAGCCGGCCTGTTGATGTCTACGGTTTTTCCTATTACCTTCACGAAAAAATCCCCGGCGACCATATATCCTACTCTCAGCCCGGCCAGCCCGAAGGCTTTGTCGAGTGTTCTGGTCACTGCAAGTTTTTCGTAGGCTCCCACCATGCCTGCAAAAGTCCTTTTTGAGTACTCGTATCCGGCCTCGTCAATTATCACGATGTTGCCGTTTTTTAAAAGACACTCCAATTCATTTTTTTCTATCAAAAGCTGCCCGGTGGGATTGTTTGGGTAATCGATTGCCACAATGCTTTTTTTTATTTCAAGAGATTTCCAATCCACCCGGAATTCCGGAGGCCTCAATTGTATCCTTCTTATTCTCATTCCAAGGTCCTTTGCCGTTTCAACCACTCTATTGCCGCAAGGATTCAATACAATAAGATCCATTCCTTTATAAAATTTCAATAAGGCATTTCGGATAAGATTGTCTGTTCCGGAACCAACAAAAATCCTTTCCTTATCAACACCACAATACTCCGCCAGCTCTCTTTCCAGTCTTTCAAGCTCACCATAAGCAAGGTATCTGTTCAAATCTTCAAGTCCTCTGCATAAATCCATCAATTCTTCACACGAACGCCCATAGGGGCTTTCGTTGGAGCTTAGGTCTATCAATACTTCACCTCCATAATGATTTCCTCCTTGTACCCTGTCAATACGCTAATTTTTCCACCGATTTCCCTGTCGACCTTGTACTCTCCCGAATCGATGTGAAGACTTTCCATGCCTCCAATCTTGTCGAGCGTACTTATTATGATTATGTTTTCCTTTCCCACTTTCCGCAAAACCTCTGAAGATATCTGTCTGCTTCCCCTTCCGAATATGAATCCGTTTCCGCCTATGGGAGTCACAATTATCTTCGCCTTTTTATGAGCATCAATAAGGCTTAATATCTCCTTCTCGCCTATGTCTATCCCTATCGATTCACCGTTGAAAACGGCATCTATTCCAAGAAGTGTCTTTCCCACCCCCAATGCGTCCGCGACCTCTTTCACCGTTGTTCCAGGCCCCAATATGTACAAGCAGTCCTTATTCATATTATCTACGACATATTTTGCAACTTCCTTCTTTTTGTCTTTAGTAGAATGCTTGACGTTTGAAGCCGCCTTTTTGCCCTGCAACAATCTCTGTATATTCGGTACTTTCAGAGTACCGTAATATTTAGCATCCAGCCTGTTACCCCTAAAAGCGTCTTCGTCTATGTCAAGCACTTCCTTCTCGGTAAAATCATCTCCACAACAGTCCATCATTTCAGCCGCTGCATGTGGCGAAAAAACAAATACAGAACTGAACATTTTAACACCGGAAGGTATGGCTATTACTGGAATATCCATACCTACGGCGTCCAAAATATCTCGGGCCGTACCATCTCCGCCGACAAAAACAAGTATGTCCACGCCTTTGTCCATCATGGATTTGGCTATTCGCCTTGTATCCTCCCGGCTTGTTGCATCCCCTGT
>DATFJE010000020.1:0-5721 GCA_035269385.1 Clostridia bacterium
GCATAATCCAAGTACATACCCTTTAATCGAATAATTTTTTAGTATTGAGCCTGCCCAATTCCTAAACTGGATTGCTCTTTCTGAATTTGTTCTAAATCCAATAGCAATAATCATCTCGAGATTATAATACTTAGTATTGTAACTTTTGCCATCGGTAGCAGTTCGTCGGAATTTCCGACATACTGATTTTTCTTCCAACTCATCAAATAAAATATTTCTAATATGTTCAGTTATTGTGCTTCTTCCTTTACCAAACAACTCTGATATCAACTCTTGTGTCATCCATACATTTTCTTCTGCAATCAGCACTTCTATAGAATTCTCTTTGTTTTGTCCTGTAAATATTAAAAACTCTGCCGTGCTATTTCTAATCTGTCGTTTTTCTTTCAAATTGCCACCTCTTTTCATCTTTATGTTTATTAATATTATATCATGTTTTGAGATGCTAGAACAAATGTTCTTACGCAATAGTACGGCTATAATTATGATAGTCAGACTACATTATTTAAATTATCACCTTTACTTATTTGACACAAATCATAATAACAAGAATCTCTTCTACTAAGGAACCTTCGCTACTTCCGTTTCAAGAACCATTGCACATCTACAATGTATTTGCACTCACCGTCCGTTGTGTACAAATTGTGTGCTTTTAGGAAATCAAAAAACCCCTCAACCTTTGTATTTCAAGGGTTGAGGGGTTTGCCTATGCTTTTTTCCTACTTCAATATCAGACAATTCCAATCAAAAAGAACCGTCCCCAATGATTCTATCATTCTATTTCCCAAAATCAACTTAATTTGATATTCGGGAAATAGAATTTTGCTTATGCATAAACAAAAAAATCAATTATACTTTACATTATTATTCGTACTTTATCGTCAAAAAATGAATGACTTAAATATTGAGCAGAATAATTCAATGCTCTTAATCATAAAAAACCCCGCAACCCCTTATATTGCAAGGGTTGCGGGGTTTTACTATACTATTCCCACTCTACAAGCATACTTTTGCCACCATTCGCACACATTGCAATTACTGCACTCTATACTTTCATTTTCACTATTTCCACCAAATAATCATCTTTTTCAGGGTTTTCGTGTACTGTTTTTGTACTCTTATGGTTGTGCATACTTCTATTTTTCATGACATATTATAAAAATGAAGATTGATTTCTCTGAATCATTGTATTGATTAGTTATCTTCAACCAAGCGACAAAATGAATACACTTGGTCTACTCATTTTAAAGCATCACAAATGTCCAACTATTTGTATGCACCCCCAACCCGCATATGAAAATGCGCATCGAGTTTTCCATGATTATCAAGTCATCTTTTATTCTAAGCATCTTCTCTTTTGCGTGACACATTAGTCGCGCCTTAAAAACGAACGCTGTTTTCTGTTCCTAAGGAACAGAAAACGGTGACAAGTGCAAAGCGCTCGGATTCCTCCGTGAATTCTTCTTCCCCTTCTTCTGTGGTGTCTTCCATCTCGCTTAGGTCCATCTGGGTAGCAAATTTCATTGCATTAACCATCCTAAGATTTAAACCATCTGTGTCACTTTCGGCAAATGTGACTGCCGAGTCTTTGACATAGTCTCCCCGAGTGTTAGCAAATGAAAAACTACTCCCGGAAATAATAAGCATGAGCACCAGGCTCAGACTAATCCATCTTTTCATATCACTCACTCCTCAGATAATCATAGTCAAGCGCGAAAGCCGGAATCTCGTCAACATCCCAAATCTTGATTCCAACCGCGTGTTTAATCGGGTCAGCCCACATCTCCACAAAAGCGTGCGACCCTGTCTCATACCAACCATAATTGTAGTGTTTCCACTCGGCGTTAGTCTTGGACATGTTGCTAGTGTAGAAGTCCATCATCTCGCCGTGGTACTTGAACTGGCTGTAAGTCTTTAGTACGGAAAGCCCCAAATCGTAATCGAAGCAGTCCCCACTTGCAGCAATTGATTCTTCAAGATAGGAAGATTTATGCCTAAACTCAAGCTCCTCTTCAAGCATAGGTAGGCTACAGATGTACCAACTTGCACGAAGACCTCGGTCAAGTGTGGCATCGGCCCCCGGCATCAGTATGGTCAAATAGTCGCCGGTTTCAACGACAGTACCAAGAGGAACGCAATCCCCCCAGCCATAAAGGTCCCCAACACTATCAACTTCTCTGCCATCATAGATGCCCCCGTCAATATCTGAGAACTCAACGAAATCATAGGTCTTTCCATCAAGAGTAATTTTCGAGATATTGAGTGGAGTCTCCACAACGAAGTCCCCAAAGTCTACATTTTCACCGGAAAGTGCTACGCCATCAATTCCGGCGAGTTCAGTTCCGGCAACCGGTGAAGGTTCCCCTTTAAATTTGGTGAGTCCAGCATTGTTCAATCTTTGAAGGAAGGTAACTGCCTGGTCTCTTCTAAGAGGATCATTTGCCCCATAAGAATTAAATGAGAGTTCTCCCGGAACCATTCCGGTTGAAAGATCGTTTTCATACATGTAATAGATTGCCTGCTCTTCGGTCAAGTTGAATCCGTTCTTTGCTGCAACTATCTGAGCCACTCTGCCCCTTGTGATTGCAGTTTGCTTTATTGTGTCGTTGTTGTAGCCATTGAAAGGCATTGCATAAGTCCCAAGAACGTCATAGTATTTCTGCCCCCAATGTTTCCCCTGAACATCCGACAAACTCTTGTCATTGATGTTCGATACAAATCTTGTCAAAGCGCAGCAAATTCTGCTTCCGTCAGTTGTTGGTCCGGCTTAAATGTTCCGTCTGTATAGCCATAGACCATACCTGTGTCAACACCCCATTTTATTGCCGATGTAGCCCAATAGTTCGCAACATCCGAAAAAGTTTGCTCGATAACTTGATACTGGGTATTATCAAGCATCCCCTGGTTTGTTGCAAATGCTGTTGCAGGAATAAACGATATGCCCGTTATTGTACTCATCATCATTATAAATACAAACATTTGCTTAATTTTTTTCTTCAAACCCAATCCCCCTTGATTATTATCAACTATTGAAGTTGTATCCTTTTCGTTTTTCATCTCAAACATGTTTTATATAAACTCTGTTCCTTCATTATTAGTTTTCCGGAATACCTAGTGCCTTCAATAATGTCGTTGTTTTTCTAAAAATACGCAAAAGGAAAAGTAGCGACATGTATCTTGGATAATTCAATTTTGCAATGCTGTTCAAGTATTTCACTCACAATTTTTGTTGATAGCTTTGCTTTCATATCTTTTAGTCTTTCGATATCATAATATCTTTCTTTTAAACTCTGTGTGAATTCTTCGGTATCCAACCTCATCTGATACTAATTATACATTGTTGGTCTTGGAAGAGTATTTCAATAATTTATTCAAATATGGTTGTCTCTAGACACGGTTCAGTTGGTTCTAGATAGACAGTTGTATCAGAATCCGCATTTATAGAAATAAATTTTCTTATATAGTATCTCATGGCATTGCTGATGGTATGCTCTTCCCCGTCCATCAAAATGAAAATGCCTTTGCCACCTTCTTCTCCATAGGTTTTGGCGACCTCATAAGCTCTTGGTAGCACCGGTGTGCCAAATATTCGCTTAACCTGCTCATTGGTGTATTCAAAATAGCAATCAAGATAATCTACCGTGTTATTGGTGTCCTGCTTGCCCATGAAGTAGACACGCTTGGTTTCATTATAGGCTGAAAGCGAAAAGGTTTTTCCAGTGATCGCTGAATAATCCGCATTTCCAAGCGGGAATGAGATTGTCTCACCCTTATAAGTATCTGTTGGCAGTACCACATTGTCGTTCGAACCACCGCAGAAGGCCATCTCGAACTTCTCAGGATGCAGATAAGACATATGGTCAACAAAGGCCCCCGTTGCTGAATAACCGATACCGATGACTTTCTCTTCTACTCCCATCCCCTGCTCGTTGAGATAACTAACCGCATGATCAATCATTGCCACGATTTGTTCATCAAAATCATAGAATTTCTCCGGATCATACCCCGCTTCCGCATAATTGTAAAGATTGCTTTGTCGATGAGAATCTGTTGTCACAAGCTCTTTCACATACAAAGAGTCCCTGTCTAGCGAGTGTTCATAAAGAAACGAGTAACCAAAACCATCCTGCTTAACAGAAATACTCGTTCTTGGAATTATTGGCATAACAATCGGATAACCGAAGTCAGCCGCAACTGAAGCCGCCTCTTGAGAATCCTCCGTCAACGTCTCGGTAACATAATCTAAGGGGTCCTGCCCGGAAACATTCGTTGAATCAAAAATGAGATATTGCTTGGCCGTATCATAATTGATGCCATTATACTCTCTATAACCTTTTACAGTCCCTGGTACCCGAATCATATAGGGAAAGTTGAATCCCTTGTCCGGCATCGCCGGCACATAAACAATCTGCATATCAGCACTCTGCTTGATTGTCGGCAATCCCCCCGTATTTAGCGAATATTTTATGGTTGAACCGTCATTCTTTACAAGAATCATCTCGTATTCAGTTTCCAGATTCAGAGTGGTATTCCAATGCATTCCATCCGCTTCAAGACTGTAGTCTACTGCCCCTTCCTTCGCGTCTAAAGTCACCCCAAATATTTCCGATTTATCGACGCCTAATTCCCCATATCCGATTATTGGATTGCAAAGCGACTCGACCCTCAGACTTATACCCTCATTGGAATTCTCCTCAGACAAATCAGACCGATTCAGTGCAATGGAGGCAGTCCTTGTCTCTCCTTCCCAAGAAACCACTCCCCCAATCATCTCCGACATGATTCTCAGCGGAACATAGGTTGTACCTTCATACAGCAAATTATTTCCTTCAACAATTTCGCCGTTAAGAACAATGTTTATGGAGTTCGTCAAAGCCTCAACATACTCCGACGATACCCCAGCATATGAAATACCCGAAATCAGTATTACCATCACCAAAAATACACTCAAAAACTTCTTCATCATCATCAGCCCCCCATTTATTATGGATAAAATATTATATCACTCCATTTATTCTTTATTTTACCATATATGGCCATCAAAAAAAATATTTCTGAAAGTCAATTCATGCCCTGATTTGTTTTTCCCTACCCATGAAACCTAATAAATTGTCCACATCCCCTAGTGTCAACAATGGTGAGAAAAAACCATCGAAACCCCTTTAAAGCTCATTCAACATTTTGTTTTCCTTCATTTGAGTATATCCGATTCATTATCTGTCGAATATTTTGTGTCAAATTTTCTCAGTCCATTATAATGAAACGCGGTTCAAAAAAGCGGCATAAAAAAAATCAGGGTTCATAATCTCCGCCACTCACATGCTTCTTTGCTTATAAATATGGGTGTTTCTCCACTTCTCATAGCCAAACGACTTAGTTAGAAGAATATAGAAACTACCCTCCAAACATATTCACATCTGTATCCCAACAAGCAAAATGAAGTCGCTACCTAACTTAACAGCTTGAAATTATTGATAAAATGAACTACACGAATAATACAAATTGTACCGAATATGTACTATTCGTAATTAAAAAACCCCGCAACCCTTTATACTGCAAGGGTTGCGGGGTTTTACTTTACTATTCCCACTCAATTGACATAAATTGAATCCTAATAATTTTAGGTGCTTTTTCATGGTTTCCCGTGCTTTTATTATCATTATTATCGCTATATTTTTCGACTATAATGCGGCTGGCAGTCAAAAGGCAGTCAGAAAGAAC
>DATFJE010000021.1:0-3106 GCA_035269385.1 Clostridia bacterium
TGTCGCCGTCCTCGGTGTCCTTGTAGACCTGCTGGCCATAGAAGTAGCCATAGGCAATGCTGAGGTCGTCGACGCCATTTTGCGTGATGTCCTTGCCCAGCAGCTTGACCATGTTAGGTATTCGGCCGTCGACAACTTCCATTCCGTACTGGTAAATTTCGCTCCAGCTTGACGGGTCTTGCCAGTCTAAAAGCGCACCGCCAGTCTCCCTGCCCAGTTTGTAAACTTCTACCCTGGGATTGCTTGTTTTAGGTATATACACGGCAATCTCGTCGACTCCGTCTCCGTCGAAGTCGCCCGTTGTCATTTGAAGATAGTTTTGGAATTGGTATGAGAAATTTGTGAAATCTTCGGAACCATACGGATTCCCAAATTCTGAGCTTTGGAAAATAAGCATTTGGTTTTCAGCACTTGCATAATTTGTCCCCTTGGGATCAATAAACGAAAGGCAAAGACCTTTATTTATGGGGCTTTGATAATTGTATATCCCCCCGAGCACGACCATCTGGCCTTTCCTGCCGTCCCCGCTGAAGTCCCCCTCTACAGCATTGTATGCATAGAAAGGCTCTCCGCCATAATGAAGGGCGGATGCGGGATAAAACCTGTTGATTCCGGTCGTTCCTGTGTCATATGGAATGAATTCATCGTTGGTGCTGTCCCCCTGCAAATTACCGAACATCTCTCTGTAATTAAAGACCTGCCCGTCATCGGAAACACCGTAGAACTCCGATACAACGCTCGTAGACTTGTTTTCCCTTCCAAAGGGGTTTTCGTCTTCTCCTATCTCCTCGCTTCCCGACGGAATTTCGCTGTTGTCAATTCCAAGCGCGTCGAAGATGGTCCACGAGGTGTCCTCCGCATGGGCCTCGGTAAAAGTCCCGCCCAATGCCAGCATGAAAGACAGGCAAATTGCGGTCATAAAAAGTACCGGTTTCTTTCTCATTATTCATCCTACTCCTTTTAATGGTTTTTGATTTTCCCAGTTTCCTGAAACAATGCTTTTATCCTTCTCTCGCATCCACGTTTGGATTTGTCTTTATTTTCCATTATATCAATGTGGTTCATCAAACATTAAAAGAGTCCGAAATCAACTGCCGAGATGCCGAAACTGGCTTGATTGAAACAATAATTGCCAAATGATATACTTAAAACAGCCCATGTGAAAATAATAACCATTAATGGTTTCAGGAGGCAATTATGTTTAGGATAGCCATTTGCGACGACAATATTACAGATTGCAACAATATAAAAAATGATATTGAGCGGATATGCCTGAAGCATATTGAAGACTATTGCACGCACGTCTACCAAAACCCCAAGCTTTTGGTTTCTCGCCTTGAAAACGGAATGGACAAGTATGATGTGCTTCTGCTGGACATATGCATGGATGAGCAAAACGGTATGGAAACCGCCAAAGACATAAGGAAAACAGATGAGGATCTTGGCATAATTTTCATAACATCCTCCCCCGACTATGTGTATGAGGGTTACGATGTGGATGCCGCAGGCTATCTTTTGAAACCTTTTGATTATTGCAAGCTGGAAAAACTGCTCCTTAGGATATGGGACAAAAATAACAGACTCAAGCACATAAAAATCGAAAATCGTGGAAAAATCCACAATATAGCCTTTAAGGACATACTGTTTCTTGAGTCAAACGACAAAAAAATTAAAGTGGTGACTTCCAACAAGGAAATCACCACTTACGGAAAACTGTCCGATTATCATAAAATATTGCCTGGAGACCATTTCATATTTTGCCACAAAAGCTTCATTGTAAATTTAAAGCATGTAAAAAACATGTCGTGCAATTCTTTTACTCTTGCATCCTCAATAACAATACCCATAAGCCGTTCAAGATATAAAAGCGCCAAAAATGATTTTTTGAGATATCTCAGCCTGTAAGCTGGATTGCTATTTCCACGGCAAATAAATGTTGGTCATTGTGTATGCTCACTATGCCTTTATTTTTTTTTGCCACCTTGTTGATGATTTTAATGCCGTATCCGTGTTCTTTTTCGTTGCCTTTGCTGGTCTTGTATTTACCATCTTTTTTATTAACCCTTCCATCGACACTGTTCTTGCAGGATATATATAAAAAATTATTCTTGATATGACAATCGAATTTTATCCACGAACCGCTGACACCGCCGCATGCTTCAATTGCATTGTCCAAAATATTTGTGAGCAAACTGCAAAGGTCCATGTCGTCAATCTCTATCCTCTCATTAATATTGACCGAATAATCAAATGCAATGTCCTTTTCTTTGGATTCATTTATAGCCTTGTTTGTTATGGCGTCAATCACCGGCACACAGCATATTTCAACCGGTGCCCTCAGCACTTCCCGCTCTCCCATGCCTGCTATATATTTCTTTGCCTTGACAACATTCCCGTCTTCCAACAAGCTGCTTATTGAATTGATGTGGGAATTCATATCGTGCTTGAGAAGTCTTATTTCCTCTATATGCTCGCTTGTTTTTTCAAAATTGTCCATCAATATTTTTGCCTTGTAATCTGCAGTTGTCAGCCTTGCCTTCATATCCGAAGTATGTTTGATGAACTGTATGCTTCTGTCGATGCACTGAATTGCAATAAATATTACCAGGGATGTTTTGAAAAAATGCGCATCGATCTCTTTGTTTACATTTGAATTTAAAATATCCAACAAAAAACCTGCCCCAAGCAGCAGAAATCCAAAACCCATTCGTTTCAATTCCGCATTTTTACTTTTAAATTCGATGATTACGGCTGCAAAAGAAAGAATATAATATATCAAATGCAAATACTGGAATACCATCAACAGATATATATTGGCATGGGCATTTAACATTTGATTGAGAGAGATTACCGGATAACATATGCAATGCAAAATCAATGCTGATTTTATGACAACCCTTGCTTTTTTGCTTATGGACAAAGCAAAGGCCAGAATCGAGACAGGCAACAAAAATTGTAGGATCATGAATGTTATCATTATTTGATTTGAAGACAGCAGATGATAAATGAAAAATGTTCTTCCCGGCAAATACAAGCCTACAACAATTGCAAAAATGCCCAGAAACATATTTGATTTTCTGTTGGCTGACTTGTAATCATCCAAATA
>DATFJE010000022.1:0-2186 GCA_035269385.1 Clostridia bacterium
CGAGTTCATTCAACCTCATCCTCTGACTCCATTTTGTATTTGCGCACGTAGCCGGGCTTGAGCGTGCCAGCTATGTCCCTCAGGCCCTCGGTCATGACCCTGGCCTTTTCGTATCCGTTGAGGAGCAGATAAGCGTAGACCACTGAGGCCCTCACTGACGATGTGCAGAGTATGCCTATTGTAATGTCCTTGGGAATCTCGCCCAGTCTGTCCGGTATCTCGTTTGCCGGTATGGATTTGGCAAATCCAAGGCTGAGCAGCCTGTTCTCTTTTCTTGATCTTATGTCGAGTATTAAAGCCTCTCCCTTGCTGTGCATCTCGAGCGCCTTCTCGATTGAAATTTTATGGCTTCCGGTGCCGAAAAACTCCAAATCCATTCCTCTCAAAAGCTTGTCGAATCTTTCCACTTTACCCTCTCCCTTCATTTTCCTGAGTTTTGTTTTTTATTTTTTGTTAAGATATGTAGGTTATGCTTTTGCGGCTTCTTCTATCTTAGCAAAGTCGAAGCCCGTGTTTCTAAGTTCCTGGCAGCAGAATCCGCTGCTTTTGTAGATCATCAGCCTTTTCATGTCTGTTTGAAAAAGGTCCTCCCCGGCCAGCTCATCTAAAAGTATGGCCTTTACAAAGGGATGTCTTTCCACAAGACTTCCGCTGAGGCTGTAGTAGATCCATTGGGCGTGCTTTCTTGCCGTGATGAAGCCTGCGGTCTTCAGTTTTTCAAGGTGCTTTGAGACATTTGGCCTTGCAAGCCCGAGAATCGTGCTGATCTCTCCAACGCAAAATTCGCCTTCTTTTATCATGTTGAGTATCCTCAGCCTGTTTTCATCCGCAAGAATCTTCAAAACCGCAGATATATCCATGATTCACCTCTCTTTCGCGTTACTATGTGAACGCACGCTCACATAGTAACGCTCCTTTTGCCATTTGTCAATATTTTTAACCTCATGGCTCAAAACGCGATGCCGCAAAGAATCACTGCGAGCTTTCATTCCATGTGTAAAATGGAATATAATATAATTGTGAAGACATTAAAGCGAGGGAGGCGGATTTATGATGACTGCAAGAAAGTCGATGCAATATATAAGAAGCGCAAGGCTTGAAAGGGAAAAAATTGAAACTTTCTCCGAGTATCCATTCTGCCTTCCGGCTGTAAAGAATCTGGAAACCCTAAGCTTCCATCCGGCCGTCACCTTCGTAGTGGGCGAGAACGGCACCGGCAAGTCCACACTGCTGGAATCCATAGCCATTGCCTGCGGGTTCAACCCCGAGGGCGGAACGAAGAACTTCAATTTTTCAACAATGGAGTCCCATTCTTGTCTGCACCGCTACATCAGGCTTGCAAAGGGAATCCGCATGCCAAGGGACGGTTTCTTCATGAGGGCGGAGAGCTTCTACAACCTTGCCACCGACATAGAAAAGCTGGACAGCGAGGGGGGAGAACCCAAGGTCATCGATTCCTACGGTGGAATATCCCTGCATGCGCAGTCGCACGGAGAGTCCTTCTTCGCGGCTTTCATGAACCGATTCGGCGGAAACGGGCTTTACATTCTCGACGAGCCCGAGGCTGCTCTTTCCCCATCGAGACAGATGGCGATGATTTCGCGCATTCACGACCTTGTGGGTCAAAACTCACAATTCATAATAGCAACCCACTCTCCCATTATAATGGCATATCCCAATGCCGACATATACCAGCTTGAGGACGGCTTCAAGAAGGTTGCCTACGAGGACACTGACCACTACAATGTGACCAAAGCTTTCCTCAACAACACCGAGAAGATGCTGGGAATACTTATGGAATAGCAAATGGGAAGTGGAAGTTTACAAACATGTAAATTTTCTTTGTTTTCTAATAATTTCCACATTATATGTTATATAATTGAAATATTACCGATATGTAAAAACAGACATTGGAGATGCTATTTATGAAAAAACCGGGAGCCAAGAGTATTTTATTGATTGTTATGCTTGTGATTCTTTCAATAACTACAATTTCATTCGGTTTAAACGATAATGAATATCCGTATGCATTTGCAAAAGACAAGAATGTTTTAATGATCAGCTCGTACTCTCCTGGTTTCGCAACATTTTTCGACCAGGTTGAAGGCGTAAAATCGGAGCTCGATTCATACAGCATTCAGCTTGATGTGGAATTCATGGACAGCAAGCGTTTTCAAACAAAAGAA
>DATFJE010000023.1:0-21953 GCA_035269385.1 Clostridia bacterium
GATATTTTTCATTTTCATCCATTGTAAGTATCACCTTTCTAATTGTGTCCACCTCATTTCTATTTTATGAGGTTTTATTATACTATAGTTGGGACATAATCATTTGTGGTATACAAGGACATTATCATTTGTGGGTCATAAAAAATTATATCAAATATTAAAAAAGGTTGATTAATTTAAATTGGTGGTATATAATCAACTAAAAGAACAAATGTTCGATACGAAAGGTGGGTGAATCCAGTTTCGCACTGGGACAATATGGACGAAAAAAAGAAAGCTCTTGACGCTGTATTGACACAAATAGAAAAACAATTTGGAAAGGGTTCAATAATGAGGCTCGGGGACGATGGAGCTAGAGCCAATGTGGAATCTCTGCCAACGGGCATAGTGGAACTGGACATTGCCTTGGGCATAGGAGGAATTCCGAAAGGGAGAATCATTGAAATATACGGGCCGGAATCTTCAGGAAAGACAACGGTTTCCCTCCACATGATTGCAGAGTGTCAAAAGACGGGCGGAAATGCCGCATTTATAGATGTCGAGCATGCACTGGATCCGGTATATGCGGGTAATTTGGGAGTCGATATAGACAATTTGATTCTTTCTCAACCCGATACGGGAGAGCAGGCATTGGACATAGTTGAAGCTTTGGTCAGAAGCGGAGCGATAGACATAATTGTTTTGGACTCTGTTGCCGCACTTGTTCCAAAGGCTGAGCTTACCGGCGAAATGGGAGACAGCCACATGGGTCTTCAGGCAAGGCTCATGTCTCAGGCCATGAGGAAACTCACTGCAATAATAAGCCGTTCAAGAACATCTGTAATATTCATAAATCAACTTAGAGAAAAAATTGGTGTGATGTTTGGGAATCCCGAGACAACCACAGGAGGAAGGGCTCTTAAATTCTATTCTTCTGTAAGAATTGATGTACGCAGAATAGGAAGCATCAAGCAGGGAGATCAGATTGTAGGAAACAGAACAAAAATAAAGATTGCCAAGAACAAGGTGGCTTCGCCATTTAAAATTGCCGAATTCGACATAATGTACGGTGAGGGCGTATCTAAAGAGGGCGGCATCCTCGATTGCGGGGTCAATGCCGGCTTAATAAAAAAATCCGGATCATGGTACAGCTACAATGATGACAAAATAGGCCAGGGAAGGGAAAATGCAAAACAATATCTTAAGGAACATGAAGATATGTTTGTTGAAATTGAACAGAAAATCAGGGCTTATTATGACTTGGACAAGGGAACAAAAAAAGAAGAAGGGTAAATCCTGAAACGATATAATCCAATACAGCTTTTGAGAAACAGAAAGGTCGAAACGCCCACATCATGTTTTATTGGGAGTTTCGACCTTTCTTTAGGAAGGGGACTTGACAAATGAAAGTAATACTTGTCGAAAGATTAAACAAGAGCGTGGAGCGACTTATAACTGACTGTGAAGTTTTCTATTTGTGTGATTCGAAATGGCTCAAAAAAAACAGAATGGAAAATAATTTTCCGATTGACGAGGAAATGGAAAACGAATTGAGGGAGTTCACAGAAAGATATGCTGCAGAACGGGCCTTGAAATATATAGAATTCAAAAGAAGAACCGAAAAAGAGGTTTCGAACCATTTAAAAAAAATTCCTTTGCCTCAAGAAATTATTCATGCGACAATTGTGAAGATGGTGGATTATGGAATGTTGGACGACGAATTGTATGCAAGGGACTATATTGAGGAGTTGATTGAAAAAAATCAATCCACATATGTGATTAAAATGAAATCGGTAAACAAGGGACTAAAGGGATCTTTGATAGAGGCGATATTATCCGAGCTTAATGTGTTGGAAAATGAAGGTTTCAGGGCGTTGAAACTGATTGAAAAGAGATGCGGAAAAAGTGATGAAAAACATGATTTAAACAAGTTGAGGCAATACTTGTACAGAAAGGGATTTTCTGCAGAGGCTATAAGGAAATCAATGGAAAATCATTTTGATGGCATTAGTCAATAAGCTTGACAATAAATTCGAAAAGTTTTAAAATTACAAAGAGGATTCTATTAAACTGCCCGTTTTAGTTCCTCGTGAATTGGGTTTTAACCGAGTTATCTCGGTTTTTATTTTTGATTATAAATGGGAGGTGTATGCATATTATCAAAATATACTATTTAGCGATTATAGCTGTAGTACTTATTCCCATTGCTTTTGGATTGGGATATCTATACAGAAAAAAGATTGCCGCCGAAAAAATTCAAAGCGCAGAAGAAAAAGCGAGAAAAATTCTTTCCGAAGCGAATAAATTGGCGACAACAGCGAAAAAAGAAGCATTAATAGATGCAAAAGAAGAAATTCATAGATTAAGAAAAGACTTGAATAAAGAAATAAGAGAAAGAAGAACAGAAGCTCAAAGAACAGAAAAGAGACTTAACAAAAGAGAAGAATCTCTTTATACAAAGACGGAGTCACTTGAAGAAAAAGAAAATTTACTGATTGGGAAATTAAAGGAAATAGAAATAAAGAAACAGGAAGTTGACGAACTTTTCAAGAAACAGATAGAAGAGCTTGAAAGAGTGTCCGGATTTACAGCTGAAGAAGCAAAGGAAATGCTTTTAAAGGATATCGAAAAAGAAGTCCGATATGAATCGGCAATCATGATTAAGGATATCGTTTCCGACGCGAAAGAAGAAGCCAGTAAAAAGGCAAAGGAAATATTGGCCTATTCCATACAAAAGTATGCTGCGGATTATGTTGCTGAAAGCACTGTATCGGTTGTCAATCTTCCGAATGATGAAATGAAAGGTCGCATCATCGGCAGAGAAGGAAGAAACATAAGGACTCTGGAGACTTTGACAGGAGTTGACCTTATCATTGATGATACGCCTGAAGCCGTAATTTTATCGGCTTTTGACCCAATCAAAAGGGAAATTGCCCGTGTGGCATTGGAAAAACTCATTGTCGACGGAAGGATTCATCCCGCTAGAATTGAAGAAATGGTTAACAAAGCTACAGCTGAGATTGATGAGAAAATCAAGGAAGAGGGAGAAGCTGCAACTTTTGATGCAGGAATACACAACCTCCATCCGGGATTGGTCAAGTTGCTCGGAAGATTGAAATACAGAACAAGTTACGGGCAGAATGTTCTGAAGCACTCTATAGAAGTATCGTATTTGGCCGGCTTGATGGCAGCTGAGCTTGAAGTTGACGTAAAGCTTGCAAAGAGAGCCGGATTGCTCCATGACATAGGAAAGGCGCTCGACCATGACATGGAAGGAACCCACGTAGAAATAGGAATGGATGTTCTTAAGAAATATGGAGAGTCAAAAGAAGTGATTCATGCAATGTCTACTCATCATGGAGACTATGAACCTCAAACGGTTGAAGCCATATTGATTACAGCGGCGGATGCTGTTTCAGCAGCAAGACCGGGTGCGAGGAGAGAAACTCTTGAGACTTATGTCAAAAGGCTTGAAAAGCTTGAAGAAATAGCAAAGTCGTACGAGCAGGTTGACAAGGCATTTGCAATACAGGCAGGACGTGAAATCAGGATAATGGTGAAACCCGAAAAAATATCAGATACAGAAATGATTCTTCTTGCAAGAGAGATTTCAAAAAATGTTGAAAATGATCTGGAATATCCTGGTCAGATAAAAGTGAATCTCATAAGAGAGACAAGAACCGTGGATTACGCAAAGTAGCAATAAAGAAAGTTTTAAAAAATGACACCTCCAAAGAGGAGACGGCAATCAATACGATTGACGATTCCTCTTTGGAGGTGTCTTTGTAAAAAGACATAGAAAGCAATTATTTATTTCTCAAATGGCTGGTATAAATTCATTTTCATAATAGGGTGATTATAGTCCGGTTGAATTGGATATTATTATAATGGATTCTTCTTTTGAATGTCGGATCATTTCGATATAAAAAGTTTTCTATTAAAAAAGGATTCCAATGGATTCTGTAGAATACTAATACAGGGATTAATATGAAAAATATGTAAATTAAACGCAGAAATAAATTTTTGAAAATCAAAAGGAGGAATCATACTAATGGATGTTTTAAAAGTATCGGCTAAATCTAGTCCAAATGCGGTTGCCGGGGCATTGGCTGGTGTTCTGAGGGAAAACGGGCATGCTGAAATTCAAGCCATAGGAGCCGGCGCATTGAATCAAGCGGTCAAAGCAGTAGCTATAGCAAGAGGATTTGTGGCCCCAAGCGGTATGGATTTGGTTTGTGTTCCTGCTTTTACGGATATTGAAATAGAAGGGGAAGAGCGAACTGCAATCAAGTTGATCATAAGCCCAAGATAATATTTGATGGATCGTGAAAATATCAAACCCGTCCTTTGGACGGGTTTGTTTCATAATTCACAAATAAACCGAAGATTAAACATATATTGATAAATATTGTTCGCTATATTATAATGTTATGTGTTCGGTTATTCAGTAACAGATAGGAGGTATTACTATGTCGAATAAGATATACAGCAATCCCCTGACGGAGAGATACACTAGTGTGGAAATGCAGAAAATATTTTCTCCATACAATAAATTCAGAACTTGGAGGACTTTATGGATAGCTTTGGCTGAATCCCAAAAAGAACTGGGTTTGGAAATAAGCGAAGAACAAATATCTGAAATGAAGGAAAAGGCGGATGAAATCGATTTTGCAAAAGCGAAAGAATATGAAAAAAAGACACGCCACGACGTAATGTCGCATGTGTTGACATTCGGCGAGGCATGTCCAAAGGCCAAGGCGGTAATGCATCTTGGGGCTACAAGTGCTTTTGTTGGAGACAATACTGATCTAGTAGTTTATTATCAAGCCCTTGAAACAATAAGGAAGAAACTTGCAGTGCTTATTTTAAAACTTTCTGATTTTGCTATTGAGCATAAATCACAGGCAACCCTTGGATTCACACATTATCAACCGGCTCAACTTACTACAGTTGGTAAAAGGGCGACCCTTTGGATACAGGATCTGCATATGGACCTTCTTGATTTGGAACATCTTGTTGAAAACTATAAGATAAGGGGAGTAAAAGGCACAACAGGCACTCAGGCAAGCTATCTGGAATTATTCAACGGAGATCATGACAAGGTTATGCAGCTGGAAATGAAAGTTGCAGAAAAAATTGGATTCAATGACGTGTTCGATGTTTCTGGTCAAACATATTCAAGAAAATTTGATTTCAAGATACTTTCGGTTCTTAGCGGAATTGCGCAAACACTTCATAAAATGACTAATGACATAAGACTGCTCCAAAATCTTAAGGAAATAGAAGAACCGTTTGCCAAAAACCAAATAGGGTCTTCTGCGATGGCATACAAGCGCAACCCGATGAGGAGTGAGCGAATCGCTTCCCTTTCACGGTACATTATGAATAATTTGGGTAATGCGTCCGCTACGGTATCTACACAATGGTTCGAAAGGACATTGGATGATTCGGCCAATAGAAGAATTGTGATTCCGGAAACTTTCATGGCAACCGATGCGATATTGGACATTGCTTCGAACATAAGTACGGGTCTTGTCGTCAACGAAAATGTGATAATGTCAAATATTCAAAAAGAGCTGCCGTTCATGATGACTGAAAACATATTGATGGCGGCAGTAAAAAAAGGCGGGGACAGGCAGGAACTTCATGAAAGAATAAGAGTCCACTCGATGGAGGCTGCAAAACAAGTGAAACAATTGGGCAAGCCGAATGATCTGCTTGAAAGAATTTCGGAAGACGGCTCTTTCAAGTTGAATCTGAAAGATTTAAAACTTTTGATGAATCCAAATTTGTATATAGGACGCGCTCCTGAGCAGGTAGACAATTTTGTTGAAAAAATCATTGAACCGATAAAGAAAGAATACGGAAAATTTGCAAAGACAGAAGTGGAAATGAAAGTTTGATATTAATCATTATTGAGAAAAAGATGATGCAGGACGGTTTGTCTTGCTTTTTCTTTTGAATTAAACTATACTTTAAATGTATATTTAGGGAATAGTTAAGAAGGGGGAATAATTGCAATGTATGATAAAAAGCTGAAAATACACAACAAGTCTTCAAAACCCACCAATGTAGTCGCATACGAACACGGCATGATTCAGGAATGTTTGGAAATCGAAAAGCTTCTTCCCGATTATTTTTATGATTTCTTTCTGTATTTGAAAGGCTCGGTAGCTGTTTCTACCAGGCTTGCCTATCTAAACGACATTAAATTTTTTTTAAATTATATGGTAAATGAAAGCAATCTTTCAGATGCTTCTTCCATCAGCTCCATACCCATAGAGGATATAATTAAAATAAATGCAAAGGATGTCAATCGATACCTTGGAGGATATTGCTCGCGATATTTGCTGGAAAAGGGAAATCAGCCAATAGTCATGGAAAACAACAACAGGTCGTTATCAAGGAAAAAATCATCACTGAGCGTGCTGTTTAAATTCTTATATCGCGAAGAAATAATGCCTGGCAATATAACGGATGCTTTCAACCCCATAAAGTTGCCAAAACCGCAACCTGATGCGATTAAAAGGCTTGATATTGACGAGGCCCGTATTATGTTCGATTGTGTTGCAAGTGGAAATGGCTTGTCCGACAAAGAAAGGCTTTATTGGGAAAAAACAAAGCACAGGGACATGCTGATATTGATTTTGTTCACAACATACGGGTTGAGGTTAAGGGAGCTTCAACAATTGAATGTTTCGTCGTTTAACATAAGTCGCGGCGAATTCCTTGTCTATAGAAAGAGAGGCAAGGAATCGGCAATGCCTCTCAACAAATCGGTTGAAAGAGCACTGAAAAATTATATTGAAATGGAGCGTAGCGCATATGCCGTTAAAGGAGAAGATTCGCTTCTTCTCTCAATGCAGAAGAAGCGGCTTACGCAACGTGCCATAAGAGATATTGTAAAAAAATACACAGCAATCGCATTGGGGACGACAAAGGAAAACGGTTACAGCCCCCATAAGCTCAGGGCTACTGCGGCTACATCGCTTATTGAGATGGGAGCTTCGATATACGAGGTTAAAAATCTTCTCGATCATGACAATGTCACCACTACTCAATTGTATTCTGCACATAAAAAGGATCAAAAGCGCGAGATAATAAAAAAGTTTGAATGGCTCGAGGACGATTAATCGAACCTATGTTTGCATTGGCATGTAGTTTTATGATATAATTCAACAAAGTTAAAATCGTAAATTGGGAGGGCGAAGATTCATGTATGAGGATTTGACAGACAAACAAGTCAAAATCATTGAATTTATAATGAAAGAGGTAAGCAAAAGAGGATATCCGCCCTCTGTAAGGGAAATATGCAAGGCAGTTGGATTGAAATCAACTTCTTCTGTCCATAATCATTTGGTAACCCTTCAGAATCTGGGATATATAAAGCGTGATGCCACCAAGCCGAGAGCAATAGAATTAAACGAACAAAAGCTCAATATAAATGACAAGGAAAAAGAAAATTTGGTAATGGTTCCGGTTGTAGGTTCGGTTGCTGCAGGCACACCCATTTTGGCCGTTGAAAATATTGATTGGCACTTCCCTCTTCCTGAGCAGTTTGTTGAAAAAGGCAATTATTTTATGCTTGAAGTCAATGGTGACAGCATGATTGAAGCCGGCATACACGACCACGACTATGTACTTGTCAAACAGACACGGGAAGCCGATAATGGAGACATGGTTGTTGCGTTAATCGACGATTCGGCAACAGTAAAGACTTTTTACCGGGAAAAGGATCATATACGGCTTCAACCCGAGAACAGCTCAATGAATCCAATAATTGTTACAGAGGATTTGATGTTGCTTGGAAAGATAAAAGGTGTTTTCAGATTGATGTAGAGAACTTCGAATATTAATGATGAGCCCTTGCGTTATAAAAGACGCAAGGGCTCATATTATTATTGCTGAATGGAAAGGTATTTTTGATCAATGAGATTCTGCAAAGCTTTCATAAGACCTATCCTCGCGTGGTCGTATGTTAAACCGCCTTGAAAATATGCAATATATGGAGGCGTCAAAGGGGAATCCGCGCTTAGTTCTATTGACGATCCCTGTATGAAAGTTCCTGCAGCCATAATGACCTGTGTTTCGTATCCAGGCATGTCCCATGGAATTGGTCTGACATGGGAATCTACCGGGGAAGATGCCTGTATTGCTTCGCAAAAGCAGATAACAGCTTCTTTTGAATTCAATTTTACTGATTGTATTATATCGCTTCGTTCGTCTGACAGTCCGGGAAATGTATCGAATCCGAGCTTATCAAATATGCAGGCGCAAAGTAAAGCCCCCTTCAAAGCTTCAGTTACCGTATGCGGAGCCATGAAGAAACCTTGAAAAAAATGGCGGTTCATACCAAATGACAATCCGCATTCCTTTCCAATACCGGGGGAAGTCATTTTGTGTGATATGAGTTCAATCAAGTTGCTTTTTCCGGCTATGTACCCACCGGTCATTGCCAGACCTCCTCCTGGATTTTTGATGAGAGAGCCGGCCGCGAGGTCGAAACCGATTTCTGTGGGTTCTATCCTTTCCAGAAATTCGCCATAGCAATTGTCAACCATTAATATGGTTTCATCTGAACGGCTTTTTACGAATTCCGCTAGAACCCTCATTTTATCTATGCTTACGGCTTTGCGCCATTCATAACCAGTCGAACGTTGAACATAAACCATCTTGGGCTTTGATTTCAGGGCCTCTGATATCGAATCGTAGTCAAAATCGCCTGACTCGGTCAATTCCACCTGGTTGTAAAGTATTCCTATTTCTGAAAGAGTGGATGGCTTGGGACCGTTTATGCCAATAAGCGTCCTTATTGTGTCGTATGGAGGGCCGGTTACAGACAGCAGCCTGTCGCCTGGACGGAGTGTTCCGGTAAGGCAGAGGGAAATGGCGTGGGTTCCGTTGACTATTATTGGTCGTACTATAGCGTCCTCAGTCCCAAAAACATCTGCATATATTTTTTCAAGCGTATCTCTCCCGCTTTCATTGTATCCGTAACCGCTGTTCCAGTTGAAATCAGTGTCGCTAAGACGGTTTTTCTGCATGGCGTTCAAAACCTTGTATTGATTGTAGGCCCTCGTGTCGCCGAGTTTTTCAAATTGGCTTTGTATTTCCTTTTCGCATTGTTTTACAAATTTCAGTACGCTTTTACTTATGCCGAAAAGTGTTTCGGAGGGAACTTCTATTCTTTTCATTCATTTTCACCCGCTTTCAAAAAAATGAACGGCATTTAAGCCGTTCGGATTGTTGAAATTTCCATACCTGTTTACATAGACTTTAAACAGGTATGGAAATTTCGCAAATCAGCAGTATATATGACCATTTATGATCCTTGCTTTATTATATTTGTAAAAACTCCTATTCTCCATCCGAATCCGTATTTATGAATTGGTTCAAGTTTACACGTTTTGAAGGAATTATCGTTGAAATCGCATGCTTGTAAATCATTTGCTGGCTTCCGTCATTTTCAATTACAATTGTGTACAAATCAAATCCCTTTACATAGCCTTTCAATTGAAAACCATTTGTAAGAAAAATTGTAAGAAGAGTTTTATCTTTCCTGGCCTGATTGAGTATTATATCCTGCAAGTTAAGTACGTTTTTCATGATTATTCGTTTCCCCCTTTATTTAATGTTATTTATAATGAATTTGTTTGTAATTGCCAATATTTTATTTGTATTTAAAGCTTCTGAGCCTTCCATTTCAATTTGAACTGCTTTTTTATATCTTCTGAGCCAGGTCAATTGCCTCTTTGCGTAATGTCTTGAATTGAGCTTTATTTTGTATTTCATTTCTTCTTTATCCGTTATTCCTGACAAATATTCAAGGACCTCTTTGTATCCGATTCCTTTCATTGCAGTATGATTTTCAGTAAGACCCATTTCTGTCAATCTGACCACTTCATCAATCAAGCCGGCTTCAACCATTTTTTCAACCCTCAAGTTGATTCTATCATACAACAGAGTTCTTTCTCTATGCAAACATAAAAATAATGTCTCGTATTTTGGATTGGGATTCAAATCGGCTGCGAATTTCTTTATGGGTAATCCGGTGGCGTGATGGACTTCAAGCGCTCTTATGACCCTTTTGACATTGTTGGGATGAATTATATCCGCAGAGTCTGAATCTGCTGATTTCAATTGATTGTGAAGGTATGCGTTTCCTTTTTCCTCGGATAACTTTTGAAGCATGTTCCTGTATTCAGGATCGTATGTCGCATTAGAAAAGTCCATATCATAGAGTATTGAATTAAAGTAAAGACCGGTACCGCCTGCAATTATCGGTATTTTGCCTTTTTCATGAAGCATTCGTATGACTTCTTCAGCTTGCCGTTTGTAAACAGCTACAGAATAATTGTTGTCGAAGGGATTTGCAACATCGATCATATGATGCTTTACCCTTGACAATTCTTTCGGGGTTGGTTTTGCTGTGCCGATATCCATATATTTGTATACTTGCATAGAATCGGCGGATACTATCTCGGTTTTTAAAGTTTCTGCCAACTCGATGGCGCAGCCGGTTTTGCCCACTGCCGTAGGACCTGCCACGATTATTATCTTATTCATGCATATACCCCATTTCGATTGATCTATCTGTTAAAATATTTTTCGATTTCTGTTATGCCTATCCGAACTACTGTAGGTCGTCCATGCGGGCATGTATATGGATTGTTCAAATCATCCATGTCCGAAAGCAGGGATACAAGTTCAATTTTATCAAGGGGGTCATTGGCCTTGATGGCTGAATGGCAAGCTTTTACTGCGATCGAGTAAATCATTTCCTCGGATTTCATTGAGTCGATTGAAGATGAGCTCAAAATCATGTCTTTCAATTCCTCAAGGAATGATATCGATGTCTGCATGGGAAAAATGGATGGAGCTTCACGTACCAAAATCATGTTGGGGCCGAAATCTTCTATTGCAAAACCCAAAAAATGAAGGGGCTTTTCAGATTCCAGCAAGAGGGTCTTTTCAGTTTCCGGCATATTGAGCGTAAAAGGTTCCAGCAGAATCTGTGAGAGAATAGCTTTATTTTTCAATTGTTTTACGAACGATTCGTAAATAATTTTTTCATGTGCCGCATGCTGGTCTATGAGAATCATTTCAGCTGTCGCTGGGTCTTCACATATTATATAAGAATTGAAGACTTGACCTATAATCTTCAAGTTCATGAAATACTCTTTCTTTCTGGTTTCTTGTGTTGCAATAGGGCTTTTTTTGTTTTGTCCGGTCTCACCGGAAACGGAAATATCCGATAAAATAGATTCGAAAGAGGATTGAACGCCGCCCTTGTCGTCATAATCTTTAGATTGGTTGAACGGCAAGGTCTCATAAGCATTGGGCTTTTCATAGAAAGATTGCTTTTCTGTAATTTCAAGTTCAAATGAATTTGTCTTAGGATATATTTTTTCTTCTGGTATCCATGAATGATTTTGCATAAATTCTGAAAAAGCTCCATTGAACAGATCCGATATGGATTTTTCATCCTTGAATTTGATTTCAGTCTTGTTTGGGCTAATGTTTATATCTATTGATGAAGGATGGATTTCAAGAAAAAGGAATGCAACCGGATATCTTCTTCTTTCAAGAATATGAAAGAAAGCTCCATTTAATAGCTCTGATAAAAGGGGGCTTTTAATCCATCTTTTGTTTACAAAAAAAGACTGCATATTCCTGTTCGAGTGGCTGTTCTGAAGATTTGAAACCAATCCCCAGAGATGCATATCATGGTGAAAAAAGTCAATGCGTGCAAGATTGCCGGCTATGCTTTTACCATGAATTGAGTAAACGGTATCCAAAAGATTCATGTTTCCGGGAGTTGTGTACAAATGCTTTCTGTCTGATATCAGTCTGAATGAGATGTGGTTTTGTGCTGAGGCAAGTCGATTTACTACATCTATGATTTTGTTGGTTTCTATTGTGTTGGATTTAAGAAAATTGAGTCTCGCTGGTATTTTATTGAACAAGTTCCTACATATTACTGTTGTGCCGACTGTAGAGCCTATATCACATATTTCGATTAAACCGCCGTTTTTCATTGTTGCTCTTTTCCCTAAATCATTTTGGTCTGTTTTTGTCGTGATTTCCAATTCGGATACAGCTGCTATGCTTGCGAGAGCCTCACCTCTGAAGCCAAGGCTTTTTATTTGAAAAAGGTCGTTTTCGCTGTAAAGCTTGCTTGTTGCATGGCGTTCGAAAGCCAAATGCAATTCGGGACCCGGTATTCCAGATCCGTTGTCAGTGACTCTGATGAGTTTTTTGCCGGACTTTTCAATTTCTACGGTTATTGAATTCGCTCCCGAGTCGATTGAGTTTTCGAGCAGCTCCTTGACTACCGAAGCAGGATTTTCAACTACTTCTCCCGCTGCAATTTTCGAAATAAGTGCATCATTGAGTTTTTTTATTGTACGCATGAGACCACTGCCTTTATAATTTTTCCGATTCCTCAACCAAATGGTTCAAAAGGTTGAGGGCATTTATCGGTGTCAAAATATTCGTATCGATTTCTTTGATGGAATTGATGAATTGCCTTCTTTCTTCGGCGAAGAAATCCAATTGCCGGATATCCTTTTCGTCGTCTTTCATTGAAAATATTTTTGATTCCTGATTGCGGTTTATGTCATGGCTCTCAAGCTCGGAGAGAATTTCATTTGCACGGTTTACAACTTTGTAGGGGAGTCCCGCGAGTTTTGCAACCTGCACACCGTAGCTGTGGTTAGCTCCACCCCTTTTTATTTTTCTCAGGAAAATTATGTCGTCACCTATTTCGCGCACTGTTATGAAGTAGTTTTTGATGCCTTCCAATTTGCCTTCAAGTTCTGTCAGTTCATGATAATGGGTGGCGAAAAGGCTTTTTGCGCCTATATGCTTATGGCTGTTTATATATTCGACTACAGACCATGCTATGCTCAATCCGTCATATGTGCTGGTTCCTCTTCCTATTTCGTCAAGGATTATCAAGCTATTCCTGGTTGCGTTTGTCAAAATATTGGATAGTTCGCTCATTTCAACCATGAATGTGCTTTGCCCCTGAGAAAGATTGTCCGAAGCTCCGACTCTGGTGAATATTCTGTCAACAACACCAATCGAAGAACTTTCTGCGGGAACGAATGATCCTATTTGTGCCATCAATGAAATCAATGCCACCTGTCTTAGATATGTCGATTTTCCCGCCATGTTGGGACCGGTTATTATATGAAAACGGCAATGGGAATTGTCGAGTTCGGTATCATTGGGAATGAAGGTTTCGATATTTGAAATCTTTTCAACTACCGGATGTCTGCCATTTTTTATGGATATGACATCATTGTCGGTTACGTCAGGCTTCGAATATCCGTTGTGGTACGCCACATGGGCAAAATTTGACAGAACATCTATATGCGCAAGTGCTTCAGCCGTATTCATAAGACGGTCAACGCTTTTGAGTATTTCGTCTCTTATTGTTTGGAATATTGTGTACTCCAATTTGTTTCTTCTTTCTTCAGCGTTGATTATTTTGTCTTCGAGTTCCTTGAGTTCAGGAGTTATATAGCGTTCCGCATTTACAAGCGTCTGTTTTCTTATGTAGTTCTCAGGAACAAGGTGCAGATTCGATTTTGTAATCTCGATATAGTACCCGAAAACTTTGTTGTACTTGATTTTGAGTGATTTTATGCCGGAGGATTTTCTTTCTCGTGTTTCTATGTTTGCAAGATACGATTTGCCATTGAATAAAATATCTTTTAGGCAATCAATTTCCTCATTGTATCCGTCTTTGATTATTCCACCTTCGGTTATTGTCGCAGGGGAGTCTTCTTCTATTGCCGATTCAATAAGATCATGAACATCAATCAACGGATCAATCGATTTGGACAGATGCGACAAAGGGTTTGAATTTTGGTGTTTCGACAATATGCTTAAAAGTTCTGGAAGCCTTTTGATTGAAACTTTGAGCGAAATCAAATCTTTGCCGTTCAAATTCCCATAAACAACCTTTGAAGTGAGCCTTTCAAGGTCATAAATGGCCTCAAGTATTTCACGTACATCATTTCTTGTTTGAAGATTTTTGAAAAATATTTCTACAATGCTTATCCTTTTATTTATTTCTTCTTTGTTCAACAGGGGTTCATGAATCCATTTTAATAGCATTCTGGAGCCCATTGAGGTTTTGGTTTTATCAAGAACCCATAAGAGGGAACCTTTCCTTTTGTCCCCCATGATAGTCTTGGACAATTCCAGATTTCTTACAGTGAAATCGTCAATGATCATGAAATCTGTAGGACTATAGTGTTTGACATTCCTTATATGCGGCAAATCGACCTTTTGTGTTTCGACAACATAATGTATCAATCGGCCCAACGAAAGTATGATTTCGTCTTCCCCGGACACACCCAGGCTGTCGATAGAAACAATATTGAATTGCTTCTGAATTATTCTTTCGGCTTCGGCATAATCCGTATGGATTCCACTATCGGTTGAAACAACCTGTGGAATGGCTGAATGAATAAAATCGGCCATTCTTATAGACAGGGACGAAGAGTCCATAAGTATTTCACGGGGACTTACCTTAAGCAATTCATTTTCGGCATCTTTGTAGCGGGAAATTCCTTTGAAGGAGGTAACACGGAGTTTTCCAGTCGTTATGTCAACATATGAAAAACCGATTGAATTTCCGCCTTCAGAGATTGAAAGTATATAGTTGTTGAGCGAAGATTCCAGCATTTCGGGATCTGTTATTGTTCCCGGGGTTATTATTTTTACTACTTCCCTTTTTACAATGCCCTTTGTCTGCTTAGGGTCTCCGGTTTGTTCGCATATGGCGATCTTCAAGCCCATATTTACAAGTTTCCGTATATAATTGTCTGCAGAATGATATGGTATACCGCACATTGGTGCGCGTTCTTTAAGCCCGCATGATTTTCCGGTCAGGGTTATTTCAAGAAGTTTTGAACATGTTAGTGCGTCTTCAAAAAACATTTCATAAAAGTCCCCGAGCCTGAAAAAAAGTATATAGTCTTCATATGTTTCTTTGATTTCCAGATATTGGCGCATCATAGGCGTAAGTCCCATGGAAGACTCCTTTCAGAAAGATGTGCAAATTAGCAAAGCGCCCCAATCAATGTGGCTCTCTTTGCTTCAAGAATACGAACTGTGACAATGGTTCCAATCATTGATGAATCCCCTTTGAAAGTCACTATTTTATTTCCACGTGTTCTTCCGTGAATGCTGCCGGGATGTTTTTCGCTTATGCCGTCGACGAGGACGGTTTCAATATTGCCGACTTTGTCAAAATTTTTTCTGTAGGCAATGGCATTGAGTTCGGAAATGATTTTATCGAAACGTTCATGTTTGACATTTTCGGGAATCTGGGATTGAGATTCGGCAGCTTTTGTGCCGCTTCTTTTCGAATATAGAAAAACATAGGCATTGTCAAAAGACACTTCTTTGGCGAGTGAAAGCGTTTCGTAAAAGTCTGAATCCGTTTCATCAGGGAAACCAATGATTATGTCTGTTGAAAGAGTTATGTCCGGTATCTTGCTATAAAGTTTTGCCGCGAATTTTAAATACTGTTCACGGGTATAGTGCCTGTTCATTTTTTTCAAAATCCTGTTGCTTCCGGATTGTACTGGAAGATGAAAATTTTCGCAGATATTATTGGAAGCGGCTATTGTATCTATAAGCTTTTCGGTAGCATCCTTTGGATGAGATGTCATGAATCTGATGCGCTTTATTCCATCGATTTTGTCGATTTCTCCAAGCAAATCCGAAAAGTCGTATTCTTTATATAAATCTTTTCCGTATGAATTTACATTTTGTCCCAACAAAGTTATTTCCAGAACACCTTCATTTACAAGAGTTGAAATTTCCTTCAAAATAGCTTCCTTGCTGCGGCTTCTTTCTCTTCCTCTTGTATAAGGAACGATGCAGTAGGAGCAGAAATTATTGCATCCGTACATTATATTGACAAATGCCTTGAATTTGAATTTTCTTATGGAAGGTATGCCTTCAACCACACTTTTTGCCTGGTCCCATACTTCCACCAAAGGACGTTTTGAGTGTTTTTCAGCAAGAACTTTTTCAAGCAATTGAGGGAAACGGTGTATATTGTATGTTCCCAAAATCAGGTTTACAAAAGAAAGATCCTTTTCAATTATGTTTATCACATGCGGCTGTTGCATCATGCAGCCTGCAACAATAATAATCAGATTTGGTTTTTGCTTTCTGAAATGCTTAAGACGTCCGATGTTGCCCAATACTTTTCTTTCTGCGTTTTCCCTCACGCAACACGTATTGAAAAGGACTATGTCAGCATCTTTTATCTTGTTGACTTGCGAATGCCCCATTTGATTGAACATTCCCGAATATCTTTCGGAATCGTGTTCATTCATTTGGCATCCCCATGTTCTTATATAGTATTTCAATTGTTGCATATATTTTTCACTCCCTGCTAAAATAAATAGTGATACAATCCCTAAGGACGCATCTCATATCATTATAACAATTATACTGACAAAATCCAACAGATAGAAACCATAACGAAATTACTGCAATATTATGGTATTAATAAAGGAAATTTGTTAAATAGAGCACAGATTTATGTTATTATTAAGCTGGTTGATATATTATTTCAAACATTAATAGGGGGTAGAAAAATGAAATTTTCAGGAAGAATCACAGATATGCAGCAATCTCCGATAAGGAAATTGGTTCCAATCGCAGAAGCCGCAAAAAAAAGAGGTAAAAAAGTTTACCACTTGAACATCGGACAGCCGGATGTCAAGACACCGGAAGTCTTTTTCGATGCTTTGAAGGATTTCGACAAAGAAGTTCTTGCCTACAGTTTTTCTCAAGGAAGCCCTGAATTGCTTGAAAGTTTCAGTAGCTATTACAAGAGCTATGGAATAGACTTTGATCCTTCTGACATACTTGTCACCAACGGAGGCAGCGAGGCTTTGCTGTTTGCAATGATTGCCATATGTGACAATGGAGATGAAGTGCTTGTACCGGAACCGTTTTATACAAACTACAATGGATTTGGAAATGTTGCTGGAATAAATGTAGTTCCTATAACTACAGAAGCAGAAAAGGGATTTGCGCTTCCTCCAAAAGAGGAAATCGAAAAAATCATAAATCCAAAAACAAAAGGTATACTTCTTTCCAACCCGGGCAACCCAACCGGCGCTGTATATTCAAAAGAGCAATTGAACATAGTTCGTGATTTGGCAAAAGAAAATGACTTGTACATAATTGCCGACGAGGTTTACAGAGAGTACATTTTTGATGACTTCCCATACATGAGCTTTGCGCAGTTCGACGACATTTCAGACAGAGTCATAATAATTGACAGTATTTCAAAAAGATATTCCGCATGCGGAGCCAGAATCGGTTCAATTGCATCCAAAAACAAGGATCTCATAGCCCAAGTACTCAAGCTTTGCCAAGGAAGGCTTTGTGTTCCTACAATCGAGCAACTCGGTGCTGCAGCACTCGCGAAAGTTCCTAAAGAATATTTCGAAAAAACAAAAGAGGAATACAAACAAAGACGGGACATTGTTTATGAAGCCCTTCAGGAAATGCCCGGTGTTGTTTGTGAACTTCCCCACGGAGCTTTCTATATAATGGCGAAATTGCCAGTCAAGAATGCAGAAAAATTTGTAGTCTGGATGCTTGAAGAATTTGATATTGACGGCGAGACAGTCATGTTTGCTCCCGCTGAAGGCTTTTATGCCACACCTGGACTTGGCGTAGACGAAATAAGAATGGCTTATGTTCTCAACCAGGAATCATTGAAAAAAGCCATGAACATACTGAAATTGGGATTGGAAGCTTATCCCGACAAGAAATAATCAATTTAGAACAAAAAAATATTCCAAACAACAAAAGTGGAAATTCCAAAAGGAATTTCCACTTTTTATTCAATTCAATTCAATTTAATTCAATAAAACGCTTTAATTATTGATTTTGCTTGGATTCAAGCATGTCCTTGATTGTGATTGTTTCTTCTTTTACACTTTCAGGGATTTCCATGTTGTCTGATTCTTCTTCTTCAGATTCCTTGGAAGGTTCTTCTTCGACAACATCTTCTTCTGTTGCATCCTTTATTGAGAGGCTGATGCGTTGTTTTTCCTTGTCGATGCCAAGTATCTTGACTTCAACTTCTTCGTTCACTTTCAAAGCGTCTGAAGTTGTTTTTACATGTTCCTTGGAAATTTGTGAAATATGAACAAGTCCTTCAAGTCCCGGTTCGATTTCGACAAATGCTCCGAAATCGGTCAAGTTTACAACTCTTCCGTTAATTACATCTCCGGTGTTGTATTTTGTATTTACCAATGACCACGGGTCGGGAAGAATTTGTTTCAAGCTTAGAGAAATTTTATTGTTTTCTTTGTCCAAGCCGATTATTACGACTTCTATGTCGTCGCCGACTTTCAAAAGTTCACCGGGATTCTTGATGCGTCCCCAGGAAAGTTCTGAAATATGAACCAGTCCATCAACTCCGCCGATATCGACGAAAGCGCCGAACTTGGCAAGTCTCTTGACTTTTCCTTGCAGCTTTTGACCGACTTCAAGTTCGCCCCAAAGAGCTTCGAGTTCTTTCTTTCTTCCTTGCTCAAGGACTTCCTTACGGGAGAATACCACATTTCTTTTTTCCTTGTTGAATTCTATGATTTTAACTTCGAGTTCCTCATTAACAAAAGCGCTGAGGTTGCTTACATAGTTAAGCGAGAGATGGGAAGCCGGAATAAATCCTCTGATATCGCCAAAGTAGGCAATTATGCCGCCTTTGACTACTTCCTTTGTTGATACAGTAACGGGTTTGCCTTCGTCGATGAAGACTTTCAGGTCGTCCCATTGCTTGAGAGCATCCACTCTTTTTCTTGAAAGCAGAACATTTCCTTCTCCGTCGTCTGATTTCATTACCATGACTTCGATTTCATCATCTTCATTTAGTATATCTTTAAGATTAACCCCCTCTTCAGAGGTTAATTCTCTTTTCGGGATAATACCATCAGATTTATAGCCGATATTGACTACAACTTCATCATCTGAAATTTGTACAACTTTAGCTTTTAGTATCTCACCCCTCCTCGGTACTCTCAGAGATTTTTCGATCTCCTCAAGCATCTCATTCATCATGTTTTCATTTTCCATAGTTTGCCTACCTACCTTTATTTTAATTTTTTTGACAACATTGTTAATGACCCAATCAGGAGTTGATGCACCTGCAGAAATACCGATTGTTTCGGCATTTTCAATCCATTTTGGATCCAACTGTTCAGCCGTTTCTATATGATGGCTTTTTGAACAGTATTTTTTGCTGAGTTCAAACAATTTTTGAGTGTTTGAACTGTGATATCCACCGATTATAAGCATTGTATCGGCAATTTTTGATAATTCAACACATGCCTTCTGCCTATCTCTTGTTGCTGAACAGATAGTGTTGAAAAGCTGCACGTCTATTGGAAGACCTTTAATAATACCGCTTAGTCGATTCCATAACTCTATATTCAAAGTGGTTTGCGCAACTACGCTTATTTTATCATAATTTGAGATTGAATCAATGTTTGATTCATCATTTATTATAATTGCGCTGTTATTGCACCAACCGTTGATTCCTATCACTTCGGGATGGCTGCTGTTTCCAAGTATGACGACCTGCCTTCCTTTTTCGAATTCGGCTTTTGCTATTTGCTGAACCTTTCGAACATATGGGCAAGTTGCATCGATTATTTCCACATTCAGTTTTTTTGCCCGTTGATAATCAGCCAAAGGAATTCCGTGGGATCTTACAATCATTGGTTCTTCTAAAGCTTCTTCCATGGACCATGCACAAAACACGTTCATTTCCTCAAGATACTTTATTACCTGATTGTTGTGGATTAGAGGACCGAATGTATATATCTTATTATTATTTGAATTGGCGAGTTCAAGAGTTTTATCCATCGCACGCTTTACTCCGAAACAGAATCCGGAATTTTCTGAGATAATTATTTTCATATTTGATTTGTTCCTTATCTGTTTTTTGAATTGAAAGTGGAATTTTTCAATTTATATATATCTTTCATTATATCATCACTGATGGACTGATAAGTTTCTTTTGATATTTTTTTTGTAGAATGATATTTTTCCAAATTGATAATTTCGCCTATGGTTATATTGATTCTCGAAAAAATTCTGTACTGCTTATCGGATGAGATTGCAACAGGAAGAACATTTTTCCTTGCCTTTATTGCAATGATCGCAACACCGGCTTTTGAACTGGGTTTGCCGGACAAATTTCTCGTGCCTTCCGGGAAAATCCCTAAAATTTTACCTTCTTTTAAAATCTTTACTGAAGTCTTTATAGCTTTTAAGTCATTGCCTTTGCGATCGACCGGAAAGGCTTTTAATTTTTTTGCAAAAAACCCGAGCACAGGCGATTCGAACAATTCTTTTTTTGCCATAAAATGAAGAATATCGGGATAGTGGCTCCCAATAAGCAGAGGGTCGAACCAGCACGAGTGATTCGAGCATAAAACGTATCCACTGCTTGGATCGGGTATATTTTCATATCCATTTATGTCTATTTTATAAAAAATACTGAATAGAAATTTAACCAATATTTTAGCAAAATGCACAAAATCCATTTAAAAACCCTCCCATGCATTGGGTACGGGCATATTCAGATGAATCATTATAACACTTACAACCTGCCTTATGTCAAGTTTGTCAGTATCTATCAAAAATGCGTCCGAGGCCATTTTCAAAGGACTTATTTCACGGGTGGAATCCTTATGGTCGCGTTCGACAATTTCGCTCAATATTTTTTCAATAGGTATGCTTATTCCTCTTTCGAGCAATTGAGCATGCCTTCTTTTAGCTCTGACTTTCGGTGAAGCCGTTAAAAAAAACTTGAATTCGGCGTCTGGGAATACTACAGTACCGATATCTCTACCGTCCATAACTACGGGATGTGAATTCGCATATTCACGTTGAAGTTCAACAAGCTTTGAACGTATTTCTTTAATTGACGATATGGCAGAAACATTTTTGTCAATAATTTCACTCCGTATTTCAGAGGATACGTCTTTTCCATCAAGAAACAATTTTGATTTTACGAAATCAAGTCTAGTATTTTCAAGCATGGACACAATGCCCTTTATGTCTTCAAAAGGGATGCCTTCAGCCATTATTTTAAATGTTATTGCCCGATACATTGCTCCTGTGTCAATATATGTCCAATTCAGCAATTTCGCTATTTCTTTTGCAATTGTGCTTTTGCCGGATCCTGCCGGCCCATCTATGGCAATGCATTTTGCATTCATAAATCGCTCCCATTATCTTTATTCATATTGCATTATACCGTATTTGAAGATTGTAAACAAGAAAATAACTACCCTATTGGGTAGTTGAGTTTATTGTTTATGTTTTGCTGTATATATTGAACTCATCCCAAACATTTTCCAATTTGCGGAACGTTTCGGTCAAGAGCTCTTTTTCCTGGAGACTTATGGATACAATCAGCAAATTTATAAGACTCATAGGCGCCACAAGCGAATCGACAAAAGATGTGACATTATTTTTCGCGAAAAGAGTCATTTCCGAAATTGATGCTAATGGCGAAAATTGACTGTCTGTAATTGAAATTATTTTGCAACCCTGGCGTCTAAGAAGCCTCACTGATTCATAGGTTTTTCTGGAATATCTTGGAAAGCTTAAAGCTATTACAACATCTTCGCTGTTTATGTTGATCAGTTGTTCGTAAACATCATTGTATTGGGCTTTTACAACATGGACGTCCTTCAAAATGAAATTGAGATAAAAGCCCAGGTATTCTGCCAGTACAGCTGAACTTCTGAGGCCAAGTATATATACCCTCTTTGCATTAAGAATTTCATGTGTGACTCTTTCAAGAACATCATTGTCAAGTTCTTCCATAGTTTTTCGGATGTTCTGTATATCCGAGTCCATGACCTTCTTTACGGTATCCATTTCATTGCTGTATTTATTTGTAA
>DATFJE010000024.1:0-4096 GCA_035269385.1 Clostridia bacterium
CCCTGAGCTTCCTCGACAAGTTTTATTATCTGCGAAAGCGCCGTATCTTTTCCGACCCTTGTCGCTTCAAAAATCAAGCTTCCCTGCTTGTTTATGCTCGCGCCGACCACTTGGTCCCCAACGGTTTTTTCAACCGGCAGGCTTTCTCCCGTCAACATTGATTCATCAACCGAAGAATGACCCTTTCTGACTATTCCATCGACAGGGATTCTTTCACCCGGTTTTACAACTATATAGTCCCCCAAATCCACTTCGTCAATTGGAATTTCGATTTCCGAATCTCCGTTTAGAATGACTGCCTGTTTAGGCTGGAGTCCTGCAAGCTTCTTTATTGCCTCCGACGCTTTGCCCTTGGAACGGGTTTCAAGAAATTTGCCAAGCAGAATCAAGGTAATTATGGTTGCAGCCGTTTCAAAATACAATTGCGCTGCATAAGAAGTATCTCCCGATGCAATTCCATAGAGTGCAAAAATCCCATAAAGGAATGCCGCGCTCGTTCCTACCGCAATCAATGAATCCATGTTGGGACTGCCCTTTAGCAATGTCCTGAAGCCTATGGTGTAAAATTTGTAGCCAGCCGCCATAACAGGCAACACCAAAAATAGCTGCGCCAAAGCAAAGTTCATAGGATTAGTCATGGGATTTACTATTTGGGGAATCGCCAAACCCATCATATGTCCCATTGCAATATACAAGAGTGGGATTGTGAAAACAGCCGAAACTACGAGCTTAGTTTTCATTGTTTTTATTTCTTTATTCTTTCTGATTTTATCAGCGTCCGGCAGTATATTTTCCTTCTCGATTTCAAGCGGCTTGTAACCCGCTTTCTTTATCGCCGCTTTTATTTCAGAAAGCCTCAATGCATTGCCGTCATATTCAACGGTCGCTTTCTCCACCGCAAGATTAACATCAACCGACTCTATTCCGGAAAGTTTGTTGATCGCCCGATCAACTGCAGCTACGCAGGAGGCTCAGGTCATTCCCTCTATTGGAATTGCAACTTTCCTTATCTCTTTGTCATCCAAAGCCTTATAGCCCGCTTTTGCGACAGCTTCAAAAATCGCATCCTTATTTATGATGTCTTCATCGAATTCTATAGTCATTTTTTCGGCAGCCAAATTGACTTGAGCCTCGGATACACCATCAAGTCTTCCTGTTGCCCTTTCAACCGCTGCAGAACATGCAGAACATGTCATTCCCTCAACTCTAAAAGTTTTTTTCACAAAATCACCTCTTTTTTTTATACTCATTTATTACCCTCGCATCCAAATGATAAACGTTATCATTTGCTTTACAATTTAATTATATACGTTTATAATTGAGTTGTATGTAACAGATGTTACAAAACGAATGTGAGGTTGTTATGGACTTTCAAACTGCACTTATAAAAAACGCCCTCTTCAAAGGCGTCGATTCACCCGAAAAACTTTTCAATCCTTCCGACTGGGATTTCAAGCTATACGATTCAGGCGAATCCGTTGCTTCGACTTTTGACGATTGCCTCAATCTTTCCATCATAATAAGCGGAAGCGTGGAAATACAGAACATTTATCCTTCAGGCAAGATTTCGAGCCTCAAAAAACTGTATTCAGGCGATTTGTTCGGAGAAAGCATCATTCCCGGACGAATACACTCCTACCCTTCTGACATAGTCGCATTGGAACCCACCCGCTTGTTGCTTATTAGAAAATCGGCTCTGCTTGAATCGATAAAGCGCAGCGATGTCCTTCTTGACAATTATGTGGGACTCCTGTCAAAAAAGCTTCTCATGATGAATGAAAAAATCAAAATGCTTTCCCTCGAAACCCTTCGCAAAAAAATTTCCTGGTTCATTCTCGAAATGTATTACGAACAAAATTCGCTTTCTGTCGCAAATCCATATAACCATGACGAAATGGCCAATCTGCTCGGTTCACAAAGGCCTTCTATTTCCCGCGAAATAAGCCGGATGCAAAAGGAAGGGCTTATAGAATACAAAAGAGGCACGATAAACATAAAAAACCTCAACAAGCTTAAGGGCCTGCTGAGGTAGTCACTTCCCAATATTGTTCATTCTTGCATAATGAAACAGATACTGCTGGGCAAAGCCCTTCAATCCGCCGAAATAGTCTTCCGCAAAAGCGCTTATTTCTTCAGGGCTGCTTTTTTTATGCAGATAGAAATGCTCCATCGTCCTCTTTACCCATACATCCACAGGAAATGTATCCATCTTTTCCATGGAAAAAAGCAGTATGCAGTCGGAAACCTTGGGCCCAATTCCGCTCAAGCCCACAAGCTCTTTTTTTGCATCTCTCGTATCCATTTTGCATACCGAACCGAGCCAGTCCGCTTTTTCCGAAACGGCCATTGCCGCCTTGAGGATATATTCATCCCTGTAGCCCGCTCCACATGCCCTTATTTCAGAGGCATCCAAAGATGCAAGTCTCTCAGCCGATGGAAAAGCATAACGCATCTTTCCTCTATACTCTCCAATCTCGATTCCGTAATTTTCGCTCAAGTTTTCTACTATTCCCTTTATTCTCGCAACTCCATTATTTGCCGATATGATAAATGAAACCAAAGTCTCCCATGGATCCTGATTCAATATTCTCATGCCATGGCCGAATGAAACCGCTTTTTCCATAGTTTCATCAATTTCCGAAAGTTGTCTTTCAATCTCAAAATAATTTCTCTTCAAGTCGAAGTAATTTTCCCAGACGGCCTCAAAGTCCCCTTCTCCAATATTGTTAAAAAGGATTTTTTCACCGTTCTTGAGCACATTGAGCACTTTCCCATGTGCAACACCCGTGTAGCTTCCATCGGCTTCCCTGTTCCACCTGAAACACTGTCCGCACTCAAAAATGTGTTTGGGTTCAAAATCCGGTATTTTAATTGTCAGTTTTCTTTTGTCAGACTTCATGCATTCAAATCCTTTCCGCACCTTTTCCCGACGGGAATCAAAAAAGTCCTCAGCCTCCCGATGAAGCATTGCATGATCCCTTTGATGTACTCTTTGAAAGAAATCCCGAAACAAGTTTTACTGAATCATCTTTGCCGCAATATGGGCATGTTTTCATGTCGTCCTTTTCGGAAATGGATGACAGCTTGTCAAACGTCTGACCGCAAGCTTTGCATCTGTATTCGTAAATAGGCATGTGATTCACCTCCTCTTATAGACTTTATACCCCCGCAGTGTATATTTCAATATTTTTTTTATTTTTACCGAACTTTTTGCCGTTTCATCCGTCATATGACTGAAAACCAACAACAATAACATTTGGGAGGTTATACTATGTTTACTAATCTTACTATCATTGAAGCGCTAAAGCTTTTCGCTCCACTGATAGCCATACAGATCGGACTTATTGCTTTCTGCCTGAGACTTCTTGCCAAGAATGACGTCCGAACACTGTCAAAACCATTTTGGGCTCTGATAATAATATCGCTTAACATCATAGGCCCTGTTTTTTATCTGCTTTTCGGGAGGGTTGAGACAAAATGATTTATGCAAAAGGACTAAATAAAAGCTACGGGGATCACCATGTGTTGAAGGATTTGTCAATGCATGTCGGAAAAGGCGAGATATACGGATTCATCGGCAAAAACGGCGCAGGAAAATCGACTGCCATGAATCTGTTTGCCGGCCTTGCCGGATTCGAATCCGGAGAATGTTTCATCGCCGGCAACGCAACAAGCATGAATTTCCAAAAATCCGGCAAGGTAGGCTACCTGCCTGAAAACCCCGGATTCTATCCATACATGACCGGACTTGAGTATCTCTTGTTCATAGATTCCATGTTCAAAAGAAAAAATTCCGCTGCGCAAACAAATGCGGCTGAGTTGCTGGAAACTGTAAAGCTTTCGGATGACGCATACCGCAGAATAGGAGGATATTCAAGAGGAATGCGCCAACGCCTCGGGTTGGCTTCAGTTCTTATTGGAGATCCAGAGCTTCTACTACTTGACGAACCATCTTCCGCTCTAGATCCTGAAGGCAGAAACGACATGGTGAATATCATTAAAAATCTGAACGCACAAGGAAAGACCGTTCTTATATCCTCTCATATACTCGACGACATAGAAAAAATATGCAATAGGATCGGAATACTTCACGGCG
>DATFJE010000025.1:0-17337 GCA_035269385.1 Clostridia bacterium
CTTACTCCCGAAGCAAGCGCGCTACCAAGCTGCGCTACATCCCGAAAAAAGGCACAACACTATGATACATAATTATACGGTTATAATCAATAGAAAAATGCCAATTGCCTCTTTTTTTTATCAAGGGTCTTTCCGCATCTCCCTAGTTTTGCAGCAACCTAATACATAGTGAAGCTTGAACCAGAGTAACTTAAATTGGTTCAGGCTTTTTTTTATTTATTTTTCTTTCGTATTATCGTGTTATTTTGTGTTGTTATATGGTATAATGTACATATATTGTATCGAATGGAGATATTATGTATTTAAAGAAATCTAAGAATAATAAAACTGGTAGAACTTATTTAGCGATTGCAGAAAGTTATCGTGATAAAGAAACTAAAAAATCTAAATCTAGAACAATAAAATCTATTGGATACCTCGACGAACTTGAGAGTGAATTTCTCAACCCAATTGCTCACTTTACTAAAGTTGTTGAAGAAATGGAATTTCAACGTCTTTCGGAAAAAGAAAAAATAAAAATGGAGTTTTCATCTAATGAAAAATTAATTATTAATACCAACAACCGTAAGAACTTTGGTTATGCTGCCTTCAGCTCTATTTACCACACTCTTGAAATAGATAAGTTTCTGATAAACAGACAACGCTCTACTAAGATCGAGGCAAATACTAATCACATTATGAAGTTACTTGTAAACTCAAGGCTTTTGGATCCAGGTTCGAAAAAGAAAGCTTACGATAATAGAGATCAGTTCTTTGAGAAAACCAACTATTCTTTAGACGATGTTTACCGTTCTTTAAGTTTTTTTAACGAAAAAGGTAACGAACTGCAATTTTGGATTAATGATCGTATCAAAGAAAACTACGGTAGAGATACTAGTCTTGTTTACTATGATGTAACCAATTACTACTTTGAATCGGATAAAGAAGATGAATTCAGACGTAAAGGTGTTTCTAAAGAACATAGACCTAATCCAATTGTTCAAATGGGATTATTTATGGATATCAATGGTATTCCTATTACTTATGATCTTTATGCTGGAAACACCAATGACTGTTTAACCTATAGACCAACTTTTTCTCGTATGAAAAAAGAATTTGATTTAGGTAAAGTGATTGTTGTTGCAGACAAAGGCATGAATACTGGTGATAATATGAACTACACACTTTCAGCAAATGACGGTTTTGTATTCAGTCAAACAGCTAGAGGAGCAAATAAAGAACTAAAGAACTTTATAAAAAATGATGAAGGATTTGAGTGGATTGGAAAGGATTACAAATGGAAGGAGCGTTTGTATCCCACTGAAATCAATGTAACAATGGCATCAGGTAAAAAGAAAAAGAAAACAATTGATGTGAAACAAGTTGTATTTTACAGTGAAAAGTACGCTAAAAAAGCCAGACATGAAAGAGCAAAAGCCATAGATAAAGCAAAAAAAATAATGACATCGCCATCTAGTTACAATCGTGCCACAACACATGGTGCTGCAGGATATATTAAGAATCTTACTTTTGTAAAAGAAACCGGTGAAATTGCAGATGGTAACGCACTCCTTTTAGACGAGAAAAAGATTAAGGAACAAGAAGCCCTAGATGGATACTACGTTTTAGTAACAAGCGAGTATGAAAAAACCGCAAGCGAAATCATAGAAATTTATCGTGGTTTATGGAAAATTGAAGAATCATTTAAAGTTACAAAGAGTGATTTAGAATCCAGACCAGTATTTGTCTCAACCGAAGAACACATAAAAGCACACTTTTTGACTTGTTTCATCGCACTAGTGCTGGCTAGAATATTAGAATACAAGTTAAAGGGTAAACATAGCATCACAAAGATGATAGATAGTCTCAAAAAATGCAGTTGTACAAATGTAGATCAAAATTATTACTTATTTGATTATTATGATGAGGTTTTACAAGATATAGGATTAGCTACAAACGTTGATTTTTCAACAAAGATAAGGACATTGAAACAGGTTAAAAAAAATATTTCAGAAACCAAAAGATAGGGCTGTTACAGTACAAAAATACGTAAAAAAAGAAAACCCGCTAACGCACTATTACCAGTGTGTTTCGGGTAGTTTTTTTGTTGTTTTGCTGCAAAAGATAAGTTATTATACTCTTCTTGTAATTACTTGTAAAGGTTTGAATTAACAATCGATTAAGTCGAGGATATAGCCCCCATCCCAGTGATTGCACTCGTTTTTATGTCATAAAAATATAGGCAACACCGAAAACGGCTATGAAGGCGCCCAGAATTTCCTTGAAATCCATTTTTTCTTTCAAATAGAATATGGCAAAAGGGATAATGATAATGGGAGTCAAGGACATTAAGGTAGAGGCAATCCCCGGGTTCGTATATTTTACGGCAACAAGGGACAAGGATACGCCCAGAGTAGGCCCGAAAAACGAACCAAGAATAATGTATTTCATGGCAGGTATATTCGAGAGTGACGTTTTAACCTTGTGCCAATCTTTTCTAATCGTGAAAACCAAGGAAAATCCGATGATTGCCGCGATAATCCGAATCTGTGTCGAGGCTATGGGATCATAGTCTGCCATTCCGAATTTGCTGAGGATAAGTCCTGTAGCCTGTCCGACAGCTCCCCCAAGGGCGAACATGAGATCCTTAAGCGGATGACTGAGAACCATTTGTCCGCTCATGCCGTCTTTTTTTATGACAACCAAAACAATTCCGGCCAAAACAATCAGCATGCCAATTATCTGATTGAAGGTCATGAGTTCATTCAAAACAAAGTAACTCAATATGCCGGTGATCAAAGGCACACTGGCCATTATCAGCATAGTTATTCGAGAGCCGTTTCTTACAAGCGATTCAAAAAGTAATAAATCGCCGATGACAAAACCGACAAATCCGGATATTGACAGCCAAATCCATGCGTGGCCGGGAGCATCCGCGGGAAATGGCATTCCTCTAAAAATAGTGGTGTAGATGCTTATGAAAATGATTGCAATGAATAGACGTATTATATTGACTGAATACGAACCAACCCTTTTGCCCGCTTTTTCAAAAGCAATTGAGGTTATGGTCCAACAAAACGATGTTGCGAAAGCAGCTATTTCCCCTATATGATTCATTAAGAGCCCCCTGTGGAAAGCATACCGAAAAACTAATTTCGTACGATTGGAGTCTGCGGCTTTAACAGACACTTACACGGTAGAAATGCTTTTGTCTTGCTTCCGGTTTTATAATAATATTAACACATGTTTTCCATAATCCGCGCGGATAAGGAAGATAAGATTGTGTTAATTCCAATGCATAATCAGACATCGAAATTGCCCCGTCCCTATTTCGTTGATTTTAGGACATTTAATCGATTACTATTTTGGACAGATTGTTGTCTATTATTTCCACTTCGATGCCTTTTTCTTTTGCCATTTCTTTCAGTTGGGCGATATTGGCCAGCTGTCCACCCTGTATGGTTATTTTTTGCAGCTTGTCCAGTTCAAATATCGCTCTCCAATCGTCGCTTACTATTTCATAGAGGTGAAGCTCCTTCAGGTTGGACAGTTGCTCTATGCCTTTGAATGTTTGTATCTTTGATACTCCCAGATGGAGCTCCTCCATCCGCGAAGGCCCGTCCATTGCACTCAGATCCTCAAAATCCATACCCTGCGTAAGCAGCTCCTTCAAATTGGGATAATCCTCAAGCCCGTCGAGTTTTCCATTCTTGGGATAAAGCAGTTCCAAGTATTCCACCGAATCCATCTTTTCCATTTCCTCGACCTTGTCTATGTCGGCATACCAGATGACCAGCCTTTCCAGCTTATGCAGCTTCCCTATGGATGTAAAGTCATATATGGTCCTTCCGTCCCAGATGCTGAGGAATGTAAGGTTCTTGAAATATTCTATCCCTTCCAGCGAATTCACATGGTACCTGGTATTTAAGGATAACCTGTCTATCTCCTCAAGGTCCTCCTCGCTTATCTTTCCAAATATATCGTATTCTTTCTTTACCGCCCTGTAAAAATTCTGATCCTTAATAAGGTTATCCCCATAAATTATATGGTTCAATGAAAAGAACGTTATCAAGAGCGCCAGGACAAAAGCGATTTTCCGCTTCATATAATTGCCTTTTTTTCTTGCCGCCTCTTGGATTGTCATGCCGGCAAGTCCAATGAATAAGAATATGTAGTTTGGAAAATAGATTCCGTTTCTGAAAAAAATGAAATGATTGGCAACTATTGCTGCAAGCAAAACCAGCACTATTGCAAAATCCTTCCTTTTCTTAATCATGGACCCTATGGATGTTCCAAGTAGCACCCCGATCAACATGGAAGGCATCCTTCCATCCATGGAAAGGTTGACTATGAAAAGTTGAACCCCCATCAATGCGATGATTAAAACAATGTTCCAGAGATAACTATTCTTGTACCACTTGGCTTTTTCCAAACTCTCTACACTTTCTACTTCCTCCACTGCAATCACTCCCGTCCCCTAATATGCTTCATCCTGTTTTTTAGTCCTGATCTCAAAGCGGCAGTATTTCTTCAAAATCCCTCATCGTTTCAAGCCTGCCCCTGTATTCGACCCTGCAGTTCTCTATGATGGTCCGCATTTGATTTTTTCGGCATTGTATTTAATGCGTCTGCATAATTATATCACTGGATGTTGTTTTGAATCATCTTCCATACATCATACAAATCCCTGACGGCAGCTCTATTATTCAAATCATTAATCTTGCTTCCATATATCTCGATACTGGCAAGAGCATTGACGCCTCCTTGTATTTCAAAGGCTTTTGTCATAATAGGCTTCTTTTCCACCGGATATAGATGTGCTCTCATGACATAATTGATGTCAAACTTTATGTGATCACTATTGCTTCCGGCATTCGTATAAGAAAAATAGTACGAATCCAGGATAAATGATTGCCTGTCACTCTTCTTCCTGCCATAGCCCTGCCGATTCATGAATTTCGTTATTCGACGACTTATTTCATCACGTTCTGTCTTCATCTCCCCAACTTCAGTATTAACCGTATAATCCAAATCAATATCTACTGATAACCTTGGCAAATCAAATTCCAGAAGGTTGATGGCTGTTCCGCCTTTTAAAGCAAGTCTTTCTTTCAGAAATTAATCATGGTTAATGAATTCCAAAACATCAACCAAACGCAACACTTTCTCATAAGTATCTCGATTAAAGCCATTTTTTGCAGCCATTTTGCTTATATAGCTTTTATCATATATATTCATCCCATACTCCCATATCATCTGATCCCTTCGCATATTCTTCCGGGACAACCAAGTTCCATTTTGTTTCATATTTCCCTGCCCTCTCCCGAATCAAATATCGCACGCTGCCAGCTGATTTATTGCAGCATTCATCAAAAAACCCTGTTCCCAAGGCCTCTCCCATAAAATAATTCTCGAGTAAATAACCTGCCTTTTGATATATGAATTTCTTGTCGTACCTTGCCATATAATCCAGCAATTTATCCGAATCCAAGTCTTCTATGATTTTAATGATGTTTATCAGCTCTTCAAACCCGCCAACCTTTGATGCAAGGTTTATGCTGTCGGCAAGGGTTCTTTCTTTGTCGGTCACCTTTATTCCTTCGATATTTTTCACTTGGATTACACCTTCTGCAAAGGCAGATTTTATCCATTTATAGGTGACACCCATGAATTCAAATGAGTTGAATCGATTTTCAGACGACACATATACCGTATTGTACACTTGATTCGCCATTCCATAAAACTCAAAAGCAGTGTGATGGGAAACATAAGATTTTTCATTAATTGCCGATGCAATCTGATACTTGTTGGCAATCACATCTCCAGTAGTCAAATCGATGCAGGTATATAAATTTTTTCGGATTCTGACCGCATATTTTTTCTTCAGCCAACTGGAAATCAATGATGTCGAAGTGCTTTCATTGCCAGTAATGGCTGTGACATCCCTCAAAGCAAATGTTTTACGCTTGGCCATTTGTTTGTATATCTTCATTTCTTCTTCATCTCTTTCTTTGTCTTGCTAATTATCAAGCAAGATAATATTAATTTTGAATTTGCTTTAATTATACACCGGTTTTGCTGATTATAAAGCATATTCGCGCTATTTTTAAAGTATATATATATATATCTATTATCGTCTATATTGCCTACATCGCTATTAAGTTGTGTGCTCAAAATCTCAAAACCTCGAAGCTCCTTGGATAACCTGGAAAAGCCCGACAATTCGAATTCGTTCTCTATGACGGTTCCGCAGCCGCTGCACTTGAGTTTTACTGCGTGAAGCCTTCTATTGCATACAAGAAACAAGGAAAAGGGGACTGTCCCCTTTTCCTTGTTTCTTGTCATATGGTTGTTTTATCCGAGGGCGACATCGAGGATCATCATTACTGTGAAGCCCAGCATTACTCCAATGCTGGCGATGTCGGTGCTTCTCTCCATCTGGGCCTCTGGAATGAGTTCCTCTACCACGACATAAATCATGGCGCCCGCTGCGAATGAGAGGGCATATGGAAGAATGGGCCTCATGGCTATTACCGCTACCGCCCCCAGCACTCCTGCTATAGGTTCTACCACTCCCGATGCCTGCCCATACATGAACGCCTTGCTTCTCGAAAGACCCTCGCGCCTCAGGGGAACCGAAACCGCAGCTCCCTCGGGGAAGTTCTGTATTCCTATGCCCAGACCAAGCGCTATGGCTCCCGCAATTGTTGCAGAAGGAAGACCGGCTGCAACTGCTCCGAATGCGACTCCGACCGCCAGCCCTTCGGGAAAGTTGTGCAGGGTTATGGCCAGAACCAGCAGTACGCTTCTGTGCCAGCTTGTCTTGACTCCTTCGGCTTCTTCCATCGGAAGGCCTATGTGTATATGCGGCAAAATGTTGTCTACCAAAAGGAGAAAGGCCCCTCCTGCGAGGAATCCCACCGCGGCAGGAATCCATGCGGCTATTTTACCATCAAGCTCCACCATTTCTATGGCAGGCGCAAGGAGCGACCAGTAGCTTGCCGCAATCATTACTCCGGCGGCGAAGCCGAGCATTCCGTTAAGAACTACGCGGTTTATCTGTTTGAAGAAAAATACCATTGCAGAACCCAAAGCCGTCATGAGCCATGTGAACATGGTTGCGGCAAGTGCCTGCCAAATTGGATCAAGGTTCAAGAACCACTGCATCATTGTTTCAGCTCCTTTGAATCAATATACTTTTTTTATATCCCTTTCCATGGTTTGCAAAACAAAAAATGATTCCCGTATACGAATCCATTTTTCAAGACGGCCTGTCGTACTCTATGTATTCCGACTTTTCCCGGAAAGCCGCCTTAAGAAGGGAGGGTGTTATTATGGTTGTGATCAGCACCATCAGAACTACGGCTGTAAGCTGCTCGTTTCCGATGACTCCGAGCCCCACCCCCAGGCTTGCAACTATGATTGCGACTTCCGCTCTCGGAATCATTCCCACGCCGACCTGCAGGGACTGCTTCCATGTGAATCCTGAAATTTTGGCTCCCAGCCCGCATCCTGTTATCTTGCCGATCACGGCAAACAATATGAAGGCGATTTCGGGAAGTCCCCCGAAGGATATTTCTGTCAGATTTATTCCCATTCCTATGGATACGAAGAATATCGGCGTGAATACAACTGTTCCTATCTTGTTTATGTTGTGGGTTATTGTATGCCTTCCCTTGACCATGCTGAGTATTACTCCTGCAAAGTATGCCCCTGTAACTGCCGCCACCCCCATCTTTTCAGAAAGGAAAGCCATTGCCAGTACAAATATCAGCGCATATGATATGAGCATTCGATCGATGTTGAAAATCCCCATTACCCTTGATATTGAAATGTCACCATTGGAATATTTTTTCACGGCAATTCCCGTAACAAAAACTATTGCAAAGAAAATCAAAAGCTTCACTATTACTGATGCCATTCCGGTTCCGCTTTCGGGCACAAGAACACTTATTGCAACTGAAAGTAGAATTATTCCAACAACATCATCTATTATTGCGGCTCCGAGGATTCCCATCCCCTGGCGGCTTTTGAGTTTCTTGAGTTCCCTGAGTGTCTGCACGGAAATGCTTACACTTGTAGCCATGGAGACAACCCCCATGAAAATTGAAAGGATAAGATTACCGCTAAAGAAATAAAATGCGCCGCAAACCATTGCAAAGGGCATCGCCACTCCTCCAATGGCAATCATGGACGAGGATCCTTTCGATCTGTTGAGCTCCGCCACATCGGTCTCGAGCCCGGCTATGAACATGAGAATTATGACTCCTATCTGGGAGAAATAATATATGACTTCGGTTTTTTCGAGGAAGTATGTACCCAGCAGGATGCCTGCAATTATTTGCCCGAGCACCAGTGGCTGGCCTATTTTCTTGCTTGCGAGTCCGCCCAGGTTTCCTGCCAGGAGGACAAGCGCGAGCTGGATCAAAAAATCGTAACCGTTTTCCATTGCATTACCTTCTTTTTTAAATATTCTTGTTACAAGTATACTCCTCTTTTTGAGTTATTCAAGCAATTTGAAGCTTTGAGGCTCCCCAACCCAAAACAAGTCATTTTTGTGCCATTTTAATGGTATAATTAAATACAATCAGAAGGCAAAGGAGGCGCGTTTTATGATAAGCTTGTCTTCCAGGCTGTTGAGCCATGAATATGTAAGGGAAGAATTGGAAAGGATGGGCGCCAAGGTAATAGATGTCCACGGAACAATGTACATGGTCAAGTTTCTGATCAAGGACATAAAGATCAACTACATCTACCACATAAACCCCGACAACACTTTTTTCCTTGAACGGACCAAGCCCTATGTAATACCGATGGGCGATTTCGAAACTGAAGAGGAAATACTCGAGATCATCAAAATAGATTTCGAACAATTCAAAATGGCAATGCACAGCAGCAATTTCAATGAATTCATAGAAATTGACACAGGCATTACAAATCTTGTTAGAACCTTCGAGGACCTCTTTCTGTATTACAATGTCTCAAAAGACGACCTTGATGACATCCGCAGTAAAACCGAGGATTTGCTTGAAAAAATTCATGAAGTCAAAAATTCTTCGGAAAGAGTTTATTTCAAGAAGGAGCCTCACAGCTTTTAGAAAAACGTATGCAAATAGAGCGATGAAACAAAAGATTATCTGAAACCGGATCAAGCGATCCGGTTTTTTTATTCTTCCCGGGGTATATATTATTTATAAAACAAAAGGGGGAAACCCTCATGACTAAAAATCTCTATGTCGGAAAAATAAAAGGCATAACAATAGAACTCAACTCAAGCTGGTTTGTTGTTGTAATACTTGTGAGCTTTGTGTTCTCCAATTTTTATCTTCCTTTTTTCTATCCAAATTGGTCTTCGGGCGCATACTGGTCGGTGGGAGTGTGCATAGCCCTTCTGCTTTATGCCTCCATATTGATCCACGAGCTAAGCCATTCTTTGGTAGCCCGAAAATACGGAATAAATGTCGATAAAATAACCCTGTTCATTTTCGGCGGTCTCGCCCATTTGTCAAGGGATGCGAAGACACCCGAAGCCGAGCTGAAAATTTCAGCCGCGGGTCCGCTTGCAAGCCTGGGACTTTTCATAGGCTTCCGCGCTGTCTATGTTGTTTTTTCCGGAATCCTTCCTATTGAACCGATTGCCGCCATTGGCCTTTTCGTCTCCAATTTGAATCTTGCCATTGCCATATTCAATTCTGTGCCTGCAATGCCCCTCGACGGAGGGCGCATGCTCAGGGCTCTCATTTGGAAATATTCGAGCAGCAGGAACAAGGGAACAAAGGTGGCCAACATAAGCGGAGGCGTTTTTGCAAATCTGCTGATTTTTTTCGGCATTCTAATCGTTATGCAGGGAAACATTATAAATGGTATATGGCTTTGCATGATAGGCCTTTTCCTCGGGCAGTCCTCACGGTTCCAGGCTCAGAATGTAAAGGTTGAAAAGCTTTTCCACGGAATGACCGTGCGAAACCTGATGACTAGGGACATCATTTCGGTATCACCGGGAATGACCGTAGACCAAGTTATACGAGGCTTCTTCTACAACTACAAGCATCCATGTTTCCCCGTAATGGAAAACGGCAAGGTTTTGGGGCTCCTCACTGTGCATTCTCTCAAGAATGTTCATCGCAGTGAAATAAACTATGTGCGCATCGAAAAGATATATATGCCTCTCGACAGCTCCTTCACCATTTCACCCGACGAGGAAATAGTCAATGTAATACAGATGATAATGAAGAACCCTCTGGGGAGATTTCTTGTGATTGAAAACGAACGACTCGAGGGCATAATTTCAAAGACGGACATCATCAAATATATTTCGATACATCAGGATATACAATTGGATGCTGAAAAATGAGAATATTCTGATCCTCTTTATGATTCCATGGTATAATACAGTAAAAGAACATTGGAGATGAATTTTATGAGTTCTTCAAATATAAATGAATGTAAAGGCACCATTAAATATTCAGATGGACATTTCATTATCACAAATCCGGAAAACGGAGGTCAAAAAGCTTCAATATCGCCTCACCCGTTTCTAATTTTTTCTGTAAATGGAAGGAAGGTCGAAGAAACTATTTTTGTTGAATCATCAGACAAAATAGACATCGTTATAGTGCCTGAAAAGTCCATGCGTGAATTCGTACTCGAAGTCGAACCCGATTTATTAAACGCCTATGGTCTTATCCATTACAAACCTGAACGGACTTTCAAACTTCTCAATTCAGACCCCACCCAAGATTTCATACCTGAATTATTTGTCGAAAAAGTTGTCCATCCAAATAGTTTTTCTCAAATTGAAATCTTAAACGAACTCGCAAAAAACAAAATTTGTTTTGGCATAAATGCGGACGCAATTAACAGTCTCTTGAAAAACCCTGGCGAAAGAGTTCTCATTGCCGAAGGATACGATTCCATAGATGGAAAAGACGGTTATATTGATTATCCATATAAAACCGAATCTGCTGACCCTAAAAAGAACCGCATAGATTTTTGGCGTAAAAACACAATCCATTCGGTAGAAAAAGATACCGTTTTAGCAATTCGAAACCCCGCCATCCAAGGCAAGGAAGGTCAAAATATTTATGGAAAAAAAATAATGCCAAACCAAGTTGAAGACCCCATCCTTAAAGTTGGAAAATGTGTTTATATGACAGATAACGGTTTGAAAATCTTAAGTGCAATCGACGGCGAAGTTATTCTTAATGAACCATTTATAAGTGTCGAACCGGTCCATACGGAATATGGTGATGTTGATTTGTCAACCGGGCATATAAATTTTGTCGGCAACGTGGTCATTCACGGAAATGTTTGTGAAGGAATGACAATAAAAGCCGGCGGGGATGTTATCGTCTACGGATATGTTTCACAAGGCACTATAAAGGCCGGTGGCAGCATTTCAATAAAAAACCGGGTTTTCAGCAGCACTATAGTCAGCGGCATGAAATTGCAATTCCTCTTCGAATTAAATAACCATCTATTCACTCTCCACAAATTCATGCGCAATATCGAATCCATGTTGCATCAGATTCGCAAACAGCTACCAGACAAAAGCATTTTTGAAAGCCAATTCGGATTGATTCTGAGCAAATTAATTTCGGAAAATTCGTCCGATATATTAGATGTATTTTTAAAGACCGAAGAAATCTTTAATAACCACAACAAAGATTTCGACCTTGATTTGTCAGAAAATTTAAGTCGACTAATACATAAGTACACCAAGTCAAATATGTCCAATGTAAACAATTTTCAGGAATTTATACAGGATATATTAACAACAGAACAATTGTCGCAACAATTAAAAACTCAATTGAATTCTCCCAAGAATATCGAAATTCATGAAGCTCAAAAATCCACTTTCACAACTACGGGAGATTTCATTGTTCACGGAAGAGGTTGCGTAAATTGCTACGTTAAATCTCTTGGAAATATATTTATCGACAAAGCCCCCGGTGTTTTTCGAGGTGGGGAAATTCAATTTTGCGGAGAAGCGCAAATCCTTGAAATCGGTTCCAGCGGGGGAGCCATTACTCGTATTGAAACTGACAATCACGGAAAAATCTTTTTTTCGAAAGCATATTACAATTCGCTTTTCAAATTCGAACATGTCGAAAAAAAACTGGATAAAACACAAAAGAAAGGGATGGCCTTTCTAAATAAAGATAAACTGATTTCCATCATAAACCTATAGACGATATTTATTAGTGCCATCTTTACAAACCCCATCCCTTTATTACTGCACGCGACCTGGTCCGAACAACTCTGAGGACTATCCCCAATGTTTCTACCACGCCGGTCACACTTTTCACATCCTTTTATGCCCCCGGAACCTCTTCCGCGACTCCCTCTATTTTTAAAGAACTTATTAGTTTTCTTCTGCCTATTGCTCGTTTTGCCTCGCTTCTCGAAAGCCCTCTTCCAACACCGTGGCAGCATGATGAAAATGAAAGATGTTCTCCCCTTGCTGCCGTTATGTGCGAATATGTGCCCATGCTCACTGACTATCCAGAAGATTATATACTATCGATTTAACCAAGCGTAATTTGCAGCACACGATATTGCTCCGTTGCATCTCTCTGCCTCGCGGAATGTCGGTGGAACGGAAACAATTTCCTTGGCCCTCATCCCTATAGAGTATTTTCTATAAACCTTCATCAATATCCTTATCTGATTATTTGCAATCTGGTTGCCCAATCATCTTGCCCCTGTATGAAGAAGACTGACAACTTGCCTTGGAAAAAGTCTATAGCCGTCTGCAGTTTCTTTTGAATATATTGTTTTACATTTTCCATGTTAACGAATATCATCTACCTGTCAAAGAGAAATCACTCCGTCCGAAAGAAAATACTTCCAAAAGCGTGAGTACATTTATTTTAATCTAATTCTAATTTTAGCTTAAGAGTGCTCTAATGGAGCTCTCTTATAATCAAAGCATGGAAATTAAAAAACTTTGGAGGTAATTGAAATGAAAATCACATTGGAACAAATCGACTTTTTGAGAGAAAGGGCAAATGTAAGCTACAGGGAGGCCAAAGAGGCTCTCGAACAAACTGAAGGAGACATGGTCGAGGCTCTAGTATTGCTTGAAAAGCAAAACAAGCTTTCAAGTAAAAAGCAGTCGTCAGGCAAGAGCAGTGAGGGAAACGGCTTATGGATCAGCATCAAGAACTTCTTCAAAAGGATGAACAAAATCAGATTCATACTCAGGAATGAAAAAAGCGTACTCATCAACTTTCCACTGACCATAGCGCTGATTCTCGCGATAGTTGCAACACCTTTTGTTGTGGTTGGAATTTTGGTCGCTCTTTTCACCGGCTACCGAATCCAGTTTAAAACCGACAATGGCGAAGACATGGCAGTAAACAAATATTTCGACAAGATGTCCGACTCCGTGCGATCCATGGGAGAAGACCTGAAATCGGAATAATGAAATTTGCATGCAGCCTGCGGAAAAGCAGGCTGTTATTTTTTTATTGTTTTAAGTTATAATGGTATTAAGACTTAAAAACAGGAGAATCGTATGAAAACTTCTATATTGATTGTCGAGGATGAATCGAAAATAGCAAGATTCATGGAATTGGAGCTGCGTCATGAAGGTTATGCTGTAACAATTGCCGAGGACGGAAGAAAAGGGCTGGAGGAAGCCAAATCGGGGAAATACGGTCTTGTTCTTCTCGACCTCATGATTCCGGGCATAAGCGGAATGGAGGTTTGCAGGAGGATACGCCAATTCTCAGATGTTCCAATCATAATGGTCACGGCAAAGGACGATACAATGGACAAGGTCACTGGTCTCGACATGGGAGCGGACGACTATGTGACAAAGCCTTTCGCAATAGAGGAACTCCTCGCGAGGATACGATCCGTATTGAAAAGAAAAAGTTCGGATTCAAGCAAATCCCCATCGGAGAAATGCCTTGTTTGCTCCGGCAATCTTTCGTTGAACCATGAAGAGCACAAGGTCATTTGCAACAACAAGGAAATAGACTTGACTAAAAGAGAATTCGATCTTCTCGAATACCTTCTTGTCAACAAGAACATGGTGCTCACGCGTGAACAGATTCTTGAAAATGTATGGGGATATGACTACTACGGTGACACAAATGTGGTCGATGTTTACATAAGGTATCTTAGAAGCAAGATAGACGAGCCTTTCAAACAAAAATTCATCGCCACAATAAGGGGTGTAGGCTACGCGCTTAAGGATGAGTGATATGAAAAAAACTTCCAGAATATCAAACATGCTGAAAATCGTCTATATGCCCTTCGTTGTTTTTTTCAAGGGCCTGTTTTTGCTGCTCAAAAATATCGGGAAGATAGTTTCTTTCCCATTCAAGGCCGTAAGATATCTGTTTGAAACCTTTTCCAGCCTTTTCAGGTTTTCCATAGGCTTTAAGTTTTCTTTCTACTACTCCGCCATGTTCGTGATTCTACTTTTCCTTACAAGCTTCGCAATAGTTGTCGGCTTCAAGGCATATGTTGAACTCGAGGAGACAAAAACGCTTGAGCAATTTTCCCGTGCGGCACAAACAAACATACTTTCCGGAGGCCCCGAGGGGCTGGACCGTCTGAAAATGGCCGCAGAAATTGAAAATATAGATGTTGAGCTTGAGAGCATATCCGGCGAAAGAAAGTTCTATTCGGAGGTGGACCCAGACGATTCCTTTTTCGACTTCAAGGAAGACAAACTTCCTAATTCCAATTGGGAATTCATCAAGATTGAGAATATCGCAATTGAGGATGTTTTTCCGGATAACGCACCCACATACAGGCTCTTGCTGAAAAAAAACCTCGAGAGGCAAAACGAATTCATGGCAATGCTGCTGTTTGTTCTTTTCATATTCGATGTTCTTGGCATAATTTTCATAAGTTTCAGCGGTTCAAAAATGGGCAAGCGAATGATGCTTCCGATAAAGAACATGACCGATTCGATAAAACACATAACGGTCAACGACCTCGACACCAAGCTTGATGTGAAGGGAGCCAAGGATGAATTGAAAGAACTGGCTCTCACTTTCAATGACATGACGGGAAGAATAAAATACGCATACGAAAAACAAAACCAATTTGTATCCGATGCCTCACACGAACTGAGAACGCCGATTTCAGTAATATTGGGATATGCCGACATGCTTAACCGCTGGGGCAAGGACGATCCAGATGTGCTTGAGGAATCGGTGGCTGCAATAAGGGATGAATCCCTCAATATGAAAGAATTGACTGAAAAGCTGCTTTATCTCGCCAGAACAGACAGGGACATGATTAGAAATGAAAAAGCCGAATTCGACATTCACGACCTCATAGAGGAAATCGCGAGAGAGACACGGCTCATAGACGGGAATCACCAAATCCAATTCGACTGCGAAAAGAATATGCCCGTTTCAGCCAATCGGAAGGCAATAAAGCAGGCGCTGCGCATTTTCATCGAAAACAGCAGAAAATTCACTCCCCAAGGGGGAGGGATTTTTATCAGGGCGTACAATAAGAAAAACAAGATTATAATCGAGGTGGAAGACACCGGGATAGGAATTCCAAAGGGAGACATACCTCTCATTTTCAACAGGTTCTACAGGGTGGACAAGTCGAGGAGCAAAAAAATGGGCGGAAGCGGGCTTGGGCTTTCAATCGCCAAGTGGATAGTGGAAGAGCACAAGGGAAGGATTCTTGTAAAGAGCAAGGAAGGGGAAGGCACCCGCATGAGCATAGTCCTTCCGTATAAATAAAACAGTGGAAAGTAGAAAGTGGAAAGTGGAAAGGAAGAACAGCAGGCAGCGGACGGTTTGCAGCTTGCAGTAAAAGATTAAAAACAAGAACAGTGGGAAGTGGAAAGAAAAGACTAATACAAAAGATAAAAACAGAATGCGGTTTGCAGCTTGCAATAAAAGATTAAAACAAGAAAGTGGAAAGTTTAAAGGAAAAGAGTAAAAACAAAAGTAAGGGAAAAAGAAAAACAGAAAACGTTAAGCGTAAGAACAAAATAAGAGCCCCGAAAAATTTCGGGGCTTTTGTGGTGCGGAATGAGGGAATCGAACCCCCGACTTCTTCCACGTCAAGGAAACACTCTACCACCTGAGTTAATTCCGCATGCATAAATTTTAATGGTGCGAAGAGGGGGACTTGAACCCCCACATCCCGAAGAATATAAGATTCTGAGTCTTACGCGTCTGCCAATTCCGCCATCCTCGCACAAGCAGTCACCACACATTTATCTCGTGGCTACATATTACATTTTAACAAAATTCAAGCCCATATGCTACTCTTTTTTTAAAATACGTCTGTTTAATTGTATTTGCCTTGACAATTGTTCGGCGCCGAACTATTATTGAATTGCAAGACAAAATATCAGGGAGGACATCATGGAAAAATTGACTAACGAAGTACTTGAAACAATCAAATCGAGAAGAAGCGTAAGGAAATTCCTTCAGGAAAAAATCAAGCAGGAAGAACTTGATGCCATAATAGAAGCTGGAATTTATGCTGCAACCGGCCACAATTCACAGCCATGGCATTTTACGGTGATCGAAAACAAGGCTTTTATCGATGAAATGAACAGAAAAACAAAAGAGGCAATGAAGGAGTCCGACATTGACTGGGTACGCAAAATGGGTGAAAAAGAAAGACTGCACATTTTGGGAGACGCGCCTATGGTAATAGTCGTTTCGGGCAGGCAGGAAAACGCATACTCACCGCTTACAGACTGTGCAAACGCCATTCAAAACATGATTGTCGCAGCCGAAAGCCTCGATATAGGAACCTGCTATATCGGCTTGACTGATTTTTTCTTCGCTGATCCTGAAAATCTGGCATCGCTGAACCTTCCGGATGGGCATGTTCCATATTATTCGATTTCGATTGGTTACAAGGATCCTGCGTATGTGTGGAAAACACCAACAAGAAACACAGATGTAGTGAGTTACATCAGATAGACTCATGAATAAAAATTATCTCATATACTATATAAGCAAAATACGGAAGAAATCGAGACATTTCATAGAGAAGGGTCTTGAAAATGAAGGTTTGAAGGGGCTTTGTTCATCGCACGGCACAATTCTGTCGGCTCTTTATTCGGAAAACAGGGCTTTGTCAATGAAAGAAATATCCAAAATAATATACAGGAACAAATCCACCACTTCGCAGTTGGTAGACAAGCTTGTGAGCGGGGGATATGTGAAAAAAACACGGTGCCGGGATGACGGACGAATAAGCTACGTTGTACTTACGGATAAGGGACGGGAAATACAGCCGGCTTTTGAAGCCATTTCTGCAAGCCTGATAGAAAAAGCCTATGAAAATTTTTCGGATGATGAAACAAAAGAACTTTTGAGGCTTCTTAAAAAATTGTCGACCAATTTCAGCTGA
>DATFJE010000026.1:0-15646 GCA_035269385.1 Clostridia bacterium
ACTTTAATGAGATGAGCATAGATGAAATCTCCGAGGTTATGGATATGGGAAACAGTGCAGTAAAGATGCGTCTTAAGCGGGCGAGAGAACAGCTTCGCAGGCATCTTTCTGAAGGGAGGGTTACGGTTTGAAAAAATGGAGTGATTCAATGAGTGAAGTAAAGTTTGAAGGCCGTGAAAGAGTAATGAAAGAAATTATGAGATTGGAGAGTGAAAAGCATTCATTCTGGGATAAAATCAATAGATTCATGAACAAGGAAGTTGAAATCCCAATTGCGGCAGTAGTATCGACTTGCATAATAGTGCTGATGATTGGGACATCGGGAATCAATAATAAAAAAGATATGGCGTATTCATATTCGATTACCGTTGTCGATCAAGGGGGGCAATATGAAACATATTAGGATAAGGATAAAAACACTTATAGTGCTGTCGGCAGTATTGCTTTTGGCCGTATTTTACGCAGACAGCATATTTTGGCTTGGGGTAAGCGCATATAATGAAATAGCTCCAAAAGAGCATCGAGTCAACGCAATGAATATGTCTGCGGACAGCGTTGAAAACGAAAACAGAAGACTGGTTCAAATATTGTCTGATCATAATTACAATATTTATGATTTGGTATGGTTAGAAGACGGTGCAACTTTCCAAGGGACACACATAAGGAGCGTTGACAGCAGGAAGGTCTACAAGCAGTTTCTTGAATTTTGTGAAGAGGGAGACCTGTTTGTGGAAAATCCCGAATACGTTCTGAATGTGGCACTTGTCCAGTGGTTTGGAGGAGAATCTGAACGGGCAATCTCGATAATTGAATCAATAGAACCGGTGGAACTTAATGGAGATGAATATGACCAATATTATCTTATTCAAGCAGGGATTAAACTTACATACCATGATTTGGATATTGTCATACAGTCGCTTGATAGAATTGAAGGAAAAGATTACAAACCCATTGCCCAGAAGATAAAGCAATTCATCTCGTTGTTCTATGATAGCGGTCTTGAATACGAGGATGTCGAAATTGGACAAAAAACGATTGACGGCAATAGATACATTGGCTACTACAGTGAAATGATATCTCTTGTAGACACATGGACCTCGGAATATAGGGAAAAAAGAAATGCGGAGTATCAAAGAAAGCCAGGCAGAAATTTGTATGGTTCTGTGACTCGGAACGAAGATCCTCTTGTGGGCGTATTCCTATATGAAGATATAAGCAGTGGAATGAGTTCAAGCGGAGATGGTTTTGACAGGCAAGTATTTGTAACAGACTCTGAAGGCAAATATGAAATTAACGGGCTCAATCCAGAAACAAGGCATATCGGATTGGCGATTCCTTGGCACCTCATACATGACCAGCAATGGAAAAGAAACAATGAAGTGGATATGGAAACAGAAACAGTCGACTTCGAGATGAAAGACGGCGTAAGATTCACAAGCCTTTCAATAGAGGATGGACAATTATTTTACGAAATATCGGATGTCGCAAAAAATCCAAAACGAAAATACATTATGAAGATAAGGTCCACTGATCCCGGTTATGATATAAACGGATCCTCAATTGATTGGGAAATAGATTATGATGAAATGACAGGGACAATACCACTTGATGAAATAGCAAAGCGATCGAGCTTTTCATTCTCATATGGCTCGTCTGAAGAAGAGCTTGACATAAAACGATTCCTTGAACCGCTTTATTTGACGGATGAGTATTACTTTGAAGTCAGGCCTACTGATGAAGAAAGATCAAACTTCAGTTGGAACGGATTGTTTAGCGATGCATTGGCATTTTCACTGCATGTGGAAGGCCGGGACGAGATGAGCCAGGGTGACACTTTGCTTTCAGAAGGCAAAGTCGAGGAGGCAATGAAGTGGTATGATACGGATGCTTCCGCTCATAGTCTGAAAGTCCTTGCCGCCCTATACACCCGTGGATACATCCCCGATGAAGAGAATTCTGCAGCATGGGAATTGGACGGAGTCGATCATTTTAAGGCGGCGGAATATTTGGCCCGGCTTATAGAAAAAGACGGTGAGACGAATGGGCGGCTTAGACAGCTTGCAACTCAGTATAGACAGAGCTATCAATTTGAAAAAGAAAAAGAAGTGTTGTTGAAATTGAGAGATTTAGAAGATTCTTCAGATTCTGAAAATGTATATTTGGAAATGGACATAGCGAGAAACATGCTAATGAGAGGCCTTTACATTGAAGGAACGAACCACTACCATCAAGTTGGAGATCCGGAAATCGACGGGGACAGGTATTTCGCGTATTTCATCTTGGGAATGAGGACGGAGCTTCTTCCTGAGGAGTATTCCAAGGAATTGCTTGAAGTTGAAGAAATAAAAGATTATGAAACATTCAATGAAATGATAGCGGAAGGCAAGTATATTGATGCATGGGAATGGATGGACGGCATGCCGGATAGCGACATAAAAACATTCTACACACTTTTGATGTTCGACAGAATGAATCTTGATGGAATAAGCTTCAAGGACATGAAGACGGATTTGGGGCTGGAGGAAAAGGACAGGTTCATAGACTTCTATTTTGAAGAGACCATGAAACTTGAAAACGAGAGATTGTCAAAGGTTTTGAGATTATTAAAAGAAGATTACAATTGGTTTTGGAGAGACATGCCGGATGAAAGCGGGTCAATAAGGAATCTAAATTCGAACGACTGATATCCAGGCATGGCGAAAAAACTAAACATGAAAAGACCCAGGTCTCTATGCGACCTGGGTCTTTTTTCGCTGCGTGTCCAGCATTGGCTAAAATATGTTGTACGGCATGAATGCTGTTTAAGTGGTGTGCGGGCGATATAAGGGGTAATAATGTTCTGAGGAGGTGATTGCATGCGTTACAGGGCAGAACAGTTTTTCACCGGAGGATTTTTTTCAGGAAAGGTTAATCCTCAAGAGATTGAGAGTCGGCTGAATGAATTGGCCGAAATGGGATGGAGAGTTGTATCGACTTCGACAATGCACAGATTTTTCGGGGAGTCGCATTACATGACTGTGATTTTGTCAAAAGATGAATGACCTTATAATAATCGAATAAATAATTTTAAGAACAGCAAAAAGACTCAAGTCTGATTTCCAGGCTTGAGTCTTTTCAGTGGTGCCGAAGGCGGGAGTCGAACCCGCACGAAGTTGCCCTCACAGGATTTTGAGTCCAGCGCGTCTGCCAGTTCCACCACTTCGGCTCGGTGACAAAATCTATAGTATCATAAACGTATTGTGATTTCAATAATAAATATAAAAATTTTGCTGTGATTATGAGCTTTGATTATATTGAATAAAAAACGCTAATGTCGAATTTTGTTGTAAATATTGCCCCCTGGGTGTATAATGGTTTCAAATAATGTTCTAAATACAGTTTCATTGGGAGTGTTTAATTTGGATCCACTAACACATGGGGTTATCGGTTTGGCAATTTCCACATTCAGTGGCACGCCTGTTGACATGACAAATCCCATAACATTGGGATGTTCCATAGGGGCAATGGCCCCTGATATAGATGTTGTGACAAAGTTTATTTGGGATGACTCGGTTTATCTAAAACATCATAGAGGCTTTTCTCATACCTTTCCTGCATTGCTGGGCCTTTCAGGCATGATTACAGGTTTATTGCACCTTCTTTTTCCTGAGAGCGCTGTAATGGGGATTTTTTTATGGACATTGATAGGAGCTTTGTCGCATACCTTGTTTGACATACTGAATTCGTATGGAGCAAGGCTGATACCTTTTGTAAAGAAAAAGTTCAAGCTGAATCTGCTTATGTTGTACGATCCCGTAGTCACGCTGCTTGCTTTGGTCCTGATATTCAAATCACAGAAAAATTCGGTGGTTTACGGAGCTTCGGCTGTAATATTTATTGTCTACCTTTTTGCACGTCATTTGATGAGAAAACGAGCTCGAAAAATTATAGAAAACAATTTTGCACACGGGTATAAAATCATAAGCGTCGATGTGTTGCCGGCTCTCATGGCTTTCCATAAATGGAATTTCGTTGTAAGCACAAACAGCCACAACATAGCAGGTCAGGTGAATATATTGAACAGGAAAATTGAGACTAGGAAGAAATTGAGGCGCGAGGACAAGGATCTTGTAAAGGTATTCATGGGCTCAAACGCAGGCCAGTATTTTACAAAACTATCTCCGAATTATCATGTGAGCATGAAAAACGATGAAGGCAGAATAATACTCGAAGGCACAGACTTGAGATATTTCATGAAGGACAATTTCATGCACCATGCTACCGTGGTAATTGATGAGAATCTCAATATAATAGAATCATTTCTTCAGCCATATAAATACGAAAAAAGAATATCTGTAGCAGAACATTTTTAAACCGGATAATCCGGTTTTTTTTATTTTGCAGGATTTTAGGAAAAATTATGGAACATAATCAATGTAAGGTAGGTCTAATTGGAATAAATCTTGGGAAAGGAGTGAATAAAATGGATTCCCTGGAAAAGAAATTAATTGTCGAGTCGCAAAAGGGCGATATGGAAAGTTTTGAAGAGCTTATAAAGGAATATCAGAAGGGCGCATACAACATCGCTTACAGGATGCTTGGAAATACGGAAGACGCAAAGGATGCGTCGCAGGAAGCGATGATAAAAATCTATAGGTCCATAGGCGGATTCAGGATGAACTCAAGTTTCAAAACATGGTTCTTTAGGGTTGTAACAAATACATGTTTGGATTATCGAAGAAAAAGGAGCAGAAACAAGGTGCTTTATCTGGATAAGGCAATAAATTCAGAGGAAGGCAGTTTTCAAAGGGAAGTTGAGGATTCATCTGAAGGCCCCGAGGAAATACTTGTCAGAAACGAAAACATAAAAACATTGCAGAAATATATTTCCGGGATGCCGGAAAAATATGCTATGGCGATAATACTTAGGGATGTTAGAGGTTTCAGCTATTCAGAAATGGTAGAAATTCTTGATCTGCCCGAAGGAACGGTCAAATCGAGAATCAGCAGGGCTAGGATAATGCTGAAGAACATAATTGCAAACAATATGGAACAAAATGATATGAAGACTGTCTAATGATTGGAAAGGAGGGATGAAAATGAACTGTGAATTTGACAAGACAAAAATAAGTGCGTATATAGATGGCGAATCAAGTGCGGAAGAAATGCGGGAAATTGAGGAGCACATCAAATCGTGCGCTGAATGCAAGGCTTTTTATGAAGAGCTTATTGATCTGAAGGAAAAGCTTTATGAACTTGAAGAGATGGAGTTGCCCGAAGGGTACGAAGATGAATTGCACAAAAGGCTTTCAAGATCATTCAGAATGAATAAAAGCAAAAAGAAATACAACTGGAAAAGATGGACGGCTGTCGCGGCAATCTTCCTTGTTGGATTTGTTTCATACAATGTATGGAAGCCGGCGGGATTAATGATGAAGTCTGCAGATGAAAGCATGGCTGTCGAATCTGTGGATATGGCAATGGAAGAACCCAGAATGACGAATAGAGCCGTTATGAACGAACAGGCTTACGGAGGAAAGAGTGAAGAAGCGGAGGCGTATGAATCTGAAAATGGTTCGGAAAGATTAAATGACGAAGGCAGAAAAATAATAAGAAACGGTTATATAAATCTTGAAGTCGACAGCTTTGAAGCTGTTCATGAAGAGATAGTGTTGTTGACAGAAAGGTCGGGCGGGTTCATACAGAATTCAAGCACAGGGAAAAGATATTACGGCGGACCGGAAAATGAAAACACATTGCTTGTCGGATCTCTTAACCTTAGAATTCCTGAAAAATCATTCCTGGATGTTTACAATAAAATAAAAGAACTCGGAGAGGTAAGTGATTCCAGCATAGGTGGAAGCGATATAACATTCCAATACAATGACATAGCAAGCCAGGTAGACAATCTGGAAGTTCAAGAAGCCAGGTTGAGGGAAATAATGGAAAAAGCTGAAAATGTTGAAGAGCTTCTTCAAGTAGAGCGCGAACTCAACAGGGTCAGAACAGAAATTGACCGTATGACCGGTATGATAAAGAACTGGGACAATCTTGTAAATTATTCTACAATAAATATTCAATTGACGGAAATTGCTCCGAAATCAACCGAGATTGAAGGATTTGAAAACGATTTTTGGGAAAAGGCGAAGAGAGAGTTTGTAAAATCCATAAATCGAGTGATAATAATATCCCAGGACTTGTTTGTATGGTTTATAGCAGTACTTCCATTCGTATTCATTATTGGAATACTTGCAATAGTGGTGGTTGCAGTTGCTAAAAAGAAAAGAAAAAGGAAATAATGGTTTGACATAGATGAAAAAAGCTTTCCTGTATTTTATCAGGAAAGCTTTTTCTTTTACTGCAATGATTTTATTGGTAGAATGAATTTATAAAGAGAGGATGATTAAATGAAAAAAATAGTGATAATTGACGGACACAGCTTGATATATAGAGCTTTTTATGCCTTGCCGGAACTGATGACTGCCGAAGGCTTGCATACTAATGCCATTTATGGTTTTTTGAATATGTTAAACAGAGTCATAGAAGAGGAATCGCCTGAATATATAAGTGTTGCTTTTGATATGAAGGCTGCAACATTCAGGAATGATGCATATGAAGGATACAAGGCCAACAGAAAAAAAATGCCAGTTGAATTGAGAGAGCAGATTCCTGCAATTAAAGAAATACTCGATGCGTATCACATACACCGGATGGAATTTGAAGGATTTGAGGGGGACGATCTGATAGGTACTGTTGCAAAGACATGCGGCAGCCAGGGCATAAATGCTTTAATAGTAACAGGAGACAAGGATGCATTGCAATTGGTAGACGACAATATCGGCGTAATGCTGACAAAGAAGGGAATAAGCACTACAAAACTGTATGACAGCGGCGCTGTATTAGATGAATTTGGCGTATTGCCGAATCAAATTGCCGATTATAAAGGGCTTGTAGGTGACAAATCCGACAACATTCCAGGTGTAAAGGGAGTCGGCAAAAAAACGGCGGAAAATCTACTTAAGAGATTCAATACCGTTGAAGAATTATACAATAGGCTGGACGAATTGGATAAAAAGAATTTAAAGGATAAATTGGAGAATGAATCTGAACAGGCATTCCTAAGCAAACGGCTGGCGACCATCTCTGTCAATGTACCTATTGATTTCAATATGGAGGAACTGGTTTATCACGAACCGGATTGCGGACGGCTTAGGGAGCTATTTGTAAAATATGAATTCAAAAGTCTTTTGCTTAAAACTTCGAACGAAAGCAATTCAAACAAAGTCCACGAAAAAATAGAATCAAAAATACTTGAATCTGAAAAAGAAGTATCGGAATTGCATGAAAGAGCAGCTGAAAAGGGCACAATTGGGTTAATGGCCATGAAGAATTGCAAAGAAGAAATGACGCCTGAAACAGTTTATGCTCTATGTTTAGATGACAAGGCATATTGGATGAATTCAATGCTTTCCAACACCAATGCGGCAAAGAAAATGTTTGCTGACGAAAGTATAGGCAAATACGGATACAACATGAAAGAAACATGTCTGCTGGCAAAAAAAGAAGGATTGGATATACGAAAGATTGGATTCGATATTAAAATTGCTGAACATATGCTTCATCCTTCAAGTTCCGATTATTCCCTTGATAAAATCATTATGAGCAGAACAGGGGAAAGTCTGGATTTTTCGAATCCGGACGAAAAGAACGGTGAAAATCATTGTTTGGAATATTGCGGGGAAGCACTTGGAGCGGTTGAAAAGCTCAGAGAAACAATCATCGCTGAGCTAAAGGAAAATGACTTGTGGGAAGTATTTGAAGAAGTCGAAATGCCTCTAATTGAAGTTTTGGCTGAAATGGAATTCAACGGATTTTATATAGATACGGAAAGACTTGATGAACTTGATGATGAATTCACAAAAAAGCTTGTGGGCATAGAGGATGCGATTTACGAATACGCAGGAGAGAAGTTCAATATAAACTCCACTAAACAAACTGGAAATATTTTGTTTGAAAAATTGGGACTCCCGGCATTCAAAAAAACAAAAACAGGATATTCTACAAATCAAAAGGTTCTGGAAAAACTCAAAAGCAAACATCCCATAGTTGAAAAAATCATGGAGTACAGGCAATACATGAAGCTGAAGTCTACTTATGTTGATGGATTGGGCAAATTAATCGACACGAAAACAAAACGATTGCATCCAAGCTTCAATCAAACAGCTACTGTTACGGGAAGACTTAGCACAAGCGAACCCAATTTGCAAAATATACCGGTCCGGTTGGAAATGGGAAGGAAGTTAAGGCAAATTTTCATAGCCGAAGGAAAACGAAGGCTTGTTGACGCCGACTATTCCCAAATAGAATTAAGAGTATTGGCCCACCTTTCAAAAGACAGGGGTTTGATAGAAGCCTTCAACAATGGAACGGACATACATACTTTGACAGCTTCACAGGTGTTCGACATACCGGTTGAAGAAGTCACGTCTGTACAGCGTGGAAGAGCAAAGGGTGTCAATTTTGGCATAATTTATGGAATAAGCGATTTTGGACTTTCCAACAATATAGGAATAAGCATAAAAGAGGCGGCATTGTACATCGATCAGTATTTTAAAAAATATCCAAATGTAAAAACATTTATGGACAATCAAATAGAAGATGCAAAATCGAACGGTTATGTGAGGACTATGTTCAATAGAAAGCGTTATATTCCGGAGCTTAAGTCCAACAACCGAAACCTTAGGTCTTTTGGAGAAAGAATGGCAATGAATACTCCCATCCAGGGAAGTGCAGCTGACATAATAAAAATTGCGATGATAAAGATTTACCGAGAATTGAAGGAAAGAAAACTGAAATCAAGACTGACGCTTCAGATCCATGACGAACTGATAATAGAGACGGAGCCTTCTGAAATAGAAGAGGTAAAAGAGCTTATGAGAAGAAACATGGAATCAGCGGTGGAAATGGAAGTGCCATTGACGGTGGATATGAAAGTCGGTGAAAGCTGGTATGAAACAAAATAGCAGTGGTAAAAAACAAGTCGTAATAGGTATTACCGGAGGGATAGGGTCAGGGAAAACAACTGTTACCGAATATCTTTCTAAAATGGGTTTTCCTATAGTTGATGCCGACAGAATAAGCAGGAATCTTATGGATGAAGAGGATATCGCAGGTGAAGTCGTTGACACTTTTGGAAAAGGAATTCTTGATGCGTATGGAAATGTTGACAGAAGAAAATTGAGAGAAATGGTTTTTCGCGACAAAAATCTTTTGAAAAAGCTCAATTCAATATTTCACCCCAAAATCAGAGAACGCATTGAAAAAAATATAGTTGATCTGAAAAAAGAAGGCAACAAAATAATTTTTCTGGATGCGCCGTTGCTCATTGAGAATAATCTTGATAGAATGGTTGATGAGGTTTGGATAGTTTCATGCAGTATAGAAACACAGATAGATAGAGTTATGAAGAGGGATGATTCAAAACGAAAAGAAATTGAGCAGATTATAAAAAAGCAAATGCCGCTTGAAGAAAAATTGAAACATGCGGACATAGTATTCCAAAATGAGGATTCAATAACGGATTTAAAAGATAAAATTGAATATGCCTTGAAAGATCTTATTAATAGGATTTGAAAATATGTGTGAAAGGAAAATTTCAATGAAGGAATTGAAAACTTTAAAGGATGTAGAAGAATTCGACGCTGGCGACAAAAAGAGATTGTCCTCTGCAACACATGAGGAGATACAAAACGGAGCCACAACCGATATTTATTTCATTCGAACCATGGACATACTGAAAAGCATGGGAATGGAGAAGAAAATTGTTGTAGCGGAGATTTTTGCCAGAAGAGGTGGCATTTTTGCAGGACTTGAAGATGTCAAAACACTTCTGAAAGGCAAGAATATAGAGTTTTGGAGCATTGAGGAAGGCGAATCTTTCGATGCGAAAGAACCTATAATGGTAATAAAGGGACCCTATGAGGAATTTGGAGCCTATGAAACAGTCATACTTGGAATGCTCGCCAGTTCTTCAGGCTGGGCTACAGCTTCAAGTCAAATAAAAGAGGCCTGTGGGGATAAAACATTCCTATGCTTTGGAGCCAGGCATTTGCATCCTGCAGTTGCGCCTTGCATGGAAAGAGCCGCAATAGTTGGAGGGGCAAGTGGTGCAAGCTGCATACTCGCAGCAAAGGAAATCAATATCGAGCCAAGCGGAACATTGCCGCATGCGGCTATGCTTATTGCGGGAGACACTGAACTTATTGCAAAAAATTATGATGAATTGATGCCGCCTGAACACAAGAGAATAGTGCTTGTTGATACATTCAAAGACGAGGTCGAGGAAAGCATAAGAATAGCGAAGCTTCTCGGCGATAGACTTTTTGGTGTGAGAGTCGATACCCCGAGCGAAAGAGGTGGAGTTACACCAGGGCTAATTCGTGAGCTTAGGGCAAAATTGGACTACGAAGGGTTCGAAAATGTGAAAATTTTTGTTTCAGGAGGTCTTAAGCCTGACAAGATCAGAGAACTTTCAGCTGCCGGAGCAGATTCTTTCGGGGTTGGCAGTTACATTTCTTCGGCTTCTCCGATCGACATGACAATGGACCTTAAAGAAGTTGATGGAAAGCTTATAGCCAAGAGAGGAAGAATTCCGGGAATTAATGAAAATAATCGCTTGAAAAAAGTCGAGTTATGATTTATAATTAGTTTTGTTGATTGCGGATGTGGTGGAACGGCAGACACGCTGTCTTGAGGGGGCAGTGCTCAACTGGGCGTGCGGGTTCAAATCCCGCCATCCGCACCAAGTGAAAAATAAAAATCCAACTTATGTTGGATTTTTTATTAATTAAAGAATTCAGAAAATATTGAAATCTTTAATTATTTGATATATAATATGAAATATAATTCACTTGGGGGGAATATCAATGAGCTTGGATTTCGAAAAACAGATAAATGGTGTAAAGGATTTATATGAAAGGCTTAGTGAAAGGGAAAAGGAATACTTGAAAGAAGCGCTTCAGATAATACTTACAAAATTTGATGAAAGGACTTAAGAGTATGCAATGTCATACTCTTTTTATTTTGCATGTCAATGTATTTCATTTATGATATAATTATTAGATGTAAAAATGACTGTAGGGAGGAATTGTTATGTTGACACAAGCGCCCAGGGGCACTAAGGACGTAATGCCCTTTGATGCCTATAAATGGCAATACGTTGAAAGGAAATTCGCTGAAATATGCAACCGTTTCGGATATGAAGAAATAAGAACTCCGGGATTTGAGCATACAGTTTTGTTCAAAAGAGGTGTTGGCGAAGGAACTGACATAGTACAGAAAGAGATGTATACATTCAAGGACAATGGTAAAAGGGACCTTACGCTTAAACCTGAAGGTACTTCGCCGGTTGTCAGGGCATTCATAGAAAATAAGCTGTATGCCATGACTCAGCCGACAAAATTGTATTATAATACGCCATGCTACAGGTATGAAAGGCCGCAAGCTGGAAGACTTAGGGCTTTTCATCAATTCGGAATAGAAGTCTTCGGGGCGAAGGATGCATCTACCGATGCTGAAATAATCCACCTCGGTATGACTTTTTTCAAAGAAGTCGGTCTTAAAAATCTTGAATTGAGAATAAACAGTATTGGTTGTCCAGAGTGCAGAAAAAAATATATTGAGGTTTTGAAGGAGTATTATGCTCCGAGGCTTGGAGAATTGTGCAGCACATGCAATGACCGGTTCGAAAGAAATCCAGTCAGGATAATCGACTGTAAGAGTCCGATATGCCAGGAGATAAGCGCCGGCGCTCCTTCGATTCTTGATTATCTGTGTGAAGAATGTTCTGACCATTTTGAAGAACTGAAAAGGAATTTGGATTTGATGAAAACAGAATATATGATTGATGCCAACATAGTAAGAGGACTTGATTATTATTCTAAAACGGCTTTTGAAATAATAAGCCGCGACATTGGGGCACAGGGAACGGTATGCGGCGGCGGCAGATATGACGGCTTGGTTGAAGAAATAGGTGGTCCGTCAACTCCGGGTGTGGGTTTCGGTCTTGGAGTTGAAAGACTCATACTGACTTTGGAAAAAAACAATATTGAGATACCGAAGCCTAAAGGCCTTGATGTTTTTATTGCAGCAATGGGTAAGGAAGCTGTTGAAAAAGCGGTAGAGATTGCTTCTGAATTGAGAACAATGGGTTTGAAGGTTGATTTTGACCATCTTAAAAGAAGTCTCAAGGCGCAGTTCAAATATTCAGACAAGAAGGATGCCTTATATACATTGGTAATTGGTGACAATGAATTGCAAAAGGATGCCGTTACTCTAAAAAATATGAAAACCGGAATACAAAGTGAAATATCAATAAGCAATATAGCTGAAGAGATAGCGAAAAAATTCAACGAGGGGATGTAGAGTATGGCTGAACTGTTAAAGGGCATGAAAAGAACGCATATGTGCGGCTCATTACGCAAAGAAAACGAAGGTGAAATCGTAACTCTGATGGGATGGGTACAAAAGAGAAGGAATCTTGGTGCTTTGATATTCATTGACATAAGAGATGTCACAGGAATTGCGCAGGTTGTTTTTGATGAAGCTGTATCGAATGAAGCATTTGAAAAGGCAAGCAAGATAAGAGGAGAATTTGTCGTTGCCGTTTCAGGAACAGTCAATATAAGGGAATCGATTAATGAAAATATGGATACTGGCGACATAGAAATATATGCTGAAAGAATAAAGATATTGTCTGAAGCTGAAATCCCGCCGATACACATAAATGATAACGATGATGCAGGAGAACGGCTCAGGCTTAAGTATCGCTATCTTGACTTGAGAAAGCCCAAGATGCAAAAAAACCTTATCATGAGAAACAAAGTCACAAAATCAGCCAGAGACTTTCTTAACGGAGAAGCATTTACAGAGGTTGAAACACCTATGCTTACCAAACCCACTCCTGAAGGGGCAAGGGATTATCTTGTTCCAAGCAGGGTTAATCCCGGAAGTTTTTATGCACTGCCACAGTCTCCGCAAATTTTCAAGCAATTGCTGATGGTATCAGGAATGGACAGGTATTTTCAGATAGCCAGATGCTTCAGGGATGAGGATCTAAGAGCAGACAGACAACCCGAATTCACTCAAATCGACATAGAGATGTCTTTTGTGGAAGAGGACGATATAATAGGCATAAATGAAAAGCTCATAAAGCACATATTCAATGAGGTCATGGGAGTTGATGTTAAGATTCCTTTTCCGAGGATGCCATATATTGAAGCAATGGAGAGATTCGGTTCAGACAAACCTGACATCAGATTCGGATTCGAATTGAAAAATATGAATGAAGCCTTGAAGGACACCGAATTCAAGGTATTCAGGAATGTTGTTGAAAGCGGAGGATCCGTTAAGGGAATCAATGTTAAAGGTTATTCCGACAAGTTCAGCAAAAAGGGTATTTCAAAATTAGAAAAACATGTAAAAACCTACGGTGCGAAAGGATTGGCATGGATTAAGCTTGAAAATGGCGAGATTGTTTCTCCCATTCAGAAATTCCTTAAAGCTGAAGAGCTGAATGCAATAACAGAATTGTTTGAACTTGAAGAAAATGATCTGATATTGATAGTGGCTGATGAACAAAAAGTTGTTTATGACGCGCTTGGAAGCTTGAGGGTCCATGTGGCAAAAAAACTCGAATTGTTGGATGAAAACAAATATGAATTTCTATGGGTCACAGAATTTCCTTTGCTTGAGTATGATGAGGAAAATGAAAGATATGTTGCAATGCACCATCCATTCACTTCACCGGTTGATGATGACATAGAGCTTCTCGACAAGGAACCCGGAAAAGTCAGGGCCAAAGCATATGACATAGTTCTTAATGGAGTAGAGCTTGGTGGAGGAAGCATAAGAATCCATGATTCGAAATTGCAGAAAAAGATGTTTGAAGCTTTGGGTTTCAGCGATGAAGAGTCTGAAAGAAAATTCGGATTTCTCATGAACGCCTTCAAATACGGCACTCCGCCGCATGGGGGACTTGCTTACGGACTGGACAGAATGGTAATGCTTATGACATTCAGTGAAAGCATACGGGAAGTAATTGCTTTTCCAAAGACACAAAACGCGACATGTCTGATGACCGAGGCTCCTGCAGCAGCCGATGAAAAACAGCTTGAAGAGTTGAGCATTTCACTCACGCTTGATTGATAAAAATTTAAAAGCTCCCGAATGGTGCAGAAATGCGCTTGAAAGGAGTTTTTCTTTTGGTTGAATAAGTCGATTGACTGTAATATAATAATTATACCGTATACAGGTATAAGGAGGGTTTAAATGGCCAATTATGATAAGGATTCTGTTCAAAGAAGGCTGAGGAGAATTGAAGGGCAGATTAAAGGAATTCAGAGAATGATCGAAGAGGAACGAGGATGCAACGACATACTTATCCAAATCTCAGCAGTTCGTTCAGCGGTAAACAGGGTTGGGGGAATAGTTCTTGAAAATCACTTGAACCATTGCATGATGAAATGTAAAAATGAGGGAACAGAACAAGAACAGACCATAGACGAATTGATTGAAACTATGATAGGTTTCTTAAAATAACGGGAGTGTAAAAATGTATAGAGTCGGAGAAGTTGTAAAAATACAGGGCGATATGGCTCAAGTAAAGTTGATGAGGCATTCAGCGTGCGGAAAATGCAAGGCATGTAAAATTGGAGAAGACGACGGGAGTGTTTACTCTGATGCATACAACAGCATGGATGCGAAGGAAGGCGACCATGTTGAAATAAGCATGGATGAGGGTGATCTGCTTGGTGCCGCGGCTATTTTGTACGGATTTCCACTGATTACCATGTTGATTTGCGTTTTTATTGCCAACTGGTTTTTGGGTAAAAGTGATATAGTAAATCATGAGATGATTTTGGGGGCTACGGCCTTGATGTCCCTGACAGCAACTTTTGCAATAATAAAATCAAAAAACGGAGAATTCAAAAGATCAAAAAAATATTTGCCGGAAATAACCAAAATAATCTTGAAAGGGTGATTTCATGAATTACGAATATCTCAAAGAAACCGATCCTCAAATCATGCAAGTTCTCGACAGGGAGTTGACAAGGCAGAGGGGCGGAATAGAACTTATTGCATCGGAAAATTTTATTTCAAGAGCGGTAATGGAAACAATGGGAAGCGTATTGACAAACAAATATGCTGAGGGTTATCCCGGAAAAAGGTATTATGGCGGTTGTGAAGAAGTTGATGTGGCAGAAAATCTGGCAATAGAAAGATTGAAATCGCTTTTTGGAGCTGAACATGCAAATGTTCAACCACATTCAGGTTCGGGTGCGAATTTTGCGGTTTATCAGGCTGTTTTAAAACCCGGGGATATTGTCATGGGAATGGCTTTGCCCCATGGTGGTCATCTTACACATGGAAGTCCTGTGAATCAATCTGGAAGGCTTTATGAATTTGTAAGCTACGGGGTTGATAAGGAAACGGAAAGAATTGATTATGATGAAGTTGAAAAAATTGCAAAGGAATGCAAACCAAAACTGATAGTATCGGGAGCCAGTGCATATTCCAGGGAAATAGATTTTGAGAAATTCAGAAAAATAGCGGATTCAGTAGGGGCATATCTTATGGTTGACATGGCTCATATAGCGGGATTGGTTGC
>DATFJE010000027.1:0-6490 GCA_035269385.1 Clostridia bacterium
AAAAAGACGAGATTGAAAAAGCGGCATAAGTTTAAAGTGCTGTAATGTGAAAAAAAGCAAAACCAAGTTAAATGAGGAAAAAGGCGACGGTTTCAAACCGTCGCCCTTTTCTTTTGTAAGAGTTTGGCATATAAAAGACAAGAATAACCGGGCGAGGTTTTTTAGGGAATAAAAATAGTGTATAATATTATCAAGGAAGTTTTTGGGGAGGAACAGATGATAGAAAGAGTTGTTAAGACAAATCTTTATGAGGCGGTTTCGAATCAGATAACCAAGCTTATAAAGAGAGGCGAATGGAAACCCGGTGAAAGGATACCCGGAGAAATAGAATTGTCAAAAACATTCGGAATAGGAAGAAGCTCCATGAGGGAATCACTCAAAGCCCTCGAACTGACAGGACTTCTCGTTTCAAAGCCCGGTGTAGGAACTTTTGTAGCCGATGACGCGCTCCGAAACATAAAAAACCTGGGACTCTTTCTTTTGATAGAAAATGAAAGTTCCATAGAGGATTTGATGGAGACCAGGCTTTGGATAGAGCCTCAGCTCATATATGCAGCCATAGAGAGGGCAAATGACGAGGACAGGGCAGCCCTGAAGGCCATTCTGGACTATGGCGTTGCCGCATTGGAAAGGAAAGAATATTCTTTTGACATGGGATTCAAGTTCCACATGAAGATAGCAGAGATTGCCGGCAATGAGATACTTTTCAATTTTCTTGACTCGATTGCAGACCATTTGATTGCCCAGAGGGGAGAGGTCATTCTCGAGCACTTGAGCGAGTATGTCCTAAACAAGGAAATGGGACAACACGTCGACTTGTACAGATGCTTCGAGGAGATGAAACCGGATGAGGGAAGACGAATCATGTACAAGCATATAGAGGAATCACTCGACAGGATAAGGGAAGGCAAAAGAAAAAAGAAAAAATAGCCCATAAAAGAAAAAATCCCCGCGTTTTTTGTGGGGCTTTGTTTTTTATGCCTTCGCAAAAAGGTGAATTCGGCGTATTATTAACCTAAAGAACTTAAGGAGTGAATTATGGCAAAGACAAAAAAGACCAATGCTATGAGGCTTCTTGAAAAAGAAGGAGTCGATTTTGAAACAATTACATATGATAAGAAGGACGGAAAAATCGACGGAATATCTGTTGCAGCCAAAATAGGAAGACCGCCCGAATCGGTGTTCAAGACTCTCCTTGCAGAAGGCGCAAGCGGAGATCATTTCGTGTTTGTGATTCCTGTCACAGAAGAGCTCGATCTCAAAAAAGCCGCCAAGGCCGCCGGCGAGAAGAAGATGCAGATGATACACGTAAAGGATATACTGAGTCTTACAGGATACATAAGGGGAGGCTGTTCCCCCATAGGGATGAAAAAGCATTTCCCGACTTTCATGGACCAAAGCGCCGAAGCTCTTGGAAAAATTGTTGTCAGCGGCGGAATGATTGGGCTTCAAATGGAGCTTTCGCCCGAGAACCTTTCGGCAGCGGCAGATGGAACATTTGCCGATTTGGTCAAGTGACGGTTTCCTAAAAAAAAATAAATCCAAGCCCAAATCGGAAAACTACTGCAAATTGACTAAAACAGCAATTATATATTATCAACCATAAAAAAATAAATTTCAATGCTGCAACTATTGGAACAAAGGAGGACAATGGCATGACATACAGTTTCAAGAATGATTATAGCGAAGGAGCGCATCCAAACATACTCAAGGCTCTTTTGGAAACAAACATGAACCAGGAGGATGGCTACGGGGACGATTCGCACTGCTTAAGGGCCGCCGAAATCATCAGGAAGAGAATCGGAAAACCCCATGCCGATATTCACTTCGTGCCAGGAGGGACGCAGGCAAATCTGATAGTCATTTCATCCATTCTAAGGCCGTATGAATCAGTTATATCTGCTGAGTCGGGACACATAAACACCCATGAGACCGGAGCTGTTGAATCCACGGGTCATAAGATAAATGCTTTGCCCAGCGTAGACGGTAAACTGACGCCCCAAGGGATAAGATCGGTGCTTAAGGAGCATTATTTCGAGCATATGGTCAAGCCGTCAATGGTATATATTTCGAATTCAACAGAAGTTGGGACGTTTTATACTGCGAATGAGCTAAAGGCAATTTCAGATTGTTGCAAGGAAGAAGATCTTTATCTGTTTGCGGACGGTGCAAGGCTTGGCAGTGCGCTATGCGCCGATGGCAATGACCTTTCAATAGAGGAGTTTTCATCACTTGTAGATGTTTTCTACATAGGCGGAACGAAGAATGGAGCCTTGATAGGGGAAGCGATTGTAATCAACAATGAATCGCTTAAGCCCTGCTTTAGATATGCAATGAAGCAGAGGGGAGCTCTTCTTGCGAAGGGAAGGATTCTCGGAGTCCAGTTTGAGGAATTTTTTAAGGGTGATCTGTATTTTGATTTGGCGAGACACGCAAACAAGATGGCGGCAAAGCTTACCGATGGAATAAAGAATCTGGACTATGGATTTATGGCAGATTCCACTACAAATCAGATTTTCCCCATACTGCCCAATAGCTTAATAAAAAAAATGATGGAAAGCTACGGATTCTATGAATGGGAAAGAGTCGACGAAGGCAATACCGCGATTCGCCTCGTGACATCATGGGCGACCAAAGAAGAAGCTGTCGAAAGCTTTCTTGAGGATTTAAAGTGCTTTGGACTAGAGGTATGAAAAGTTAAGAAATTTTAATAAAAGGCAAATTTTAAAGGCTATTGCATCTGCTGCGGATGCAATAGCCTTTGATAGTGAAATTGTGCGATTTAAAGGGTCAATTCCCAACGCTCTTCGATAAGGTCTATTCCCCAAAGGAACCGGGAAACATATTCCGTTATTTCGAACCCGTATTTTCCATATAGATGGCGAGCCGCATCCAATGTCTTTACAGTCCAGAGGAAAACAGAATCGTAATTTTTTTCTCTACAAAAGTCCAGCGCAGTTCTGATGAATGCGTTCCCGAGACCGGTACCTCTGGCAGAAGGGTCAACGATGAACCATCTTAGCTGTGCATCTTTTTCGCTGTTCTGGATAATGGCAATGGAACCTACAATCACTCCCTTGTCTTCAGCAACCCAAATCATGCTCCCGCTGCGGTCTTTTGTTTCCAGGAATTTGCCCATGGCAGGCAAAACATACGGCTCGAACTCACTAACATCGAAGCCGTATTCCTTTTCGTACAGCTTGCAATGCATATAGTCAATATAACCCAAATCGCCCGGCTTGTATTCTCTGATTATGAGGGCTTTTATACAGTCATTCCTGTCTTTGGATTTTTCCATATGTACACATCCCTTCGTAAGTATTTCTTTAATCATAAACCGGGGGCATCTTAAGGTCAAGGGAAAGTTGGAATATTCAGAAACATGCCGGGAATCCATCTATGGTCGCTTATTGAGGAGTGATTGCATTTTATTTCATTTTACGGTAAACTAATCAAATGTGGACAATTGGCAAAATAATATTTCAAAAGGATAAAAGGGTGAAAAAATGTTAAGCGTTAATAATCTGGCTTTAAGATTTTCTGATAAAAAACTGTTTGAAGATGTGAATCTGAAATTCACAAAAGGGAATTGCTATGGAGTGATTGGAGCCAACGGGGCTGGTAAATCCACATTGCTCAGGATACTCGAAGGAGAACTTGAGCCTACCGCCGGAGATGTTTTCATAACACCGGGAGAGAGGCTCGCCGTCCTTAAGCAGGACCACTTCGAATACGATGAGGAAAGAGTAATTGACACCGTCATCATGGGCCATGAACGCCTATACCAAATAATGAATGAAAAGGACCTCCTTTACGCGAAAGAGGATTTTTCGGAAGAGGACGGAATCAAGGCTTCCGAGCTCGAGGGTGAATTTGCCGAGCTCAGCGGCTGGGATGCAGAGACCGACGCCGAAAAGCTTCTTGTCGGGCTCGGAATAATGAAAGAGTCACATGCACTCCTGATGAGAGAGCTTTCAGGGGGCGAAAAAGTGAAGGTGCTTCTTGCACAGGCTCTTTTCGGGAATCCCGATATACTTCTCATGGACGAGCCGACAAACCACTTGGACTTTGCCGCAATAAGCTGGCTTGAGGAATTCCTGATAAATTATGAAAACACGGTTGTTGTAGTATCGCATGACAGGCATTTCCTCAACATGGTCTGCACCCACATGGTGGATGTGGATTTCGGTAAAATCAAGATGTTTGTGGGCAACTACGATTTCTGGTACGAGTCGAGCCAGCTGGCCCTTAAATTGATGAAAGACCAGAACAAGAAGAGCGAAGAGAAGATAAAGGAACTTGAAAGATTCATAGCAAGGTTCAGTTCCAACGCATCCAAGGCAAAGCAGGCGACATCGAGGAAAAAACTGCTCGACAAAATAAAAGTGGAGGACATAGCGCCTTCGTCGAGGAGATACCCTTTCGTAGGGTTTAAGCCGAACAGAGAAACAGGAAAGGACATTTTGTTTGTAGAGGGAATCACAAAGACTGTCGACGGCGTCAAGGTTCTGGACGACATTTCATTTACCTTAAACAAAAACGACAAGGCCGTATTCCTTTCAAAGAATAAAATGGCTGTCACTACGCTGTTTCGGATTCTTGCGGGGGAAATGGAGCCGGATTCGGGGAAATTCAAGTGGGGTGTTACAACAAGCCAGGCCTATTTGCCAAACGACAACGCAAAATGGTTTGAAGGGGTTGACCTTAGCCTAATTGACTGGCTTAGGCAGTTTTCCGAGGAAAAAGAAGAAAGCTTCATAAGGGGATTTCTCGGAAGGATGCTCTTTTCAGGAGAGGAACCGCTCAAAAAAGTGCCGGTACTGTCAGGTGGGGAAAAGGTAAGGTGCATGTTCTCAAAAATGATGCTTTCAGGGTCAAACGTCCTTATTCTCGACGAGCCGACCAACCACCTCGATCTTGAGTCGATACAGGCGGTAAACGACGGACTAAAGAATTTCAGCGAGATTCTGCTTTTTTCTTCACACGATCACAAGTTTGTTGAAACCATTTCAAACAGGGTGATAGAGCTGACGCCAAAGGGAGTTTACGACCGCGTGGGCGATTTCGACGAGTTTCTTGCAAATGAAGAAGTTCAAGCTGCTATCGATAAGATGTATAAATAGAAGAATGCCGCGCTCAATGCGCGGCATTCGCTTTATTCATGATTTCCTTTGTGCAGTCCCTCTCCGTTACCCTTTCCTTTTCCAGTTCCACGCTCTTCTTCTTCCGAATGCTCCGGCGTATCAATTTCCTTTATGCTTCCCGATTCAATTGCGTCCGACAGTGCGTCGTTGACTGCATTCATGATTCCGTAGGATGAATATGTCGACCCGCTCACCGCATCTACCGATATGGATTGCGAATCGATTATCTTCGCGGGAATGGCTTCGAATGCCGGCATGTAGAACGACTCTCCGCGTTCGTTGTGGCTCACAATGTCTATTTTTGATATTTCGTTGTTTTCAATTGCCACTTCTACGGTCAAATCAGGACCGTACCCGTCGGCTGTTCCGATATAGGTTCCGTCCCGATACAAGTTTTCGGAAGAGCTTGAGGCAACGGGGGCAATCTGCGACGTGGCTTTTTCTGTCTTAAACGGATTAATCAATGGACTTGAAATCAAGTTGAATATTATGAGCAAAAGCAGCGGATATATCAAAGTGCGGGTCGCCGCGCGGGCGCGCCTGAACTTGAAAAAGAGATACAGGGAAAGTGCTGCCGAATAATACAGCAGGTTGACCGTATTGCCGGTTACAAGAATGACGTGCATGAACATTAAAACATATGCTCCGTATGCGAAGCGGTGAAACTTCTTCCAAGTGGAGCACTTGAAACGCTTTCGCACAATTTCAAACGAAGTTGCGAAAAGCGGCGCCATTATCACCAAAGACACAATTCCGGTTGCAATCGAAAGCTCCAAGCTTAGCATAAAGTCATGAATGAAGTGCGCGAAGGTGAAAATAAAAGCCGCAACGGACAGTTGCGTTCTCACCAAACGTATTTTTTTGGAAAGTGCTTTGAAGGGATTTCGTATTCCCACAAACATAACGATAATCCATAGGGACAATCCGAGATACCCGTCGTTTATAATGGATGATATGGGAAATGCCGGGTATGCCAAGGCTACGGCTGAAAAAATCAATGCCGTTGCATAGAATATCGCGGCGTATTTTCTTATTGGTTTTGAAAAAAAGTGAATAGCGGCCAAAGAAATGGCCAGTGCAATTAAATTTTGCATGTTAAGACTCCTTCCATTCTTTTGATTATACTACACAATTATTGTGACGGAAACGTGAAGAAATGAAAACGGATACAAGAAAATATGCAAACGGCGTATGATTATTTTGTTGAGATGCGGAAAGACCCTTGATAAAAAAAAGAGGCAATTGGCATTTTTCTATTGATTATAACCGTATAATTATGTATCATAGTGTTGTGCCTTTTTTCGGGATGTAGCGCAGCTTGGTAGCGCGCTTGCTTCGGGAGTAAG
>DATFJE010000028.1:0-9296 GCA_035269385.1 Clostridia bacterium
AAAGACATTGCCTGTGCTTGACGCTTCACATATAAAGCCTTATGGGTTGGATGGACCACATCGAACGAGCAACGGACTTTTGCTCAGGCAGGACCTGCACACTCTTTTCGACAGGGGTTATCTTACAATAGATGAAAAGTACAAAATTGAAGTGAGCAGAAGAATAAGAGAGGATTACGGAAACGGCAAGGAGTACTATGCATACCATGGGAGTCGATTGGCAAATCTGCCGGACATAGAAACAAATATGCCTTCAAAAGAATTTTTGGCTTGGCATAGTGAAAATGTATATTGCGGGTAAATTTTAAACTCGTTTTTTATAGATGCATAAATAATAGTATTGATATCGAGGGGAGAAAATATGGATAGCAAATCATTTTCAAAGTGGATGAAGGTTATCAAGAATTCAAGTGCAAACACTATTAATGCAAGAGTATCAAATTGTCTCCGAATTGAGAAATATTATGGAGACCTGGACGAAATGTTTTTAAAGGATAAATGCGAGAAACTCCTAAGTGATTTGGAATACACTTCTGAAGACAAGAAAAACGGTTCTCCATTGAAGCATGAAATACCCATAAATGGGGATTGGTATTCGGGGACCCATACGCTCAAGAGCGCTTTGCAGCTTTATATTCAGTATAAAGACAATGATTTACTGCATAGTATAATGACAGCGCCCGATATCATTCCTGACAGGCATGACGGGTCGTATGAGCTTGTCAGGGAGGCGGTAACTTCGCTTTCAACAGTTCCATCGGACAGGATGGATGTTGTTGACTTAGACATGCTCTATTTCATGGCGGTCGGATCATGGAAGGGCGGCGAGAATTTCAGATATAAAAAAATTGCCGAGAGCCATTTGTCCGGAGATGAAAAAGAAAGGCTTAATGGTATATTCAGAAGAATTGTTGAGAAGGCTAAACGACATGAATATGAAAACAGCGCTGGAGATTGGTCTGTTGGGATGTTCGGAACGGGATTCTATAAATTCAGAAAAGCTGATAAGTCCAGTGCTTCAAAGTTTATTTCACTTTGCATTGATATCTCGAAAACTGATGATGTTGGCGAGACCCTGGATTTGGCAGGCCAAGCCCTAAAGAATGATATCAAAGGAATGGGTGTGGCATCGGCATCCATTGTTCTTCATTGCCTCAAACCTGAAATTTTCCCGGTAATAAACAGCGGAGTCGTAGATTCTGCAGTCCTGCTTGAGGGAGCAGGAGTCATTTTGGAAAAGCCTAAGGAGCTAATAAACTATGTTGGAAATACACGAAAATTGATTGATTTCAGAGATGAAAAATGCAGATTCAAAAACTTTAGGGTCTTAGATATGAAGTTTTGGGATATCGACAAGCTAAATGACGGCCAAAACTTTGATTTCGATATTCCCATAGATATAAGCACTGAAAAATGGGTGGACATGCTAAGGGACAAAAGCATTTTTTATGAAAAAGACCTGAGACTGGTTCTTAAAATGCACGAAAAAGGCGGAGGGGCTACGGCAAAAGAGCTTTCTCTTGAAGATGGGGTCCATTCATCCTCATACAATAAACCGGTTGTTGCCCTTGCAAGAAGAATAACCGATAATGCAAAGTGTCAAGTTCCTGAAAGGGACGACGGATCGGTTCAATGGTGGCATGTTCCTTTCGATGGAAAGCGCAGGGAAAACGGACATTTTGAATGGGTTTTGAGAAAAGAGCTTTTTGACGCAATTGAAATTTGCAAAGATGAATTGGAAAAAGCTATCGGTTTAATTGATCCAGTGGTAGTTCCAAATAAGAAATACACAAAAGACGATTTTTTGGATGAAGTTTTTATGGATGAGGAAAAGTATGAAACTATAAGAGAAATGTTAGGCAGAAAGAAAAACATAATACTTCAAGGGCCCCCAGGGGTAGGAAAGACATTTGCAGCTAAGAGAATGGCATATTCAATAATGGGCCAAAAGGATGCTGAAAGGGTTGAGATGATTCAGTTTCATCAAAGCTATTCTTATGAAGATTTCGTTATGGGATACAGGCCTGACGGTCAAGGTTTTAAATTACAAAACGGTATTTTCTACAACTTTTGCATGAAAGCGGCTGACAATCCGGAAAAAGAATACTTTTTCTTAATCGATGAAATCAACCGGGGAAACATGAGTAAGATATTTGGAGAACTTCTCATGCTGATTGAAGCGGATAAGCGTGGAGTGGACTATTCCGTTTCACTGACCTATTCTGATGAGGGTTTTCATGTCCCGGAAAATTTATTTTTAATTGGAACAATGAATACGGCAGACAGGAGCCTTGCCATACTTGATTATGCACTTAGGAGGAGATTCTGCTTTATAGATATGGATCCCGCATTTGATAATCTCAGCTTCAAGGGTTATATGGAAAATAAGAATCACGAAGTTGCATCTGTAATTAATTCCAAGATATCACAGTTGAATAATGCCATAGAAAGCGATACTTCTCTTGGCAACGGCTTTTGCATAGGGCACAGTTACTTTTGTACAAATGATGAAGAACTCACAAGCAAGGTTTACGAAAACGCTGTTTTGTATGAAATAATCCCTCAGCTTTCGGAATATTGGTTCGATGATCCTGGCAAGGTTGCCGAATGGAAGAAAAGGCTGTTGGGGAGATGATTTTATGATACCCATAAGGAATATTTACCATATGCTTTGCTATGCGTGGGAAAACACACTCAAGAGATCTGCTGATGAGGACTTGGGTCGGGAGGCGTTTGAAAACATATACAATCTGTTGGCGGCAATTCTTGTGTTAGGGGTAAAGCGTTTGATTAAGGGGGGATTTGCCAAGGACTACATAAACAAGTCTATGGAGATGTCCACTGTAAGAGGCAGAATTAATATAAATGATACAATCAAACGAAATTCAATAATAAGGAAAAGGGTTGTCTGCAGCTTTGATGATTTTGAAAAAAACATACTGGTTAATAGAATTCTAAAGACAACAATGTGTAAACTAATTTGTTGCCCATACACAGACGATAAGTACAAGAGGGAAATTAGAATTTTGCTCAGGTATTTTTCAGAAGTAGATGCACTAGACCTGTTTGGCGTGGAATGGAAAAGCATAAGATATCACAGGAACAATACCGAGTATAGGCTTCTTCTCAATATTTGCGAACTGATTTATAAAGGATTAATAAGCAATGAGGAGAGCGGAGAAACAAGGTTTGCTTCGTTTCTCAAGGAAAGGGAAATGGCAAAACTCTACGAGAAATTTGTTTTTAATTTCTATAAGCGTGAAATGGGTTATGAACGGGTATTTTCACCAATTATCAAATGGGACATTTATGAGGAACCCGAGGATAATCTTTTGCCACTTATGAGAACGGACATAGTTCTTCAAGATTTTGAAAAAATGCTGGTTATTGACACAAAGTATTATGCAAGCGCCTTGGCAAAGAGGAATTTTGGAACAACAGAAAAACTGATTTCATATAATATGTATCAGATATTCACATATGTAAAAAATATGGATTTCGATGGTGAAATAGGGGGGATGCTGCTATACCCTACGGTCGATTATGATTTGGATCAAAGGTATAAAATGACCGGTAACGATATTTTTGTCTGTACGGTGAACTTGGATAAGCCTTTTGAAGAAATAAAGGACAGGCTTTTTGAGATAGCGGGAAGGTTCATGGAAAGATCAAGGCGCGAAGCGGTTGACTTTGCTGTCAACCAATAGGGAGGAGAGGGCCATGTCCGGAAGCATATTTGTTATAGATGAGGACGAAAATGTTATGGAGCTGAAAGAGACAAAATATGAGAATGAAGATTTGTTTCAAAGATTGATTGAATCATGCCCCGGTATTTTGGGCGGAGATCAGATTACTCCGGATGAACCTCGAAAGTGGATATTTGTTTCCCGGGAGATGGGGGTTCCGTCAGTGCCAGATGGTGGAAACTGGTGGTTTTTGGATCACTTGTTTTTGGATCAAGATGCGATACCTACCTTTGTAGAAGTTAAAAGAAGCACTGATACGAGAATCAGGCGTGAGGTTGTGGCGCAGATGCTTGATTATGCTGCCAATGCAACGGCTTATTGGTCAATCGAGGGAATAAGAGCGGCATACGAAAGCAATGGTGGAAGCTTGCAAGATGAATTGCATATTGATGATGAAATGGAAGAACGCTATTGGGAAATGGTGAATTCAAATCTAAAATCCGGAAAGATTCGCCTGCTTTTTGTTGCCGATGAAATTCCTATGAGCCTTAGACGAATCATTGAATTTTTAAACAGCCAAATGGTTGAAACCGAGGTTTTGGGTGTTGAAATCAAGCAGTTTAGGTCTTCAGGAAGCATGAAGACACTTGTTCCCAAAATCGTCGGACAAACGGTCGCATCAAACGACATAAAGAAAAGAGCGAATATAATATGGGACAGAGAAAGCTTTATGAATCAGGTTGAAAATCTGAATGGTGTTGAAGCTGTTGGAGTTTGTGAATCCTTGCTTAATGCTTTTGAGGCAATGGGGTGTAGAATCTGGTGGGGCAGAGGGAAAAAACACGCAAGCTTTGTGTTGGTATTTGATGGAATTGAAAGCCATCAGTTTATTTCGGTATACCCATTGACAAGAAGCACTGTTATAGAAATTCGTTTTCAATATATAGGGGGATTTCTTGATACGGATGAAAAAAGGAAGGAAATCCAGGAAAGGCTCAATGAGATTGAAGGAATCTCAATACCGGACGACAAACTCAGAAAAAGACCCTCATTCGATTGGAGCCTGTTTAAATCTGAAGAGAAAATGGATAAGTTTATTCAAATATTTAAAGGACTGATTGAAGAAATAAAGGAATATGATATAAGCAAGCAATGAATATGAATTTAAAGAGTCGACATAATTGTTTATTTAATACAGCGGGACGGGGTTATTGCTTCAATAAAGTGTTTTAATAAAGTAAAGACGGAAAAAAATGGGGGAGATATTCTCGGAATTTTTAGCAATAATTCATATTGAATTAACTTTTGTGGAGGTGAAGAAATGCCGCTTGAGATAATCAGAAACGACATAACAAAGATGAATGTGGATGCAATTGTCAATCCTACTGACCCATATTTTTCGGGTGGCGGGGGAGTCGACGAGGCAATTCATTTCGCCGCCGGCCTTGAGCTGTTCGACGAGTGCAGGTCTTTGGGAGTATGCGAGGCGGGTCAGGCCAAGATAACGAGCGGATGCGACCTTGATGCGAAGTATGTGATCCATACGGTGGGGCCTGTCTGGGATGGCGGGGAGAGCGGAGAAGAGGAAATTCTCTCAAGCTGCTACAGGAACTGCTTCTCTCTTGCAGTGGAAGTAGGGATTAAGAGAATAGCCTTCCCAATCATTTCATCCGGAACCTTCGGATACCCGAAGGATCTTGCCCTGGAAACGGCAACCAGGGAAATAGCGGATTTCCTAAATAATCACGAGATGGACGTTTTCCTTGTCGTCTACGACAAGGAGACTTTTAGAATTTCAGATAGGCTATTCTATTCGGTCAAGCAGTACATAGACGACAACTTCATGGAAATCATGCCTGTAGACCCAATGGTTTTATATGATATGGAACCGTTTCGGGAGCCTTCTGAAATTTGCGGTTACCAAAGAAGCCTTGACGATGTGCTTGAACAGCTGGAAGACACATTTTCACAGACACTTCTGAGGATGATTGATGAGAAGGGGTTCACGGATGTCGAAGCGTATAAAAGAGCCAACATCGACAAACGACTCTTCTCGAAGATAAGAAGCGATGTAAACTACAGCCCAAGCAAGCATAATGCACTCGCTTTTGCCATTGCCTTGGAGCTGAATCTGGACGAGACCAAGGATCTTCTTTCGAGGGCAGGATTCACAATTTCAAACAGCATCGAGAGCGATCTGATAGTCAAGTATTTCATAAAGCAAGAAAACTATAACATAATGAAAGTAAACTGTGTATTGTTCGAATACGGCCAAAGACAATTGGGAAGCACCGTAAGGGCGTAACAGCGAAGAATCTGAAAAACTGAAAATATGCAAAGCAATGCCGCATGGATATGCAGATCGCATATCCATGCGGCTTATTTATTTGTCGCTTTTCATGCGACCAATTGCTTATTCAATGCTGCTATCCTTAAAGCATAAACTAAAAGGAGGGTGACATCATGAAAAAAGATTTGACGGAACTGGTATTCATTCTCGACAGGAGCGGGTCCATGAGCGGGCTGGAAAGGGACACCATAGGAGGCTTCAACGAGATGATCGGAAAACAGAAGGCCGGGGAGGGGAATGCGCTTGTTACCACAGTGCTTTTTGACGACGAGTATGAGCTTTTGCACGACCGCGTAGACCTTGGCGAGCTCGTCCCATTGAGCGACGAGGACTATTTTGTAAGAGGCACGACTGCGCTTCTTGACGCCGTGGGCAAGACGATTTCAAGGATAACCGACGCACAGAGGCGCACTGCGGAGGAAAAGCGTGCAGAGAGGGTCATGTTCGTCATAACCACAGATGGAATGGAGAACGCAAGCCGGGAATACGGTTATGAGAAGGTAAGAAAGATGGTAGAGTACCAGAAAAGCGAGTTCGGATGGGAGTTCATCTTCCTTGGGGCGAATATCGATGCGGTTGCTGAGGCGGTGCGATTCGGAATTGGAAAAAACAGGGCGGCAAACTTCCGCGCGGACAGTACAGGGACATCCAAAAGCTTCTATTCGCTGGGGGAGGCCGTAAGCAATTTCAGGGAAAAGGACTGCATATCTGAGAAATGGAGTGAAGCTGTGGATGAGGACTACGAAAAACGGGATTAGGAATAAAAATGGCGTGAAAGGAGGCTTTCATGAAAAGAAATGCATTCGAGGCGCTTTGCTGCCTGGCATCAAGGGAAAACTGGTGTTGGAATCTTTTCTGCACCACATGCGGCCACATGTACTTCAGGTACGCATTCATCGAGCTTATGCAGGGGCATCACCCGGATGACGGGGATTGGGTGACGAGGAAAAGGAACCACCGCAGGCTGGAAAGGGATGTGGGAAGCATGCACGCTCTGGGAAGTTGGGACCTCATGGACATGGTGGCTTTTCAGAAGATCTGCGAGGGGGCTGACATCAGAAGCATATCCGAGGAATGCCGTTTTCCGGACTGGCTTGGCTACCTGGGGCTTGTAATCGGACATGCGGAGGGGGCGGAATTCATTAACAAGAAGCTGGCCAAGGCTTGGGCGGGGCAGCTTGCCGACCTGCTCGACCCGGATACGGAAACTGCCAAATCCTTGAGGGCAAAGGCAGAAGGAGGCAGACCCTTGACGCTTGACGATCTTGAGAATGTTGAACGGAGCATGCCGCAGGGGAAAAGACGGTGAAGGGAAGGAGGGGTAAGGGTGGATTCGGATTTTTTATTTGGAACGCTTGGGATGGATTACAGCTTTCTTACTGCGAATATTCAGCCAGGAGAAGAAAAAATCCCCTTGATGCTGGTTGTGGACGAGAGGGTTGCAGGCAGTATTGGGGCGGCATATCCTTCTAAAGACGGGCTACGAGGTTCGGCACAGGCAATGATCGACAGAATCGCATATAAATATGGAAGTGGAGCATGGGGAAAAGAAAGAGCCGGCGGAAATTGGGCCAATTGCTTTTTAGAGAGGAAAGCCGATTTTGGAGTTTTGCTTGTCAGGACTTCGGGGGGAGGCAAATGCGCTGTTGCTCTTGTTTCAAATATAAGAAATATCGGGCAGGTTAATGAATGGCTTATGAAAGATATCGAAAAAAACATGGGGGTTTTTATTAAGCACATCCATACGGTGTCGAAACATCAAAGGCATGAAAATAGTGTGCTGGCATTTGCCCCTAAAGATTCGATCGATGAAGGAAGCTGCCGCAAGAAAATTTTTTCAAGCATGCTGAAGGGCGGCACCGCTGATTTTACTTGGGTTGTCTGCAGCAGAGGGGAAATTGGTGTCTGCATAATAGCGGAAAAAGATGTTTCGAGAGTGTTGGATAAAAGATATCCCAAAGTTGAAGGGCTTTCCCCTTTGGCAATATCAGCAAAATCCTCTTTCGCTTATTTGGACAGGATTGGTTGGAAGTGCGGCAAGGAAGGTCATAATTTCCACGTTAATACGTGCCAATTTCAGTAGTGGATAACGAATACAAATGCATCGTTACCGGAGAGGATGATCTCGTTTAGCGGTCAAGGTGCACTTTTTAAACGGCGTACTCAATACGGACGGCGATTTGTCATGTTTGTGAGTATATGGTATCATAATTACGAACGAATATGACAACAAAAGAGGCGATATTATGACTCAAAAAGACAAGGCAATTGAATTGTTAAAAAAGAATAGGGGCATTTTGACATCTTGTGAAGCCAAAGAAGCAGGTGTGGATTATAAAACGCTTCAACGCATGTATCAATCTGGTGAAATTGAAAAACTTGAACAGGGCTTGTATATGGATGTTAATCAGATGGAAGATGAGTATTTATTAATTCAATACAGATGTAAAAAAGGCATTTTTTCACATGAGACAGCATTATATTTTCATGATTTGACAGATAGGACACCTTTCCAGGTGATGCTGACAATTCCATCGGGATATAGCACAAGACTTATGAAAGAAAAGAAAAAATATAAATTCTTTTACATCTCTGAGAAACTCCATCCGATTGGAAAAATTACGATGTATACGCCTTTTGGACATCAAGTCCATGTATATGATAAAGAAAGAACCATCTGTGATTGCCTAAAAAAGAAAAACCAACTGGATACAGATGTAGTAAATGAAGCAGTTAAAAGGTATTTAAAAACACCGGGTGCCGACTATGCCAAGTTATTAAGATACGCCGGGATTTTCAATATTAAAGAATCGGTTCGAAAATATATGGAGATGTTAACATGAAATTTGGAAGCCCCAGGCGACTGAAAGACTGGATTAACAAAATAGCTAAGGGAAATAATCTTATATCGAAAAATGTATGGGGAAATGCATGGTGACGGGGTTATTGCTTTGAAATAGAATTTGGATAGGATACACTAAGTTGGACAGCATTGTGGAACTATGGAGGAGTTAAAGATGAACAGCAGGAAGTTTTCCAAAGGCAAGAGAGGCGTGGTAATCAATTTCAACGATAGACTGAAAAGAAATGGAATATCTGGATTGTGCGCCATGGATGAACAGGGAATTCATTTTACTGACGGTGAGCCCGTATTGTTGCATATGGAACTCGTAAACGAGCGCTGCAGCGACGATGAAAAGAAATTGCTCATGAAATATGCCGATGCTACGGAAAGCGGGACTATAACAAGGGATGTGCTC
>DATFJE010000029.1:0-3549 GCA_035269385.1 Clostridia bacterium
CTTTCTTTTATTGTAGAAGCAATTATGCCTTTGCCCACATTCTTGATGGCCAGAAGTCCGAAGTTTATGTTTCCTCCGTTGACCGTAAAATGCTTGTAGCTGGTATTTATGTCGGGAGGCAAAACATTTATTCCCATCCTCTTGCAGTCCTGAATATATTGAGCCACCTTTGCCGAGTTCCCTGTAACGCTTGTCAACAGAGCCGCCATGAATTCAACCGGATAGTATCTTTTCAAATATGCCGTCTGGTAGGCAAGTATCGCATATGCCGCGGCGTGGCTTTTGTTGAATGCATATTTAGCAAAATCGATCATATCGTCGAATATCTTGTTTGCAGCTTCTTCCGGAACTCCCTTGCGCATGCAGCCCTCTATTTCGATGGTTCCATTATCGCCGTTTTTCCCATGAATGAAGTACTGTCTCTCCTTTTGCATAACATCCATCTTTTTCTTGCTCATCGCCCTGCGCACGAGGTCGCTCCGGCCGTAACTGTAGCCGCCCAGTTCTCTCACCACCTGCATTACCTGCTCCTGGTAAACAAGACATCCATATGTCACATCAAGAATGCCCCTTAGGCTTTCATGGACATATTTTATCTCTTTTGGATTGTTTTTGTTCTTGATGTATACCGGTATTGAATCCATAGGGCCCGGTCTGAAGAGGGAGATTCCCGCTATGATGTCCTCAAAACTTTCCGGTTTGAGTTCCTTCATGAATTGACGCATTCCGGCACTTTCCAATTGGAATACGCCCAATGTGTCTCCTTTGCTTATCATGCCGAAAACTTCAGCGTCGTCGAAGGTTATGGCAGTCAGGTCTATTTTTTTGCATTGGTTGATTTCTATGAATTTCAATGCGTTTTTTATCACACTCAAGTTACGAAGGCCCAGAAAATCCATTTTCAGGAGTCCCAGTTCCTCCAAAAGACCCATTGTGAACTGTGTCACAACACTGTCGTCATGAAGATAAAGAGGCACATATTCGTCTACGGCATCTTTTGAAATGACAACGCCCGCAGCATGTGTGGAAGCATGGCGAGGCATTCCCTCAAGTTTCAACGCATTGTCAATTAGATATTTTGAGTTTTGGTCCGAATCGTAAAGGGATTTGAATTCTGAGCTTATTTCAAGAGCCTTGCCTATCGTTATTCCGAGGTCGGTCGGGACAAGTTTGGCTATCCGGTCCACATCTCCGTACGGGACATCCAGAACCCTTCCAACATCGCGTATGGCAGCCCTTGCCGCCATTGTTCCAAATGTTATTATTTGAGCTACTTTTTCCTTGCCGTACTTTTCGACTACGTATTCTATGACTTCCTGCCTTCTGTCGTCTTCAAAATCAATATCTATGTCGGGCATGGTTATGCGTTCGGGATTAAGAAATCTCTCGAATATGAGATTGTATCTTATAGGGTCTACATCGGTTATTTTGAGCACATATGCGACTATGCTGCCCCCGCAACTTCCCCTGCCGGGTCCCACAACAATTCCACTTTCCTTTGCAAATCGTATGAAGTCCCATACGATGAGGAAATAATCCACATAGCCCATTTCCTCTATTACCCCTATTTCGTACTCGAAACGCTCAAGAAGCTCTTCTGTGACTTCGCCGTATCTTTCGCTCAATCCTTTGAGGCAAAGCTTTCTAAGATATTCATTGTTCGCAGTTTCCTCAGGAACATCAAACTCAGGAAGATATATTTGGTCAAAGTCGAAGGTTACGTTGCACCTTTCGGCTATTTCAACAGTATTTTCAAGCGCTTGAGGAGCATAATCGAAAAGCTCGGCCATTTCTTCCCGTGACTTGAGATAAAACTCGTCTGTCGGAAATTTCATCCTTTCGGTGTCGCTCAGTATCTTTCCTGTCTGTATGCACAAGAGTATGTCGTGTGCGCGGCTGTCTTCTTTGCGGATATAGTGAACGTCGTTTGTAGCCACCAATGGAATTTCGAGTTCTTTGCTCATCTTAACAAGTTCTTGATTGACAAGCTTCTGTTCTGGTATGCCGTGGTCTTGGAGCTCAAGATAAAAATTGTCCTTTCCAAACATTTCGCTTAAGCAACGCGCCTTTTCCCTTGCCTTTTCCGGATTGCGCTCCATTATGAGGCGCTGAACGTCTCCTGCAAGGCAGGCCGAAAGGGCTATAATACCTTCCGTATGCTCTTTTAGAAGCTCGTAGTCTATTCTCGGCTTATAGTAGAAACCTTCGATATATGCCTTCGATACAAGCTTTATGAGATTTTTGTATCCTTCATTGTTTTCAGCAAGAAGAACAAGGTGGCCGGCATTCTTGTCCTTTGATGAATCCCTGTCTTTCATTGTCCTGGGGGCCGTATACACCTCGCAGCCAATTATGGGTTTTATGCCTTCCTTCAAGGCTTTCTTGTAAAAATCCACAACTCCGAACATAGATCCATGATCTGTTATGGCCACAGCTTCCATCCCAAGGCTTTTTACTTCCTTGAAAATTTCATTTATCCTGGCATAGCCGTCAAGAAGGCTGTATTCGGTATGAACATGCAAATGGGCGAAACCTTTTTTCTTCATCATTTTGATTCATCCTTTTTTTCTTTGATTTCCATGGCTATTTCCCTGATTTTCTTGAATCTGTGGTTGACACCCGATTTTCCTATGGGTGTATCGAGCAATTGTCCCAATTCCTGGAGGCTCGCCTCTCTATGGGCTATTCTTGCCAAAGCGATTTCCTTGAGATTTTCAGACAGAAAATCAAGACCTCTTTCTTCGTCTATAAACAATATGTTCTTTATCTGCCTGTATGCCGCGTCGGCAGTTTTTGTAAGATTTGCGGTTTCGCAATTCACTATCCTGTTTATGTTGTTTCTCATCTGCTTCATTATTCGTACATTCTCAAAATCGAGAAGTGTCTGATGGGCTCCAATGACATTAAGGAAATCAATTATCTGATCGCCTTCTTTAATGTACACAACCTGGCTGCCTTTTCTTTCAATCAACTTGGGGAAAAGTTCATATGCCCTCATGATTTTCATCAAGGCTTCCCCGTACTCAATGTTGTGCGCCACAAGTTCTAAATGATATGACCGTTCCGGATCGCTAAGTGAACCTCCTCCGATGAATGTCCCCCTCAGATAAGCTCTCTTGCATTTTTCTTTTTCAATCAATTCATCCGGTACGGAATTGTTTATTGAAAATCCTTCGTTTGTCTTGCGTATTATGCCCAACGCTTCAAGCACTTCATTGGCTCCTTCTTCTTTTTCAATGGCTATTGTATATATGTTCGCTTTCTTGAGCTTTGTGTTTTTGTTCATCCTTATGTCTGTATGAATTCCGCACGCCACCTTGAAAAGGCTGAATATATGCCTTGCAATAGCAGCGTTTTTTATATTGACTTCTATATTTACGCGATTTTTGCCCGCCAATTTTATTGTGCCGCTTATGTGTACAATGGCTGAAAGTTCCGCCATCATGCACTCGTGGTCCGTTTGCTCGACACGGGTCAATTCTTTTTTTGTTTTTGATGAAAATGACACGTTAATCGCCTCCACAGGAGTTGTTATACATAGAATTATAA
>DATFJE010000030.1:0-17973 GCA_035269385.1 Clostridia bacterium
AGGAATAAAATTTTGGAGGAATACACGCATGAATGGTTCAGTAAAATGGTTTAACGCAGAAAAAGGATTTGGTTTTATCCAAGCAGAAGACGGAAACGACGTTTTCGTACACTACTCGCAAATCAACAAAGAAGGATTCAAAACTCTTGAAGAAGGCGAAGAAGTAACTTTCGACGTAACTAGAGGTCCTAAAGGCCCTCAAGCTGAAAACGTAACATCTGTAAAATAGTACAGTAATGTTCACCCCGGTCATTTGACCGGGGTTTTTTCATTTTTTGTATTTTCATTCGATAGTATTATAATAAAGAAGAAGTTTTGTTTGAAAATTAAAGAGAGGTGGTTTGAAATGAAGCTCACAGTATTGGTGGACAATCATGCAAAGGGAAAACTCCAGGCGGAGTGGGGCTTGTCCATGCTTTTGGAAACCGTGCAGGGAAAGACGCTTTTCGATTTTGGTAGCTCGAATTTGTATTTGAAAAATGCCGGCAACATGGGAATTGATTTGAATGATGTAAAAAAGTGTGTTTTAAGCCATGGGCATTGGGATCATGGTACCGGTCTCGCATTTTGGGAAAATGGTGGTGAACTGGTTTGCCATCCGGAAGTGTTTACTGAAAGGTACAGAAAGAACAAAGTTTTGGGGCTGCCTTTCTCTAAAAATGAAATTGCATCAAAGATGTCAATCAAAATGAGCGTTGAACCTCTGGAAATTGAAAAGAATGTATTCTTTTTGGGGCAAATCCCCAGAAGAACCGATTTTGAATCGAAGTATACACCATTTTCAAAGGCTGACGGAAGCGAGGATTTTGTTGTGGACGATACCGGGTTGGCAATGGTTACAGAAAAAGGACTTACGGTACTTTCGGGTTGCGCCCATTCGGGAATATGCAACATTGTCGAGCGCGCCAAGGAAGTGACTGGAGTAGAGAATGTACACGCAGTGCTTGGAGGGTTCCATCTTAAAGGCAACGGGGAACGAACTCAGAAGACGATTGAATACCTAAAGGTTATTGGTCCGGATTACATATCAACCAGTCATTGTACGGATTTTGAAGCTCTTACAGCCTTCTATGAAACATTTGGGAGCATACCCTTTGGAGTAGGAGATGTTATTGATTTTTAAAAAAAGGAATTCGATGAAAATGGAAAGGAGAGGATTGTTTGAGCGGAAAAGTGGAAATTGATTGGGGTAAATTGTCATTTGAGTACAAAAAGACAGATTACCGGTACATATCAAGATGGGAAAACGGAAAATGGGATGAAGGAAAGCTTATAGAGGACAATACGCTTCATATAAGCGAATCTTCAACGGCTTTGCATTATGGACAGCAGTGCTTTGAGGGTCTCAAGGCATACAGGACAAAGAACGGGGATATACAATTGTTCAGGCCGGACATGAATGCGGCAAGAATGCAGAACACTTGTAGAAGGATTCTAATGCCGGAGGTGCCGACAGAAAAATTTATAGACGCATGCAGGCAGGTGACAAAGGCCAACGAAGCATATGTGCCTCCTTATGGAACTGGTGCAACACTGTACTTGAGGCCTCTGGTGATTGGCGTGGGTGACGTCTTGGGAGTCAAGCCGGCAGATGAATACTTGTTTGTGGTATTCTGTTCTCCCGTAGGACCTTATTTCAAGGGCGGCATGACGCCTGTGAATTTCAATGTGACAGATTATGACCGTGCCGCTCCAAAGGGTACTGGCGCCGCAAAGGTTGGAGGGAACTATGGCGGAAGCCTGCTCCCGCATAAATTGGCAGTGGAAGCGGGATTTGCCGATTGCATATATCTCGATCCGGCAACCCGTAGCAAAATTGAGGAAGTGGGTGCGGCAAACTTCTTTGGAATTACTGAGGACGATAAATTTGTAACTCCGAATTCGGAATCGATTTTGCCGAGCATAACGAAGTATTCACTCTTGAAAATTGCTGAAGATTATTTGGGAATGGAAGTCGTCGAAAGGGACGTCTACATCGATGCCCTCGATGAATTCAAGGAAGCCGGGGCATGCGGAACAGCTGCTGTCATAACACCTATAGGCGGAATAGAGTACAAGGGTAAAATGCATGTGTTCCACAGCACTACGGAAGTAGGACCGGTAACGAAGAAGCTCTATGAGACCCTTTGCTCAATACAGTTAGGGGATATGGAAGCTCCTGAAGGATGGATTTTCAAGGTTTGATTCTAGCAAATTTAAAAATATATTCAAGGAGGAAAAAATGATTACGACTACAACGCCTTCAATTGAAGGCAAGAGCATTGTTGAATACAAGGGGATTGTTTTCGGTGAAGTTGTTTCCGGAGTCGACTTTGTAAAGGATTTTGCCGCCGGATTGACTAATTTTTTTGGAGGCCGTTCCGGGTCTTATGAGGGCGAGCTTATCGAGGCGCGCGAAAATGCATTGCTGGAGATGGAAAAAAGGGCGAGAAAAGTGGGAGCCAACGGAGTGGTCGGGGTGGACATAGACTACGAGGTTTTGGGGCAGGCGAACAATATGCTCATGGTAACGGCTTCAGGTACAGCTGTAGTATATGAATAGTTGGTCAAAGAAGAGAAGGATTTTCCCTATTTTGTGGAAATTCCTTCTCTTTTGTCGTTTTCGGTAATGAATTTATAAAGATCCAAGAAATCCATCTGTCTTTTTTCTTTGGGATCATAATTGAAAAAGCCTAAGACCAGATCCAGAATTTTTCCTCCCAGCAGTGCGGCCATAATGGTTCCTATTCCTAGAGGACCGCCCATCATTATGCCCAAAACCGTTACGGTTACCTCAATGCTTGTCTTAATTATGGTGACGCTTTTATTTGTAAGACGCATGAGAGCAATCATGAGTCCATCGCGTGGACCAGCTCCAAGGCCGCAGCTTAAGTACATATATATGCCCAATGAAAAGATAAACAATCCTGCCAAATTCATGGATATTTGAAAAAAGACATTTTCAGGAGAAGGCATAAGCCCGGATTCCAGTATGAGATCCATAAAAAAACCTATAAGATACATGTTCAGTATTGTGGCAATTCCAGGAACAACCTTTAAAAACATTGTGAAAACAATTATTGCCAATCCTATTATTTGAGACCATTGTCCGAAACTTATTGAAGTTACATTTACTAATCCGGCGCTTAATGTTCCCCATGGATTAAGTCCGATGTTTGACATAAGCATAGTTACAATACCGAGGCCGCAGAGGAAAAGACCCAAAACCAGTTTTGGGAAAACGTAAAGCACTTTTTTTAAATGGTCTATGTTTATTGAGTTCATTGCAATCTCCCTAGGCAAATATTTCTTAATGTCTTTAATTATATATTAAAATGTATCACTTGATTCACGCAAAATGTATTTTAATGTGTGCAATTTGCCAAATGAGTTAAATTGAAGTTGTGATGGGTATTAATAATTTGGTAGTGAAGAATATTTTGCAGGGGGACTTAAAATGGATCTAACAAGAAAAATCAAATCAGTCTACAAAGGAAGGCAATCGATGGATGGAGCCGGTGTGAAACTGACAAGAATTTTTGGATACTTGGAGTCTCCGGATTTCGATCCTTTTTTACTATTGGATTATTTTGATTCTAAAGACTCCGCTGATTATATAAAAGGCTTTCCCTGGCATCCCCATAGAGGAATCGTAACGGTTACATATTTAATAAGCGGGAGCATTGAACATGAGGACAGCTTAGGGAACAGGGGAATAATAAATGGAGGGGATTGCCAATGGATGACTGCTGGGAGCGGAATCGTCCACAAAGAAATGATGATGGAAAGCAACCATCTCATGGGAGTTCAGCTTTGGATAAATTTGCCTGCGGAGAAAAAAATGGTTTGGCCAGCATATAACAACATAAAAAAATCTGAAATCAAGTCGGTCGAAACTGACAAGGCGGTGGTTAAAATTATTTCCGGCAGTTATGGAGGGGTGACTGGCCCTGTTGAAAGTATTGAGGCCGACACTACACTTTTAGATGTCGAAATAAAGCCCTATGAAGATTTTGGATACAAAACAGATCCCGATTTGAATGTTTCGGTCTTTGTCATTGGTGGAAAAGGTTTTTTCGACAATGAGAGGAATGATTTTGTTTGCAATGGGACGCTTGCACATTTCGAAGAAGGAGAAAGCATAGAAGTCACTGCGAGCAGCGAAGGTGTGAGATTTTTGCTTTTGTCAGGCATGCCGTTGAAGGAGAAAATTGCATGGAGGGGCCCCATTGTAATGAATAGCAAAGATGAATTGGAAAAGGCATTTGAAGAATTGGATATGGGAACCTTCGTAAAAAATAAAGATGAAAGTATATAAAGATGAAAGTATATAAAGATGAAATATTTGCAATTAGTGATTAAATAGTGTATAATCATAAAGTTGTAGATGAGATTTCATTGAAGCTGCATATGAATGTTGATTCAGTTGTGGCTTTTTTTATGGAAAGTATAATAAGAAGCAGAAAGGAAATGTATGCAAACCATTAATTTTAAAGAGTTGACAATTTCAGAAAAGATTATGAAAGCTGTAGATGATATGGGCTTTGAAGAGGCCACACCCATACAAACGCAATCGATTCCGCACCTTTTGAACGGTACGGATATAATAGGACAGGCCCAAACGGGAACAGGCAAAACGGCTGCCTTCGGGATACCTTTGCTTGAAAAGATTTCGCCAAACAAAAAAGCATTGCAGGCAATGGTAATATGTCCCACCAGGGAACTTGCTATACAGGTGTCGGACGAAATAAAAAGGCTTTCAAAATACATGAAGCGAATAAATGTATTGCCTGTTTACGGGGGACAGCCAATAAACAGGCAGATTCATGCGCTTAGAAAAGGCGTTCAAGTTGTAGTCGGCACACCTGGAAGGCTAATGGACCACATGAGAAGAGGGACAATTGACGTTTCACACATCAATATGGTGGTTCTCGATGAAGCTGACGAAATGCTTAACATGGGTTTCAGAGAAGACATAGAAACCATTTTGAAAGATACGCCGTCGGAAAGACAGACTGCAATGTTTTCAGCCACTCTTCCGAAACCCATCCTGCAGATAGCAAAAAAATATCTTAAGGATTACAAGACACTTAGAGTTGCCCATAAGGAATTGACGGTTCCTAAAATAATGCAATCCTATATCGAGGTCAAGCAGAGAAACAAGTTCGAGCTGCTCACAAGGCTTATAGATATTAACAACCCTAATCTGTCACTCGTTTTTTGCAATACAAAGAGGCGGGTGGACGAGATAGTGCAGGAGCTGCAAGGCAGAGGATATTTTGCAGACGGTTTGCACGGCGACCTTAAGCAATCACAAAGGGACAGGGTGATGAACAGTTTCAGAAACGGCACAATAGAAATACTAGTCGCCACAGACGTTGCGGCAAGAGGAATAGATGTAGATGATGTGGAAATAGTTTTCAACTATGATGTTCCACAGGACGAGGAGTATTATGTCCACAGAATTGGAAGAACTGGAAGAGCCGGAAGGGAAGGCCAAGCCATAACTTTTGCCTTCGGTAAAGAAGTATATAAGCTCAAGAGTATCGAAAGGTACGCCAAAACAAAGATCAAAAGAGAAAAAATGCCTTCAATAAATGATGTTGAAGAGGCGAGATTTAATGGATTGGTTCAGCAGGTTGGGCAAATAGTCGAAAATGAGAATATACGAAAAGAAACTCATATGATTGAGAAGCTTCTCGAAGAGGACTATTCCACATTGGATATTGCAGCTGCACTTTTGAAGATGGTTATGGGAGAAAACAAGCAGGAAGCTAAAAAAACCGACACATCAATAAAAGAAAACGGATCGGAGCCGGGAATGGCTAGACTGTTTATAAATATTGGCAAAAAACAGGGCGTTCGCCCCGGAGATGTTGTTGGAGCGATTGCCGGTGAAACCGGAATGCCTGGAGACCTGATAGGGTCAATTGACATCTTTGACAAGTATACATTTGTAGAAGTGCCAATAAAACATGCTGATAAAGTTCTTAGGGTAATGGGCAGAAATACTATAAAGGGACAACCGATACAAATCGAACCGGCATCGGCAAAATAAGTGCCGGCCAATTGGACAAGATGAATTTTGAAGGCTCGAATGCAGGCATGCATTTGTGCCTTCTGTTTATTTTTGGTGTGAATTGGGATATAATATACATTGGAATGAAAATGAGGGGATTGGGTCTATGGCTTTTGTATACATATTGCAATGTTCGGACGGAAGCCTTTATACAGGGTGGACTTCAAATTTGGAAAAAAGAGTTGCAAGGCACAACGAGGGAAAGGCTTCAAAGTATACCAGGTCGAAAAGACCGGTGGTGCTAAAATATTTTGAGATTTGTGAAAACAAGTCCGAGGCCCTCAGAAGAGAGTCGGAAATAAAAAAAATGAAGCGAACAGAAAAGCTTTTATTGCTTGAAGAATTCCGAAAGAGAGGATGATTTTATGGGAGATAAAAAAATCATTGGATTTATACTTTTAACTATAGGAATTGTAAATTTTGCATCAAGACAAGGCTGGATTTCAGGAGAGTATTTTTTGATTGGGCTCGGAGCAGTATTTCTTGTTGCTTATTTTGTAAGGCGTAGGCCAATTGGTTTCTTGATACCTGCGTGCATTTTACTAATGTTGGGTTTTTATTCAAACATTCAAAATTCGGGAGCTTTATTATTAAGCAATAATTTAGAAGGCGCGGCTTTTTTCTTTTTCATGGCGATTGCTTTTTATTTGATATTTTTCATACATAATACACGGAATGAAAGTAATGGGAAAAGGGCCGGTTGGGCGGTTGTAACAGGAACGGCGCTTGCCGCCTTTGGTATATTTGTGTTTGCTGCCGGGCATTTGGACATAGCCGAATGGCTGATTTTGGTTGACAGGTATTGGCCATTAATCTTGGTTGCGGCAGGTTTGTATCTTGTTTTTTCTAAAAAAAATAAACAATAACAATCTGACAAAAACGTTTCAAGGCTTATGCTGTCAATCCGAAAGTCGGGCATAAATAATGAATGCCAGTATATGATAAAATAGACCATAAAGTGACTATAAGGAGAGAAAAACAATGAATATGAAACAAAAAGGCATGGCAGCAAAACAAGCATCTCTTGAGTTGGCCGCACTGGACGGAAATATCAAAAATAACATATTGAAATCAATTGCAAGAGCGTTGGATGAAAACATGGATTCCATTATGGAAGCCAATTCTTTGGATTTGATAAGAAGCGAGAAAGAAGGTTTGCAGGCGCCTATACTTAAGCGTTTGAAATTCCAGAAAGACAAGATAGACGGAGTCGTAGACGGTATAGAAAGCCTTGGTGAATTGGAAGATCCGGTAGGAAAAACAACTTATTCTATGGAAATTGACGAAGGACTCGAACTTTTCAGAGTGACTTGCCCGATTGGAGTTGTAGGAGTAATTTTTGAATCGAGGCCGGATGCACTTGTTCAAATATCTTCATTGTGCCTTAAAAGCGGAAACGCGGTTCTGCTCAAGGGCGGCAGCGAGGCTGCAGAAACCAACCGCAAGCTTTATGATATCATAAGGAATGCTTCGGTTGAATGCGGTGCTCCGGAAGGCTGGATACAGCTTATGGAAACAAGGGAAGATGTTGCTGAAATGCTGGGCATGGATGAGGAAATCGACTTGATTCTTCCGAGGGGTTCAAATGCATTTGTCAAATATATAATGGACAATTCAAACATACCTGTACTTGGACATTCGGACGGCATTTGCCATACATATGTTCATTCGGATGCTGATATGGATAAATCGCTCAAGGTCATCTATGATGCAAAAACTCAATATGTCGCAGCATGCAATGCGACTGAGACAATTCTTGTAAACGAAGCTGTTGCAGGAGAATTTCTTCCTGAAATCAAGAAGATTTTTGATGGCAAAGTGGAAATTTTCGGTTGCAAAAAAACCAGGGAATATATAGATGTTGAAAGTGCGGATGAATCAAATTGGAAAACGGAATATTTGGACTATAAAGTGTCTGTAAAAGTAGTGGAAAGCATGGATGAGGCAATAAAACACATAAACACATACGGGTCGCGCCATACAGAATGCATACTCACTGAAGATGAGGTTGCAGCTAAAAAATTTATGGCTCTTGTGGATGCGGCAAGCACCTATTGGAATTGTTCCACCCGCTTTGCAGATGGCTTCAGATACGGATTTGGAGCAGAGGTCGGCATAAGCACAAGCAAAATTCATGCGAGGGGACCTGTAGGCTTGGATGGGCTCATGATATATAAATATAAAATGCTTGGCAATGGGCACATCGTGGGAGATTATGAAAGCAAGAAAAAGGTTTTCAAACACAGAAGAATGGAAAAAATATTCGAATAATAATTCCAGTAATCAATTTGGTAATGAATTATAGCATGCAGGGGGAAATCGGTGAAAGAAACATTGGGAATGGTTGCAAAAAATTATAAAAAAATAATCTGGATGGCTTTTCCCATAGCCATGCAGAATTTAGTGACTACTTCTCTGAATCTGATAGACACTTTGATGATTGGCCGATTGGGAGAAGAGAAAATCGCAGCCGTAGGTATTGCTAACCAGTACTTTTTTATTCTTATTCTATTGCTTTTCGGAATCAATAGCGGAATTTCCATTTTCATCAGTCAATTTTGGGGAAGCAAGGAAACCGGTAAAATAAAAAAGACTCTTGGGCTTGGAATAATTTCAGGAATTGCTTTTTCGATGGTCTTTGCAATTGGAGGCATATTGATTCCAGAGCTAATATTGGGGATTTTCACAAAAGATCCTGGCGTTGTCAGAGAAGGAGCGGTTTATATGAGAATCGTTTCTTTTTCTCTTGCCATGGTTGCCGTTACCCTCAGCTATTCAATATCCTCAAGAAGTATTGGCAATCCAAAGCTTCCGTTGACAATAAGTGCCCTTTCTCTTGTAATGAATACCATATTGAATCTATTTTTGATTTTTGGAATTGGGCCTTTCCCGGCTTTGGGTGTAAAAGGGGCGGCAATAGCGACTTTGATTTCAAGATTCTTCGAGATGGTGTTGATGGTTTTGATGATAAGTCGAAAACGTATCGTTATTTCAGCGTCCATAAAGGAACTTTTTGAATTTGATATGATTTATATAAAAACTGTATATAGAAGGATATGGCCGGTCATTATGAATGAAGGCATATGGGCTGTGGGAATGAGTCTTTATGCTGTAGCATACGGACGAATGGGCACAGACGAGTTTGCCGCGGTTAGAATTTCGGAAACGGTCATGAACATATTTTTTATCGCTGCTGTGGGATTGGGAAATGCAGGCGCTGTAATAACGGGAAATCTTATTGGAGAAAAAAGCGGGGAAGTTAGAATATACGCGAACAGATTGATGAAATTGTCTGTTGTGAGCGGTTTGGTTTTGGGAATACTCATGTATGTCTCATCGGGCTTTGTGCCTTTGTTGTTTAATGTAAGCGGACAAGTGAGGGAAATGGCGAAACATATATTGTGCATTTATGGAGCGATGATGCCAATCAAGTTCTTGAACAACGTTTATGTAATAGGTTTGTTCAGGGGTGGAGGCGATACGAAATTCTCGCTTTACCTTGAATTGGGCAGCATATATCTGATTGGAGTTCCGCTTGCTTTTGCGGGAGCCCTCTATTGGGGACTTCCGCTGTATATGGTTGTAATATTGGTCAATTTGGAGGAAGTGGGTAAAACTATTGTCGGATATTCCAGAATAAGGACTGACAAGTGGATTAACGATCTAACAGGCGCATAGAGACAAATCAAATGTTTTGAATTGAAATAGAGAATTCAAAGTAGACGGGAGAGATTGATTTGAAAGAAAGAAAAATTTATTTTTTGATGGCTTTTGCCGCTCTTTGTTGGGCGGGGGCCTTTATAGCGGGAAAGATTGCTGTGGCTGAGCTGCCTGTCTTTACGGTTGCGTTTTTAAGGTTTTTGATTGCAACTGCGGTTGTTTTTCCATTGATGATTATTCGTGAGTCCGAATGGAGAATAGGCAGGAAGTCCTTGCCCATGCTGCTTGCCCTTGGGTTGGTGGGAATGTTTGGCTACCACGCATTGTTTTTTACTGCTTTGAAATATACAACGGCCGTCAATTCGTCAATGATTGGGGCGACCAACCCCCTCATGACAAGCGTATTGGCTGCGATATTCCTTAAGGAGTCATTTGGAATAAAAAGAGTGGGCGCATTGCTTTTAGCTTTCAGCGGGGTGGTTTTATCGATTTCAGGAGGAACTGTTGAAACCGTTACAAAGCTTAGTTTTAACAAGGGAGATCTGATAATGCTCGGTGCGGTCGTGTGTTGGGCGATATATTCGATTTTGAGCAAGCGTGCCGCGAAGCATCATACACCAATCGTTCTTACTAGTTACAGCTTCCTTTTTTGCACAATAATGCTTTTGCCGTTTTCTTTAATGGAAAGACCATGGATGCTTGTAGGAACCACGTCTGCAGGGGCATGGTTTTCAATCATATATATGGCAGTATTTGCATCATGCATTGGATATTTGATACAACAGGTTGCAATAAGAAGTATAGGCCCGAGCAAGACAAACATATTTATCAATCTGGTGCCGGTTTTTTCAATGGCTCTTGCGACAATGATACTAAATGAAAGTATAGGTTGGTATAATGCAGTGGGAATGTTGATGATCATTGCCGGCGTCTATTTGAACTCTACAATAAGCACAGCAAAGGAGAAAAAGATTGTTGGATATAAAGAGCATGTTTCCTGAAGAAATTAATAATAAAATAATCGAAATGGGCGAACCGGCATTTAGGGGAGACCAGATTTTCAATTGGGTTTCAAAAGGCGTCGATTCATTCCAAGAAATGGCAAACATGCCCAAAGCCCTAAGAAAAAGAATGGAAGATGTATTCGTGCTGTCAAGAAATGAAATAGTTGCAAGACAAGCTTCATCCGACGGAACTGTAAAGTATGCAATGAAATTGAATGATGGGCGAATAATCGAATCGGTGCTTATGAAATATCATCATGGTTACAGCATATGTATCTCGACACAGGTGGGATGCAGAATGAAATGCAGCTTTTGCGCTTCTACCATAGGAGGCCTTGAAAGAAACTTGACTGCTGGAGAAATGCTTGGACAGGTTCTGACAGCGCAAAAAGACAGAGGAATAAGAATCTCGAACATTGTTCTTATGGGTAGCGGCGAACCGTTTGACAATTATGAAAATGTAATTAGATTCTTGCGTCTTGCCCATGAAGAGAAAGGACTGGGAATAAGCTACCGAAGCATAACCGTTTCAACAAGTGGTATAGTACCCGGCATATATAGGCTTGCGGAAGAGAATTTGCCTGTAACCCTGGCGGTTTCGCTTCATTGCCCGGATGACGAATCAAGAAGCCGAATAATGCCTGTAAATAGGAAATATAATATTGATGAGCTGATAAGCGCATGCAGAAACTATGTGGAAAAGACAGGTAGAAGGATAACTTTCGAATATGCACTCATGAAAGGTGTGAATGACGATTTCGAAACCTTCAAAAAAACGGCAAAGCTTCTGAAAGGGCTTAATTGCCATGTGAATATAATAGGATACAACCGTGTGGAGGAAAGGGATTTTACGACATCAGAAAGAGCTGTGCAGGAAAAGTTCAAGGAATTTTTGGAAGGCAGAGGCATCACAGCAAGTATAAGACGGACACTTGGAGAGGATATAGATGCGGCATGCGGACAATTGAGGAACATCCTCAAGACGAACATTTGACACATAAATTAAATAATTGTTTTTAAAGGAATAAGGCTTCCGAAATAGAAATATATACTTAAGACATCAACAAACTGGTTTCGCTAAAAAGGGAGGAGATTACATTGATAAGTATAATTGCATCCGGAAAGGGAACTGGCAAGACTAAGAAAATCATCGACATGGCAAACGACGACATGAAAACAGTTGAAGGGAATGTTGTGTATATCGACGACGACAACAGGCACATGTACGACTTGAACCACGGTGTACGCTTTGTCAATCTTGAGGAATTCCCCGTTAAAACCACGGAAGAATTCATAGGGTTCATTTATGGGATAATCGCCAACAATTATGACATCGAAAAAATTTACATTGACGGCTTGTACAACATTATGGGAAGCGAAAACGAAAATGTAATTAATTTTATAGATAGGATAGAGGGGCTTGCTGAGAAACATACAATCGATTTTGTGATGACTCTCAGTTGCAATCCTAAACTTCTCCCTGAAACAATCAAGAAACATGCAATTTGATAATCAAAACAAGAGCGTAAGCTCTTGTTTTTTTTGTTTGAATATTGTTTCTATTAAATGTGTATATATATAAGGGCGGCAAAGAAAGGGGATTTATATGAAAACCCACAACATCATGGTTTGCGTGACTCAGCAAAAGTCATGCAAGCGCTTAATTGAGTCCGGGGCGGCTTTAGCAAACGAAGAAAACGGCAACCTTTATGTCATTCATGTCGTAAAGGAGGGATGGAAGTATTTCGGGAAATTAAAAGAAGCCGATGCCATTGAATATCTGTTTGATGAAAGCAAGAAGAATGGTGGAGACTTGACGATTGTAAAGGCTGACGACATTGTTGGGACACTGAAAAAATTCGCCCGCGAAAAAGAGATAGACATAATTGTTATGGGGAAATCAAGAGAGAAAACCGCTGACCAGGATATGATAAAGAGGTTTAGGGGAAAGGGATTGAAACAAATCGAAATGAAGATTGTGACATAATAAAACAGGGAGGATTAAAAGTATGTTTCAAAAAAGAAAAATAGGTTTGCTTTTATCTTTGATTATGCTTTTGACTGTGTTCATGTCGGGGTTTGCTGGTGTGTATGCGGCTGAGGAACCGGTAAATATAGTAATAGCCCATACCAACGATATGCATGGACGTGTCGAAGAAGGGGACTACGACGGAATGGGGCTTGCCAAGATAGGTGCCTTGGCGAACGATCTTCGTGACGAGTATGAAAACTTCCTTTTGTTTGACGCGGGCGATGCTTTCCACGGGCAGCCCATAGCAACTATTTTTGAGGGGTCCAGCATGGTTGAAATAATGAACCTGATTGGCTATGATCTCATGGTGCCGGGCAATCATGATTTCAACTACGGAAAAGATCGACTGGTTGAATTGGCTGGCATGGCGGAATTTGATGTTGTAAGCGCCAACATTTATACAGAGGAAGACGAAACATTCATAGCACCGTACAAGATTTACGAGATTGATGGCGTAAAGATTGGAGTATTCGGTCTTTCGACTCCTGAAACTAAATTCAAGTCTCATCCGGACAACACAATAGGCCTCGAATTCAGAGATCCGTCAATGGTTGCTGAAATGATGGTCGACGAACTTGAAGATGAAGTTGACATAATTATCGCTCTGGCTCATCTGGGTCTTGATGACACTTACGGACTCACCAGCGAAAAAGTTGCAATGGATGTAGATGGAATCGACATCATAATCGATGGCCACAGCCATGACAAGCTTCCTGAAGGAATGATGGTTGAAGAGACCCTAATAGTTCAGGCGGGCGAATACGACAAGAATTTGGGCGTAGTGCAAATCGAATGGATGGACGGAGAAGCTTCAATCAGTGCTAGCCTTCTTGAAAAAGAGAATGTGACAATTGAAGGGGATCCGGAAATTTTGGCACTTATAGAGGATATAAAGTCTGAATATCAGGAACTTGTATCCCCCGTGGTTGGAACAACAGCTGTTGTTCTTGACGGAGAACGCGGAATGGTTAGAAAAGGAGAAACCAATCTTGGAAATTTGATAACAGATGCCATTTTGGATGCTACAGGAGCCGATCTGGTAATGACCAATGGAGGCGGAATAAGGGCTTCCATCGACGTTGGAGAAATCACAATTGAAGAAATCATTACAGTGTTGCCATTTGGAAATACTGTGATCGTCAAGCCTTTGACCGGAGCGGAGGTTAAAGAGGCTTTGGAGAACGGGTCTACCGACTATCCGGAATTGAAAGGCGCCTTCACTCATGTTGCGGGGATGACCTATCAGATTGATCCTTCAAAACCAGCCGGCAGCAGAATAATGAACGTAATGGTTGCAGGCATGCCTCTCGACCTTGCCGCTACTTATGAAGTTGCAACCAATGACTTCATGGCCGCCGGAGGCGACGGATATACAATGTTTGACGGCAAGGAGGAGCTAATGCTTCTTGGTGGGATGGAAGAAGTCCTCATGGATTACATTGAGCTTAATGGAACTGCCGGTGCAAAAGTTGAAGGACGCATTACGGAATACGTTCCTCCTGTTGTAGAAGTTCCGGCCACGGCAGACACTTATGTAGTCAAGTCAGGCGACGTACTTTGGAAAATCGGAAGGCAATTTGGAATAGAATGGCAGACTTTGGCGGAATTTAATGAGATGGACAATCCGCATTTGATTTTCCCGGGACAGGAAGTTTTGATTCCCATGCAATAGCGGTTTGTTATATGCATTCAATTGGTGTATATTGAATTTAAAGTAGCCTTAATGGCTGCTTTAAATTTTTATGAAAAAGAGGCCCTGCGTGATGAAAAAATCGTATCTCAGATATTCGGATTATTTGAAAGAAAAATACGGAAGGAAAACCTATAAACTTCCCGTCAATCTTCCTTTGAGCTGTCCCAACCGAGACGGCAACATTTCAACCGGAGGATGCATATTTTGCGGAGAGGATGCGGCTGGTTTCGAAATGCTTAGCCAGAATCTCTCTGTGGAAGAACAGCTGATTAAAAACAAAGACTATATAGGCAAAAAATACAATGCAGAAGCGTTTATTGCATATTTTCAAAACTATACCAATACATACATGCCTCTTTTGACATTCAAGGCAAGAATGGAGGAAGCTTGCATAGATGGCGTGGTTGAGATATGCGTTTCGACAAGACCTGATTGCATTGATGAAGATTATTTGAATGTGCTTGAAGATATATCGAAGAGAAAAGGCGTTTCAATCTCAATAGAGCTTGGATTGCAGAGCGTAAATTACAAAACACTGGAAAAACTTAATCGTGGACACAGCCTGGCTGAATTCATAAATTGCGTTGGAATGATAAAACCTTATGGGTTTGACATAGGCGTGCATATGATTTTGAATCTTCCGTGGGATGATATTGGTGACGCTGTTGAAGCCGCCAAGATATTGTCGGCCTTGAAAATACAAACAGTCAAGCTGCACTCTCTGTATGTATTGGAAAACACATATTTGGGCGATTTGTACAAGAACAATGAATTCGACATTTGCACCATGGATCAATATGTTGACAGGGTTGTTCTATTTTTGGAAAAATTGGATCCGGAAATTGCAATACAAAGGCTTTTGGCAAGAGCGCCAAAGGAAAAAACTCTCTTTTGTAATTGGGATACAAGCTGGTGGAAAATAAGGGACCTTATCGAAGAAAAAATGATTGTGAAAAATGTTTGGCAGGGCAAAGGATATGATTATTTGGTGAATCGTTCAGTTGAACGTTTTGCGAAAAATAATCGATAAATATGTTACTCTAATTAAAAAATATGATATAATACTCAAGGCGAACAAAAGAAAAGGAGGGTGCTGAGAATGAAAACAAAAATAGGTATCAACGGTTTCGGCAGAATAGGAAAGCATGTTTTAAAAATTGCTCTTGAGAGGGACGATTTGGAAGTTGTTGCAATCAACAGCACTAGCGGACCCGAAAAGCACGCGCACATATTTAAGTATGATTCCATGTACGGTATTTATCCAAAAGATGTAAGTGCCGACAAAGAAACACTTTACGTAGGTGACAAAATAATCAAGTTTACCGCATTCAGAAATCCAGAAGAAATTCCATGGAAAGACCTTGGAGTGGAAATAGTGATAGAATCGACAGGAATATTCAACAACAGGGAAGACGCCTACAAGCATGTCAAAGCGGGCGCTAAGAAAGTTGTTTTGTCTGCTCCAGGAAAAAATGTCGACGGGACTTTCGTGATGGGTGTGAATGAATCCACATATGACCCTGAAAAACATGAAATAGTGTCAAATGCTTCATGCACGACCAACTGCCTTGGACCGGTTGTTAAGGTTTTGAACGATTCATTTGGAATCGAAGAGGGCCTTATGACGACTATCCATGCATATACCAATGACCAGCAGCTCTTGGACAAGCCCCATAAGAAAGACCCAAGAAGAGCCAGATCCGCAGCTCTTTCAATGATACCTACTACCACAGGCGCCGCAAAGGCAATTGGTCTTGTAATACCTGAAATGGCAGGCAAATTGAATGGAATGGCTGTAAGGGTGCCGACTCCGGTTGTCTCGCTTGTGGACCTGGTTGTAAATCTAAAAAAAGAGGCAAGTGTTGACGAAGTCAATGCGGCAATGAAGAAGGCTTCGGAAAATGAACTGAATGGAATACTCGGATTCAGCGAATTGCCGCTGGTTTCAAAGGATTTTACTGGTGATTACAGGTCATCCATTCTTGATGCCGACCTTACTTCAAAAGTTGGAGGAAAAATGGTAAAAGTTGTATCATGGTACGACAACGAGTGGGGCTATTCCGCAAGGGTAGTCGATCTTGTAGGCTACATTGCAGAAAGGCTATAGCATCCATAAACGGTATATGCCAAACATCAAGCCCCCACTTGTGGGGGCTTGAGATTGAAGAAGAAATCTCAAACTCACAGACTTTTGAAAAATTCTCAAGTTCAAGGCGCTGCCAAAAGCCAGTGACGGGAGCGTATGAAGATATGCGTGACCGAACGGGTTTTGGCAAAGCAACGAAGAAATCGGGGTTTTTCAAAAGTCTGAAGCCCCCACTTGTGGGGGCTTTTATATCTGTGTTAATATTGTAATATAACGTCTTATTCATTATGGAGTGATAATATGTACAGAATAAGAGACTGGGAAAGAATATTGATTCCCTACCAACAGGCAGTCGAAGAATTGAAAGTCAAGCTCAAGTCTTTGAGGGACGAGTTCAGGGAAATGAACGAATATTCTCCGATCGAATTTGTTACAGGAAGAGTAAAAAAAATAAACAGCATATTGGAGAAGGCAAAGCGAAACAATATCGATGAAGACGACATAGAGGACCAAATGGAGGATATAGCCGGAATCCGAATAATGTGCCAGTTTGTCGACGACATCTACAGCGTGGTCGAATTGTTGAGAACAAGAGATGGCAAGGACCTCAAGATTGAGAAAGAGAAGGACTATGTACATAACCAGAAGGATAGCGGGTACAGAAGTTACCATGTCATAATAAGGTATCCGGTTCAGACGGCATTTGGAGAAAAAGAAATTCTTGCAGAAATACAGATACGCACTCTCGCAATGAACTTTTGGGCAACCATTGAACATTCACTTAAATATAAATACAAAAGGGAAATACCCGAAGACATAAGAAGACGCCTTATGAGGGCTTCCGAAGCTGCCTTTTTATTGGACAGGGAAATGTGTGAAATTCGAAACGAGGTAATAAATGCGCAAATACTGTTTGAAGAAAAGTCAAATACCATATCGAATATTGTAAGCAATATACAGTTGCTCAATTTGCTTGGGCAACAGGCAGAGGCGATGAAATTCCAAATAGAGTTTGATGATTTATGGGACAAGGGAAGCTTGGACGAGCTGGAAGACCTATTGAAAAAAATAAAAGTCAACATAGCCAGATACCAGGTTTTTGACTGACAGGGAAAGTGATTAAAATGGCTTTATACGCTATAGGAGATTTGCACCTCAGCTTTTACACGGACAAACCCATGGATGTTTTCGGACCCCAATGGGAAAAACATTATGAAAAAATCGAAAATAACTGGAGAAAGCATATTTCACCTGAAGATACAGTGCTGATACCTGGGGACATTTCATGGGCAATGCATCTTCCGGATGCAAGAAAAGATCTTGAATGGATAGCTGATTTGCCAGGCAGGAAAATATTCATCAGAGGAAATCACGACTATTGGTGGACTTCCCTCAAAAAGATGAAAAAGGCATATCCCGAACTCATATTCCTGCAGAACA
>DATFJE010000031.1:0-11346 GCA_035269385.1 Clostridia bacterium
CAATTCACAGTCCGGACACACATTGGCTATTTCAACACAGCCTCTTTTATCCGCTTCAGACCCTCTTGCAGAACAGAGCGGGGACATGCCAGATTGAGCCTTATGTATCCGTCGGAATTACCCACGAACATATTTCCTCCCTCCAGAAGGACTCCCGCATTATTGGCAAAAAAGAGAGAAAGATTCTCCTCGGCCGGAAGATAGGGGTCAATGTTCACCCAGGCAAGATATGTGGCTTCGGATACGACGAACTCCGTTTCGGGAAGATTCTGGTCCAGATAACGCTTGGTGAATTCGAAATTTCCATCAAGATACTTTTTCAGTTCAACAAGCCAGTCAAAACCATGTCCGTATGCCGCCTGGGTCGCCGCAATACTGAGCGGATTCTCAAAGGGATAGTGGCGGTCCAACCACGTCTTTCTGAGCCCTTCGTTTGGAATTATGATATTTGAGAGCATGAGACCTGCCAGATTGAATGTCTTGCTGGGCGCCATTGCAGTGATAATGCGGTCGGACTCAGGAAAAAGCTTTGCCAGCGGTATATGTCTTTTTCCGGTGCGGAGAAGGTCGCAATGAATTTCGTCCGATATGACCCAAAGGTCATTCTCTATACAAATTTCTCCGAATCGCTTGAGTTCCTCTTCCGACCAAACACGTCCGGTGGGATTGTGGGGATTGCAGAATATGCAAAGCGTGGTTTTCGGATCCCGGGCCTTTGCTTCGAAATCGTCAAAGTCCATCTTGTACACGCCCTTTTCGTTTTTCAGGTCCGATGTCACAAGTTCTACATTGTTGTAGTCCGCGGCATGCTTGAAAAAAGCATAAGACGGAGTGAAAATAAGCACCTTTTTGTCCGGTTTGCAAAGGTGTTCTACGAGTTCGTAAAGAGCCGGGATGACTCCGGGCGAAGTGACCAGCTGTTCCTTGGGGAAGGTCCAACCGTACATTTTTTTAGTCCATTCCGAAAAGACTCTGTAGTAGTCCTTGTCGAAAACCTGGGTGTAGCCGAAAATACGCTTGTCTAGTCTGGCCTTTACCGCATCGATAATCACCTGAGGAGTGGCAAATTCCATGTCGGCAACCCACATCCGTATAAATTCGTCATCGGCATAGGGAAATTCCATGGTCTCCGGAGCATTGAATATGTAGTCCCTGAAACCATCGGTGTTCATTGCATTTGTTCCCCTGCGTTCAATTATTTCGTCAAAATTGTATTTCATTATAATCCTCCCTCTTAATTTACTTTCTTTCAGTATTCCATAAATAAGGCAAAGAATCAATTCCACTAAAACAGCTATAAATTATGGTATAATACTTTTGTAAAGACTTTCAGTTCAGCCTCAAAACAAATATAAATAAAAAGGAGTCGATTAGATGAATTATGAACTCAAGGGCGGGGAACTGCCCGTATTGGTAATGAACCTTAATCGAGGAGAATCAGTCTTCACTGAATCCGGCGGAATGGGCTGGATGACTGATGGCATCGACATGAGCACCAACATGGAGGGCGGTATCTTCGGCGGACTGGCCCGCAAACTTTCAGGCGAATCGCTCTTTATGACCACATACAAATCCGAAAAAGATTCGACAATGATTTCATTTCCCTCCTCTTTCCCAGGGGAAATACTCCCATTCGATCTTGCCTCCGGACAAAGCCTGATTTGCCAGAAAACTTCCTTCCTCTGCGCAGAAAAATCAGTGAAGCTCGAAATGCATTTTCGAAAAAAACTTGGCACCGGCTTGTTCGGAGGAGAAGGTTTCATACTGCAAAAGATAACGGGTCCCGGAACCGCCTTCATGGAATTCGACGGAAGCGTCATGTCATACGACCTTGCGCCAGGCGAGATTCTTAAAGTCGACACCGGCCACGTTGCCATGTTCGAGCCGAGCGTGTCTTACGACATACAGATGCTCAAAGGATTTAAGAATGTCCTCTTCGGCGGAGAAGGCCTTTTCCTGGCCATTCTTAAAGGACCCGGGAAAGTATGGCTACAAACCATGCCCATGGATAATTTGGCCAAGAACATCATTCCCTTTATTCCCGAACCCAAAAAATAAGAATTTGCAGTATCTATCACAATATAAAAAGCGGCGATAATGTCAATCATTGTCGCCGCTTTTTTATAGGCAATAATTCCCCATTCAGTCCATCTGTCCAGCAAAATAAAAGCAAAAGAATTGTCCCCGCCCGTCATTTTAATGATTGTAAATCTTTTATTAATTACATCAAGCCAAATATATTCCATAAGGGATACATGACAAAAATGAATCCTATATACATAATCAGCGATTTCAATCCCTCCTGCTTAATAAATTCCTTCATGGGCATCAGGCCGTAAGAATACATAATGAGGTTGCCTGTTGACTGATAAGGCAAAAATACCATATCACACGAGTACATTAGAATCATGCAGGCCACAATCGGACTAATTCCCAGTGACACTGCAATTTGAGCAAAGGTTGTAGCAAGACCCCCTAACATGGCATATGGCGTCATAAACATATTGGCTATTGCTCCCACCGTCATAAAAGCAACACAAATGAATAGTTTGCTTTTACCTTCAAGCAAGGGCACCACCATATTTGAAATAAAATCTCCCAGACCGATTTGGGCTCCAACTAACCCAATGCCAAGACATGTTGCCACAAAGAAAATCATCGAAAAATTCATTTTGCCAATGGCATTGCTATCCCCCACATCAATCCCTGGGAAAAACAACAAGTAGGGAATGGTCATAAATCCAAAAGCAACTGACCAGCCTGTAAACTCAGTTGCGCAGAGGTATGTCAATAGAATCGCCACTATCGCAACAGCCTTTTTTTCTTTTATTGTCATGGCTCCAAGTTGCTCATATTTATCATCAAAAATTTCTTTACTTATGTTAAAATCAATCTCATCTATCCTATAAACCTTCATTAAAATAAAAATAGCAATTAAGCACCACAGTGCAAATAATCCGTTATACATAAAGGGTGCAAACAAAGACATTGTATAACCGGGTATAAAATTACGGAGAGCCGTTTCAATCATTGCTGCATAACCAGGATCATACAGAAAAACCGTTCCTCCTGTACCAGTGGCGATACCGGCAAAGCAAATAAGAGATGACTCTCTTGAGGGTTTTAAATCCATTGCTTTACAAATACCATATACCAGTACGCTATTAACAATCCAGCCATGGCAAAAGGTAATCAAATTCAAAATGATACCAATGGAAAAACAACCAAATACAGCCCCTTTATAGGTTCCGCCGCATTTTCTTATAACATAGTAGGCAATACGTCTTAGCAAACCACATTGATCCAGCACATAGCTCAGTGTCAGTCCACCAAGAACCATCCAAACTGTTGTGTTGGTCCAAGATCCAAAAGCAAGCTCCGCCGGAGCAAGTCCACTTAGCAAATATAAGGACGGCAACAATATAGCCGAAATCAATACAGGTAAAAGTTCAAACGCTATAATTAAAATAACGAACAATGTAGTCATGAAGAATACTTTCAAGTTACCTGTGAAGTTTGCCGATAGTGGTACAAATGAAACAATCAACGGTACCAAAGTCGCAATCATCCATCCTATAATCTTCTTGCGGTCCATCCCTGATTTTATTTTTCTATTATCTTTAACGCTCACAGCAACATTTATCGCTTTTTCTACGTAAGTACTCATTTGATTTATTCTCCCCCTATTACACTTTGTCATATTTTTGACAATTAACTCTTTAAAATTACGTCCTAAGTGTCCAAACCACCCCGAACACCCAGGACGTTATATTCATATTCCCCTATTCTATAATGCTTTTCTATATAATTCAATGAGATCTTTTACGGTTGACTTTCTTGGATTAGCTTGGATATTGCCACTCTTCATAGCATCTTCTGCCATAATTTCAAGCAAGTCTTCCCTTACACCCACTTCCGAAAGTGATTTCGGGATATTTAAATCCGAATTCAATTTTTTCACTTCTTCCACAAGCATATCTGTCTTAAAGTTTTCCACATGGCCCTCGCCTTCACAGATATAGTTATAAATTGTTTCATAACGACCTTGGTCTGCTAATGCATTATATTCCATTACTGTCGGCAAAAGAATTGAGTTGGCCACACCATGTGCCACATGGAAATAAGCACTTACCGGATGGCTTAAAGCATGCACATTGCCCAACCTTGCCCAAGCAAAGGCAATGCCGGCAAAATTAGACCCAACCATCATGGCACAGGCCGCTTCTTCGTCTTGTCTGTTGGCAACAAAACGACGTATGTTTTGGCCGATCAATTCCATTGCCTTTTCCGCCATTGCATCTGAAAATGGAGATGCATTATTGGAAAGGTAAGCCTCTATGGCATGAATCAAGGCATCAACCCCGCATGACGCTGCAATGGAAAATGGTGTCGTCATAATTAATTGCGGGTCCAAGACAACATACTTTGGCAGCATTTCATAGCTGAATACTGTCAACTTATAGTTTCTTGCTTCATCTGTTATTACAGCAGATGCCGTCACTTCACTACCTGTTCCTGCAGTTGTTGGAATAGCAATCATAGTTCCAATCGGTCCCGGCACTTTGTGATTGCCCTCATAATCTGTAATCTGGCCGCCATGTTCTACGAGAACTCCAGCAGCTTTTGCAACATCCATGGCGCTACCCCCGCCAAATGCTATGATACTTGTAGCACCACACGCTTTATAGGCATCTGCCGCTTCATTTACTATATCAATGGTAGGATTCGGTACAACACCCAAGTACGTTGTAAATCCTATACCGCTCTCTGCAATTATATCTTCCACTTTTTTAACAAAACCAATACTTTCCAGCCCTTTGTCTGAAATCAGGAATACGTGTTCCGATTTGTTTTCATTTAGGATCTCAGGCAGTTTTTTCAAACTGCCCAACCCGAACTCTATATTTTGCGGTACTTTAAAATTATAATCTTTCATATTTTCCCTCCTGAATTAATTACTGCCTTTTTATCTGAATAGTAGTCTATGATTAAGCTTTTGCTTGACTTCGTTTCTTTTTTATAATATTAAGTGTGCCCCCAATAGCCAACAATGCAACACTGATCACTGCCAATTTTATTGATTGAGGCGTCCAGGGAACATTACGCACAAACATATTGACACCGATAAACATTAGAACAATATACACGATGCGTAGAAACTGCATGCGGTTGATTTTTTCCAAAAATACCATGCCTAAAAAGAATCCAAGAGCGGCAAAGGGTAAGCCAATAGCCAGCGCACTGCCTAATTCCCATGTGAAAGCACCATTTCTATATTGGTTAAAGGCATTCCAAACATTCAAAATACACCAAAGACTTGTCATTGTATTACGGAATTTCTTCTTATCCTTTACCGCTTGCAAGGTGTAGACCGTAATAAGTGGACCACCGATATTAAATGCGCCATGAACGATTCCGCCTGAAATTAAGCACCCGTAACGAAAAATCTTTTTGCCTAAAGTATCCGGCGCCTCTTCATCGTCTCCAATCTTTAAAACCAAAGGTTTAATGATATATTTATATATATTCATAGTCGCAATTAGGCAAATAACAAAACCAATCGAAATCTTAGCCGTTTGCGCGCTGATTTGATAAAACAAGTACTGTCCAACCAAAAGTCCCGGAGCACAAAGAACAACAATTTTCGCTAAATCTTTCCACGAAATTTCTCTCCATTCTTTTATCGCTAAAATATATAAAAACGGAATGCAAATAATCGTACCATAGGGAACACCAACAGCCGTCCCCAAAATACCATTTGTTACAGGTGATGAAATAACAGTGGCCCCAAAACCTGTCGTCCCCTGGACAAAGAAAGCAAAAATTTGCATTAAAGCAACCAACAAGAAACCTATTTCAAAATACATAATATCCTCCTTATAATATAAATAGTTTTATTTAAAAGCTAAGTTCTGTCCTTTGTATAATATCCTCTTGCAAAGGTTTACCCAGTTCTACAAAATAGGCACTGTATCCAGCTACACGTACAAGCATATCCTTGTAGATATCAGGGTTTTCTTGTGCCGCTCTCAAGGTCGCAGAACTCATGACATTAAACTGTACATGCATGGCCTGTTTTGAAATATATTCATCAATGTAACTGACCAAATTATCTCTTCCTTCAATACCCGCTACCGCTTCTTGAGGAAATTTAAGGTTCAACAATGTCCCATTTGTAGCAAGACTGTGGTCTACCTTGCTTACTGATTCTGCAATAGCAGTTGGTCCTTTGAAATCATGTGCGCCACCACTTGTATGTACCGGCCCCATATTGTCTGAGATTGGTTCACCCGCTTTACGACCATCCAATGTTGCACTTGTATTCATTCCCATTCCAACATTGGCATTTACAGTATATACTCCTGGGTTAAACTGTCCGCCTCTGGCAATTTCTCTTCCAGCAAAATTCTTGCAATAGCACTCAAACATAAATTTGAACTGGTCATCAGCATAATCATCACTGTTGCCGTAGTGGTGCACTTTTGTGCTGTTTACCAGGGCAAACAATTTCTCATGGTCTTCCCAATTGTCCCTGATAGCTTGTAGCAACTCGGCCCCGCTATAGCGCTTTTCGTCAAATACAAGTTGCTTGATTGCAGTCAGCGAATCGGCGCAAGTTGCTATGCCGCTTGCCTGCGGTCCAATGCCGTTGTATTTAGCTCCACCTGCCGACAAGTCTTTTCCAGATTCAACACAGTCATCAAAGAATGCTGAAATATACGGAACCGGCTTACAAACTTTATGAGCCTCGTCAATAATATTCAAACTGCTGCACATTTGATCCAGCCAATAAGAGAATTGACCATCAACGCTTTCAAGAACTTGATCAAAACTTTCAAAAGTTTCCAGGCTGCCAAGATCCGGTCCGATTTGCTTGTCTTTATCTGGTCCGGACAGCACACGTCCGCCATTTACAGCCATTTCTATCATTTTCACGGTATTGACATAGGCAGCATCGTGCCATCCGTATTCCTTGCCGGGAATATTGGGTTCTACGCATCCTACAACTGCATAATCTCTCGCCTCTTCTATTGAGCTGCCTTTTCTAATTAAAGCCTTAATCGTTGGCCCGTCATTAAAAATCTTTGGATGTCCGTATCCTGCTCTAATGCATTCCACCGTCTTAACCTTTAATTCATATGGCGTATTTTCATGCATGCGCACACATAACCACGGGTTCATCATACGAGTATGAACAGAAGCTTCAAGCATCATCATGGTAATATCATTTGTCGCGTCTTTACCTTCTTTATCCATACCTCCGATTGTTAAGCTTTCGCCACCAGCACAACGTCCATTACGTACAAGAACAGTTCCTTTTTCCTTTAACTTTACTGGATTGTTCAATTTTACATATTGCAATTCTATTAGTTCAAGTGCAAAGTCTTTTGTGATTTTTCCTTTTTTCATATCGTCTTCATAAAAAGGGTTCAGCCACTGATCCATACGACCATACGAAATTGAGTGACCGTTGCTTTCAACTTGAATCAAAGCTGTAGCAAAACTAAACAGTTGCATTGCTTGCCAAAATGTCTGTGGCGCCCCGCCAGCAATTTGTTCACAATTGACCGCCATTTGCAATAACTCTTCTTTTCTTGCAGGGTCGCTTTCTTTTTCTGCATGCGCTCTTAAAAGTGGCACATATCTTTGTATATGAGTCTTTGCCGCTTTTAGCATAATTATTGACGCTTGATAGAAATCACGCTTGTCTGCATAGTCAAAATCTCTTTTATTCAATTTGTCAGCCGCAGCTTTAACATTTTCAATAAGACCATCGTATCCAATACGCATCAATTTTTCATAATCCATTACAAGGTGGCCAACACCTGCATAGTGGTAATAGTTTGTCTGGAAAATCTTTTCTCCAAACTGCGAACCCTTTTTCTGATCTTCATCTAGTCTTGCACCGGCTCTATCTGCAACCGTCTTGCCCCTCCAATACTCACAAAGATCAAGTATTTCTTGTCTTTCCTCATCATTTCTAATATAGAACTGGTCATATGGACGTTCCTCAAATGGAAAATGTAAAATTTCATCTATTATCCAATCCACAGAAAACTCCGGGTAAATCGGTGTTGCTTTTGCTGGAGCTGCCAACTCGCCTAAGATTAATTCGTCTTCATAGACATTTAATTCAACATTTAACAGCACATTTTCAAAGGCATAAGCGCATTGTAAAATTCTTGGTGCATATTCATTTTTTTTATATGCCTCTGTTACCAGTCTCAATCTTTGAACATCAATTTCATATGGTCTATCTAGAAAAGTTTGTCTGAGACGGTTTACTCTTGGAAATGGTGACCAATCCTCATGATTCACCTCATAGCCAATGCCATATGATTTATCAAATGCCTCTGTTCCAATCGCTGTCGTTCTCATCATGCTCATCATAATCCCTCCTATATGTCCATTTATATATATTCCCTCATTGTTCTTTTTCTTTTGTTCCTACCAGGCAATGTATGCCCCGGCTGTTAAAATACTCCGCAATTTCATTTACATGCTCCTGGAATACTTCTCTATCAACTTTAACGTCAGCCATTTTATAGGGCATGTCCAACGAAGCATATTTTTCCTCCCCTAAACGCATAAAGCTTAATAGTTGCAAGGTTCTTACTCTGCCGCCTAGTTCATTGAGAATAAAGTCTGCCGTTGCCTTAATATTTGCCATATCATCATTAACGTTTGGAATGACCGGAATTCGCAAAATAAGTTCTCTTTCCTCATGAGCCAAACGCTTTAAATTTTCTAAAATTTGATCATTGTTAACACCGGTATATTTTTTATGCATCCCTGTATCCATATGCTTAATGTCTGAAATAATCAAATCAGTGTATGGCAAAATCTTTTCGATTTCCTTCCATCCGGCATAAAACGAAGATTCACAACAGGTATGAATTCCCTCTTCTTTACATGTCTTAAACAAATCCATTACAAAATCACTTTGAAGCAAAGGTTCGCCACCGGAAACTGTAACACCACCACCTGACCGCTCATAGTATCCTTTGTCTTTGCGAATTTCCTTCATGCACTCTTCCACCTTCATAACAGCCCCCCACTGTTTTATGGCGTCTGATGGACATGCATCTGCACAGGCTAAACAACTTGTACACTTGCTGTAATCAATGCTCGCCAGCTTTCCATCCACAAATTTAAGCATGCTTTTGTCAGGACAAACATCAATACAGGCGCCACATTTTTCTAGCGATATGCATTTTGAACTATAAACACCTGCTTGTATAAGCGCTTTTAAACTTTCAGGATTACTGCACCAATTGCATCGAAGCGGGCAACCTTTTAAAAATAATTCGGTACGAATGCCGGGGCCATCGTGAATTGTAAAATGTTGAATATTAAAAATTGTTCCTTTAGCTCTCAATTTCTTCCCCCTTTCCAATTGATTTAATTATATAAATGCGCATCTTTATATTTAATGATAACCAGTTGGCTCAACTGATTGATAATAATATAACATAGTGCTTGATTTTTGAATAATACCAATATACAATACTTGTACATAATAAAATGTTATGAGTTGAATGGAGGACTTATATGTCAGCAGAAATTGATTTGAAAACGATAAGAATAATGCTTGCTATTGAAAAAGAAGGCAGTTTGGGCAAGGCTGCAAATGCGCTTTATATTTCCCAGCCGGCACTATCACAGTATATTAAACGAATTGAAGCCACACTCTCTTACCCTCTGTATTATCGCGACAATGGCCGGTTTATTCCAACTGAGCCGGCAAAAATATTATTGACCGAAGGCAAGGCGCTGCTGGCACAATTTGATGATATAATCAACAAATTAGAATTAGTTGCAAATAAAAAAGAGTCGGAAATTGTTATGGGCTGGCCAACAGGTTACACCGTACAATACCTTAATAAAATCTTGCCTAGCGATTCAGAATCAAGGACTTTGAATTTAACCGTTACAGAAGATACGGTTGAAAACCTTATTGGGAAATTATTGAAAAGAAAATTGGATTTTCTATTAATCCCATCATTGTATTACCATCCCGACTTGGTTTACAGCACAATACGACACGAGGAATTCTTCCTGGCTGCGCCTAAAAACCACATTGCCAATTCAATAATCAAAAAACATTCAAGTGAAATTTCTGTTGACTTGTCAGTATTGAAAGATATGCCCTTTATTACACTGACAGCCAATCCTTACGTTCAATTTGTTCAACCGCTTTTTGACGATGCCGGATTCACACCAACAATTATTTTTAAGTGCAAAAATTGGAATAGCAGTCACGCTCTTGTAGAAGATGGCTTGGGGCTAGCCATTGTCCCCTACTGGTTTGCTGAAAATGGCAGTGATAACATTAATTATTACCGTATAAACAGCAATGCCTTAACTTACAGGGTGTTTGCATGTGTTCATCATAAAAACCAAAGCATCACTCCTGAATTTCAAAAGGTTATAGACACAGTTAAGGACATCTACGGCGACAAGCATATGCGTGAAGCTTTCGATTATAAAATGCTTAAGCATCAATTATAGATTGCAGAAAAAAAAGAGATGCCAAACTCGACATCTCTTAGATCATGAGGCTAAAAATTTTATAAAAAATCCACAGAAGATTTCTTCTGTGGTCGCCAAATAGACATATAATCTATGGGGCGGGGCATAAAAGAATTTTCAATCAAAATGAACCGTGATTTTCCTTCAACATACCAGCACCCTCTTTCCAACACCATATGAAAACCCCCGATAGCCTTTTATTGCCAAGGCTTCGATATGCTCTCCTCTAGGTAGACAGTTGAAATAATAAAACTGTTGTCTTGAAGGGAGCATGTCATTACAAGGGTTACGGAGTTTTCTATACTATTCCCACTCTACAACCATACTTTAATCACCAATCGCACACGTTGCAAATACTGCATTCCACACTTTCATTTTCATGGTTCTCATTGAAGCATTGACCTTTTCCAAGAATATTTGTACCGTTTATATACTCTTATTATTATTCAAACTATCATTTTAAAACAAACTAATATAGGCTAACTGAAATCTTCTTGTGCCGCAAATTGGCTATATGGCTTTAATAAACACTCATACTGGCAAATCTTAGCCAATTTAAACAAAAAAGACCATCTCCGCAATTTTATACTGTGTCATTTTGATTGAAAAATTTTTTCTGTATAATCACGGTATATTTCATCTGAAGTAGCAATTATTGTTTGGTCAATATTGCTTTCAAATGATACTTTTCATAGTACCCAAATACCTATAATTGAAATGACCAAAATTATTAATATAACTTTAGGATTTTTCCCTATCTCTTTTCTCCATTTCTTCTATTAACTTATCAAAATCGTTTTGATACAATCGATC
>DATFJE010000032.1:0-8876 GCA_035269385.1 Clostridia bacterium
GTAAGGAAGTCCCATTTCCTTGAGAGCTCCTTCAAGTGCCGTTTCAGCCATGTTCCATTCCTCGTCCGATCCGAGGGCCTTTTCGGGCTTTGTTGAAAGCTCGACATAGTATTTCAAACCGAAAGTCGAATACACTTCATCGAAAAGGGCGGCTACACCCTTGATTTCATCCTTTATTTGTTCAGGAAGCATGAATATGTGGGCATCATCCTGAGTAAAGGCCCTTACTCGCATGAGTCCGTGCAAAGCTCCTGAAAGTTCGTGCCTGTGAACCCTTCCAATCTCTCCGACCCTCATCGGGAAATCCCTGTACGAATGCGGCTCCATGTCGTATACAAGCATTCCTCCCGGGCAGTTCATTGGCTTGATTGCATAGTCCTCATCGTCTATCTTCAGCGCATACATGTTTTCCTTGTAGTTTTCCCAATGGCCCGATGTCTCCCAGAGAGCCCTGTTCAGTATTATAGGAGTCTCTATTTCAACATAATCCCATCTTTTATGGACTTCCCTCCAATAATCGAGGAGCAGATTTTTGAGTACGGTACCCTTCGGCAGGAAGAACGGAAAACCCGGTCCCTCTTCCATCATGGCAAACAGTTTAAGTTCCTTTCCCAATTTTCTGTGGTCTCTTCTCTTTGCCTCTTCAATTCTCTCGAGGTATTCTTCAAGAAGTTTCTTCTTGGGGAACGCCGTAGCATAGATTCTTTGCAGCATCTTGTTTTTTTCGTCGCCTCTCCAATATGCTCCCGCAACACTCATGACCTTTACGGCCTTGACTTGCTTGGTAGACGGAAGATGAGGTCCTGCGCAAAGATCCACCCAATCCGACATGCGATAGAAGGAAATCTTCGCATCCTCAGGCAAATCGTTTATCAGTTCAACCTTGTATTTTTCGCCTTTTTCTTCCATGAATTTTATGGCTTCCGCTCTTGGCAATTCGAACCGTTCAAGCTTTTGGTCCTCTTTGACTATCTTCATCATTTCATCTTCAATTTTCTCGAAATCCTCAGCAACAAAAATATGGTCCGATTCAAAGTCATAATAGAAACCATCCTTTATGGCGGGTCCTATTGCAAGCATTGTTCCAGGATAAAGCTTCTGAACAGCCTGTGCCAGTATGTGCGATCCGGTATGTCTGAATACATTCTTTCCTTCAGGCGAATCGAAAGTGAACAAGTTGAGTTCTCCATCCGCATCGAGCTCACTGTTCAAATCTATAGTCTCTCCGTTAAATTCAGCTGCAAGAGCTTCTTTGGCAAGCCTTCCGCTTATTTGTTTTGCGATTTCATAAGGAGACGTCCCTTTTTCCACCTTTATTTCTTTTCCGTCTTTCAACATGATGTTAATGCTTTCCATAAAATTTCCTCCTTTTTTTTCAAAAAATAAAAAGCCCATCCCTGAAAGGGACGAGCATATACCCGCGGTTCCACCCTGATTGTAAGAAACCCCTCAAACTTATAACGCATCTCTGCGTCGGCCATTTCACAAAATGCTAATAGGGCCGATGCTCCGGGGCAGTGCGGCATGAGTCATTTCGGAGCGGTCTCAGCAATCCCGTTCCTCTCTGTAAGAATGTTTTCCATGTCAATTCCCCTTCATGGCATGTTGCTATTCAAATGTAATTACCTTTTATTATAAGTTTTTATACTCTTTTGTCAACAAAATAAAGACATTTGACTATTTTCTATGCAAATACGAGTATCAATCCCTGAACCAAACCTATAACCAGTCCAATAACCCCTCCGAGAAGTTCTATGTGCTTGAGTTCCTTTTTGGCTATTTTAAGAATTATCTCTTCAATTTTTTCATAATCGGCCATATTTATTTTTTCTTCTATCATTCCAGAGATGCTTACCTTTTCGATGGCCTTGTGGACAAGCACCTCCGTCAATTCATTTATTGCGTCGTCACTCTCCTCATCGATGATTTTATTGATATGGTCCAAAATCATGATTTTGAAAGCGAATGGTATGAAAATCGGGAACCTCTCATCGGCAACATTCTTAAGCTTGTTCTTTATCAATGCATAAATCTGTTCCTTATTGTCGTCGTTTATAAGCTCTTCAATGATTTCTTCAAGTGATACAAGCTCCTTCTCGACGGTTTCTGCAATATTTTTCGCTATCTCGCCCCTTCTCTTGGGTATAAGGCCTTGAAGCGTGAATCCCAAAACCGGTATCCTGAAAGGCTTTACCGGCCTGAAAATCATCTTTATTGCTGTGACATTTGTAGACCATCCTATGACCGCACCCACAAAAGCCATAAAAATCAAACGATAATATATATCCATAAAACCACATCTCCCATTAATGTCCCCTTTTCAATCCAAACACCATTTTATATAAACGAAAATTATTCGTCAAGATGCCGTTGCCTCTTCCATCAAAGCCTTGAGGCGTTCTTTCCCGATAGCATAATTTGTATTGCAAAACTGACAGTTCACTTGAGCTTTCCCGTCTTCCTCAATTATTTTCAATATTTCATTTTTGCCCAAGCTTATTATGGCTTTTTCCACTTTTTTTCTGCTGCAGTCGCAGACATATGGAACTTCCTTTTCCTCGAGTATTTCAAATAAGAAAGGTTCGAGGATTGTTTCTGCCATTTTCATGACATTTCCGCCGGATTTTTTGACTATGTCCGAAATTGAATCAAGCCTTTTTACGTGATCCTCAAGTATGTCTATAAGGAAAGGATTGCAGTCCGGCATGGGCTGTATAATGAATCCTCCGGCAGCTCCTATTGAACAATCCTTTTCAACAAATACTCCTAGCGAAACCGCCGAAGGCTCCTGCTTGGAATACATGAAATATGCCGCTATGTCTTCAGCTATCTCGCCTGAAACCAATTCCGACTGTCCTATATACGGCTCCTTCATCCCCAAATCCTGAATCACCAACAATTGGCCTTCTCCTATGGAGCCTCCAACATCCAACTTGCCCTGTTCATTTAGTTTTAAAGGCACTTTGGAATTGGAAATATAGCCCTTTGTTTTTCCTTCCGAGTCAGACACTGTAACAATATGCGAAATATCCGCAGACCCCTTTATTTGAAGCGTTAGCTTGTCCTTCTTGCCCTTCATCATCCATCCCATCATTGAAGATGCAGTCAAAAGTCGTCCCAGCGCCGCAGAAGAAACCGGAGTGGTTTCGTGTATTTTTCTGGCTTTTTCAACCAGCTCGGTAGTCTCGCCAATAAAAAATCTAAACTGGCCGGACTCCGCTATTCCCCTTATCAACCTGCTTGCCATAATTTTCTCCTTCCCTTTACAGTTCACAAACGAATGTTATCCTCTCACTCTCTTTGACAGGTTCTTTGAATGTAAGAGTTTCGTAAATTTCAATTTTGCCGAATCCTGCGTAACGCAGCATTTCCTCAAGTTCATCAGCTCCATATGCCCTTTGCGTGTGCACTTCCTCATGCTTGCTGTACAATTCTCCTTCTTTCCCGAAAAAAGTCAAAAACATCTCTATCAACTTTTTCCTGTCGTCATAAAAATTTTCCCATATATAGGAAACTTCGGGCTTGTTCTCGGCAAAAACATTGTTTCCCAAAACAGTTGAAAGCTTAAATTCAGAACTTATATCGAATATGAAGATGCCATCAGGATTTATTATTCCGGAAACCTTTCCGAAAAGTTCTCCAACATCGCTTTTATTTGTCATGTAATTTATGCCGTCGCAAAGGCAAAGTACCGCATCTGTTTTTTTATTGTACTCCAGCTTGCCCATGTCTTGAAGTATGAATGGAATAGACAGGCCTTTTGCTGAAGCCTTTTCACCTGCAAGTGTCAACATCGATTCCGAGATGTCCAATCCTGTACATGAGTATCCCCTCTCCGAAAGTCTGATTGCCATGTTTCCGGTTCCGCAAGCCAATTCGAGAATTGTTTCTGTACTTGCATTGCGTCTTTCAAAAAGTGCCGCAATATAATCCGTCCAAAGATCATAGTCGGTTCTTTCCATCAGCAAATCATAATATTGTGCAAAAAACGTATATGAATCCATATTTACCTCCAAGAACTCAAAACTGCTATTTCAAACAAAACATAAATCGCACCTGTAACTGCAATGGGAATAAATCTCCACCATCTGACCGGATCAACTTCTTCGCGAGCGAATCCGACGCCAGTTTCATCATCCGGTTTTGACGGATAAATCTGAAGTCTCTTCGCCGAAAGTTTTTTCAGCCTTTTTATCAATATCCATGCAACAATCAAACATCCGGATATGAAAACCACAATTGACAAATACTGCATGACCGGTCCGCTTGTCGAAGCAGTATCCGCAATTTCCGCACCAGAGCTTTTGTTCTGAGCCATGGATGTTAGAAATCCAATCGTAACAGACAATGCGTTGTGGAACGAATGAGCCAAAATCCCCGAATAAATCGAATCTGTAATATACACATAGTATCCGAACAACGCTCCCAGCATTATGGGGGATAAAAGATTTTGCAGATTGAAGTGAAAAATGCCAAACAATACTGCCGTTGAAAGGATCGCCCTTTTAGGCCCGTAATGTTCGTAAGCCTTCATTATAACGCCTCTGAATAAAAACTCCTCGCATATCCCAGCGCTGACAGCAACAGCAAAAATGAGCAAAGCATATTCCTGCATATTGCTCGCCGTCGGGAAAGGTATCGGTCTGTACCAGCCTATAGAATCAAGCAAATTTATGACAATCAGATTCCCCATTATCGACACTGGATAAAAAATTATTGCGATTAGAACAATCAAAATTCCTTCGCGAAATGGCAGCGGATTAAGTCTGAATATTTTCTTCATTCCGGCCCGTGTCCAAATCGCAAAAATCACCGCCGGCATGAGCACAAGCAGAAATTCAGTCGCTATCAAGCCCAATTCAGCATTTATCGACTGGATTATGGAACCGATTGTTATGAGAAGCACAGCCATAAACAGATAAAGAAGATTGACATTTGAAATTGTCATCCGTTTCATCGATTCATCTCCTTCATCACTCTATTAAAGACGCATACGCCTCAAGACCCTTTACAAGGACGGATTCGTCAAAATTGAAATCTTGGCTGTGCAACGGACTTGTCAATCCTTTTTCCTCATTTTTAGTGCCCAGGAAAAAAAACAGACCCGGAACCTTCTTCTGGTAGTATGAAAAATCCTCTGCAAGCATTTGAGGTTCTATGTCGACAAATTCCCCTCTGTACGACTTCCTTAACCTTTCAACGAGCACTTTGTCGTTGATTACGGGAGGATACATATCTCTGAATACTGTTTCGATCCTGCACCCGTACACAATCTCAATGCCGTCTGCAATATCCCTTATTCGTTTCTTTATGAACAGATAAACATCTTCGCTAAATGTCCTTATTGTTCCTTCAAGTGACATTTCTCCGGCAACTATGTTTCTGGCCTCGCCTCCCCAGGCTTTCCCAAGTGTTATTACCGCTGGATCAATAGGCTTTATGAATCTGCTTGCAATCTTCTGTATTTCAGTTATGAATGCGGCAGATGCTACAACCGCATCTATTCCTTCCTGCGGTTGAGCTCCGTGTGAACTGCGTCCGTGAACCAAAACGTCGATCTCTCCGGATTGCGCCATTATTGGGCCTTCCTTAAGGGCTATCTTCCCTTGTTCAACCAGCGGAAAAAGGTGCAGTCCGAATATTCCATCGATGTTCAATTCTTCGAAAACCTTGGATCCGGCAACCACCTCTGCGCCTCCGGGCCCTTCTTCGGCCGGTTGGAAAACAAGTACGACATTGTCCTTGATTCTTTTTCTGTTTTCCGCCAGAAATTGTCCAAAGACCAGCAATATGGACATGTGTCCGTCATGGCCGCAAGCGTGCATCATTCCTCTGTGTTCGGATATCTTTTCATGTTTTTCACATTCTTCGACCGGCAGTCCATCCATGTCGGCTCTAAATGCGAGCGTCCTTTTTCCTTCCGTCCCCTCGAAAAATGCAATCCAGCCTGTTTCAGCAACCTTCTCCAAACGATCTGGAGAAAGTTTTCTCAACCGGTTTTCTATATATTTGCTTGTCTTGAACTCCTTGAAACCTATTTCTGGAATTTTATGGAGTTCGCCTCTGATGTCCGAAAGCAATTTTTCATATTCCTTTTTTATTTTCATTATGTGTTCTCCTTCTTCGATGTCTCTATTATTATAGTATAATTATCCCATAAATGAAATGCATAAGCGCCTATTGGGTCTTCTGTTGACAAATAACGTTTTAAAGTATAAAATGTCGAGTAACGTCGATACAATTCAATAGCCATTCTTTAGGTTGTACTTTAGAGGAGCGAATTTCAATGAGTATCATGGACCAGATTGGGGTATCTTAATCCATGAGAAAGGTGAATTCGCCGAAGATACTGTCCTCCCCGGGGCAAATATCTGGTATCCTGTTTAATAGACATGGTACTTTTGCTGAATAGGTGCCCACCCTTTCAGTAAAGAGCTAACTTACACAGGGCAAGAGATATTTTGATATCAATCAGTCAAAGTTCTTTTGCTTTGGCTGTTTTTTTGTACCCGGTTATATTATTATTAACATATAGGAGGATTTAATATGAAAAAAGTTAACATTGCAGTAGTCGGAGCAACCGGCATGGTAGGAAGAACATTTCTAAAAGTTCTCGAGGACAGGGATTTCCCCTACGAAAACCTGTATCTCTTCGCATCGGCAAGGTCTGCCGGCAAAATTCTTACTTGCAAGGGCGAAACATACACTGTCGAGGAACTCAATGAAAATTCTTTCGACAGAGACATCGACATAGCGCTATTCTCGGCGGGTGGAGATACAAGCAAAAAATTTGCTCCAATAGCCGCATCCAATGGCGTCACTGTTGTCGATAACAGCAGCGCATGGAGAATGGACCCTGAAGTGCCTCTTGTCGTTCCAGAGGTAAATGCTGAAGACATCTCCTGGAACAAGGGCATAATAGCCAACCCAAACTGCTCGACCATTCAGGCTGTTGTAGCACTCAAGCCCCTTTACGAAACTTACGGTATCGAAAGAATCGTATATTCGACATACCAGGCGGTTTCAGGCTCGGGAGTAAAAGGCGTTTCGGATTTGGAGGAAGGGCTGAAAGGCAACAACACATGCAAGGCATATCCCCATCCAATAGCAAACAATTGCCTTCCCCATATTGATGTTTTCCTCGAAAACGGTTATACGAAGGAAGAAATGAAAATGATTGACGAGACAAAAAAGATCATCGGGGACTACGATCTCAAGATTACGGCTACAACAGTACGCGTACCTGTTTTCTACAGCCACAGCGAATCAATAAACATACAGCTCAAAAAACCATTTGAGGTAGAAGACATAAAATCCCTGATGGATGGAAGCGAAGGCATAGTGCTGATGGACAACGTTTCCGAAAACATATATCCTCTTGCTTCGCTTGCAGCAGGAACAGACCCTGTTTATGTCGGCAGAATCAGAAGGGACTTCAGCATTGAGAATGGATTGAATCTATGGGTTGTAGCTGACAACATTCGTAAAGGCGCGGCGACAAATGCCGTTCAGATTGCTGAAAGGTTGATTGAAACTCTCTAAGGGACACCATTGAAAGGAAAAGGTGATGTTATGTCATTATTCAAAGGATCAGGCGTTGCAATCGTCACTCCCTTCAACGAGGACGAAAGTGTAAATTTTGAAAAACTCGGCGAATTGATTGATTGGCAGATTGAAGAATCGACAGATGCTCTTATTATCTGCGGAACAACGGGAGAAGCTGCAACTATGGACAACAGCGAACAAAAAGAGTCAATCCGTTTCGCAGTTGAAAAAGTCGGCGGACGCATACCTGTGATTGCCGGAACTGGAAGCAACAACACCAAGCACGCAATCGAGATGAGCAAATTTGCAGAATCTGTTGGAGTCGACGGTCTTTTGGTTGTGACTCCATACTACAACAAGGGCACAAAAAACGGTCTTCTAAAGCACTATACAGCAATTGCAGATTCAGTGGATATACCTATAATTGTGTACAATGTGCCCGGAAGGACCGGAGTCAACATACTCCCGGAAACCGTTGCCGAATTGGCGAATCACCCCAACATACAGGGTGTAAAGGAAGCAAGCGGAAACATATCCCAAGTGGTTGAAATTGCAAGACTCGTCCCAGACGACTTTTACATCTATTCCGGAAACGACGATATGATTGTCCCGCTTCTTTCTGTAAAGGGAGACGGGGTCATATCAGTAGTCGCAAACATTGCCCCGAAAGACACTCACGACATGGTAATGAAATTCCACTCCGGAGACATTAAAGGCGCTTGCGAGCTTCAGCTTAAAATGAAAGCTCTTATAGACGCTCTCTTCAAGGAAGTAAACCCAATACCGGTAAAAACCGCCCTCAACTTGATGGGGCGCGGTGTAGGCGGATTCAGACTCCCTTTGTGCCAAATGTCGGAAGGTCCCCTCGCCAATCTCAAAGAACAAATGCGCCTTTATGGATTGTTGTAGGTAATGGCCATGATTAAAATAATATTGCACGGAGCAGGCGGTAAAATGGGCGGCGTGGTCGCCGAAATAGTGAAAGCCAGCAACAATATGGAGATAGTCTGTGGAATCGATGCTTTCGCAAATCCATCCGATTTTGAATTCCCTTTATACGAAACCTTTGAATCATCAACAGAGAACGCCGATGTCTTGATAGATTTTTCTCATTTTTCAGCGGTGCCCAATATTTTGAAATACTGCGTTAATACAAAAACACCCGCAGTAATCTGCACTACGGGAATTGACGGCGAATTGGAAAAGGCCATAGACGATGCTTCCAAGAGTGTAGCTATTTTCAGAAGCGGCAACATGTCCCTCGGAATAAACCTGCTTATCGATTTGGCAAAACGCGCAACATCAGTGCTTGGAGACAATTTCGATATCGA
>DATFJE010000033.1:0-9811 GCA_035269385.1 Clostridia bacterium
GCATCAAAAATATGAAAAAAATATTCAGACAGACAAAAAAAGGTAAAAAAGTACGCAAAAAATAGCACACTTAAAAAGCTTGGAATGCCCTATTAACAAGGGTTTCCAAGCTTTTGTTGTCTTACAAGTGTCAAACGCAGGATCATAACACCAAAGAAAAAGTCAGTCAAGCCGCTTCGGTGAATAATGCTGCAAATGATTTTTGAATCTCATTGTCGTTCGGAAAGAAGCACATCCTCAGCTCCATCTACATCCGTAATGCGAACATGGATTATTTCATTTTTCGATGTCGGCACGTTTTTTCCCACAAAATCGGGTCTTATTGGAAGCTCCCGGTGTCCTCTGTCTATCAGTATGGCAAGCTGTATGCTTTTAGGTCTTCCGAAATCCATAAGGGCGTCCATTGCAGCCCGGACGGTACGTCCCGTGAAAAGCACATCGTCAACCAAAACCACATTCTTTTCATCAATACTGAATTTGATATTTGTGCTGTTGACTATTGGATTATCGCCGAGCTGGCTGAGGTCGTCCCTGTATAGAGTTATGTCCAGAGAACCTATTTCTATGTTTCTTGATTCTATACTGTTGATTTTTTCGGCTATTTTTTGGGCAAGGTAAACGCCTCGTGTATATATTCCTACAAGCACTATGTTTTCTGTTCCGCTGTTTCGTTCGATTATTTCATGGGCTATCCGCGTGATCGAACGGTTTATTGCCGATTTGTCCATTATTCGTGTCTTGAAATCCATTGTTTTCCCCCTTCTAATCGGTTCATACTATCATTATAACGAAAAGGATGCTTTTCTCAAGAAAATTATGGGTATTATACTTAACAGTTGCATGGATTAATATGTATAATGAAATGAGAAGGATAATATTTTGTGGGGGGAAAAATGAAAAAACTGTCGAAAAAGAGCATTGCGGCGACTGTATTTCTGATAATAATAGTTGTGGCAATTTATTTGTTGAGTTATGAATTTATATCAATAGGTATATTCGGATATTTTTTATCCAAGGCAAAGGGATTGCTGATTACAGTGTTTACAGTTTATACAGCACTTGTCGGTGTCGTTATTTTTTTTGAAAGCAAGGACCCTGCAAAAACCATGGCATGGCTTTTGGTGCTTGTTGTGCTTCCGTTCGTCGGGTTTGTTTTTTACATAATGTTTGGACAAAGCTACAGACGTAAAAGGATGTTTTCGAAAAAGAAACGCATTGGTTCGAAACACCTTGAAAATACAGTGAACCTGCAGAAGGAAATGATTATGGAGTATCCAATGACAGGAGAATTTGATTCGCCCGTGAATCAAAAATTGGCAAGGCTTTTGCTCAACAACTCCAACGCAATTTTTACAGTAAACAATTCGACTGAAATATATTCAAATGGAAGGGAAACCTACAGCGCAATCATAAGGGCTCTTCGAGATGCGAAGAAACAGATACATCTGGAATATTTCATAATCAAGGACGATAAAATTGGGAACATAATACGCAAAATACTTATTGAAAAAGTTGCTGAGGGAGTTGAGGTTCGTTTGATATATGACAGCGTAGGATGCTGGGGCTTATCGAAACACTATCTCGAATCGCTTAAGAAAAGCGGAGTCAAGGTCATGGAGTTTTTCCCGGTCATATTTCCTGTTTTGAGCAGAGAATTGAATTACAGGAATCACAGAAAGATTATCGTTGTGGACGGCAAGGTTGGGTTTGTTGGAGGAATGAACATAGGTGATGAATATCTGGGAAACGATCCGCGACTTGGATATTGGAGAGACACACACATGCGAATAGAAGGGGAAGGAGTATACATACTTCAGAATATTTTCCTAAAGGATTGGGAATTTGTTTCCGGAGAATACCTTGAAGGCATAAACAACTATCCCAAGATAGACTACAGAGGAAACGAGCTTCTGCAGATAAGTTCAAGCGGACCGGATTCGGACTGGGAATCGATTCAACAGGCTTATTTCACAATGATTACGGCAGCCAAGTCGAGAATTTGGATAATGACACCTTACCTTGTGCCGGACAAGAGCCTTGTTGTTGCTCTTAAAACGGCTGCTTTAAGCGGTTTGGACGTAAGGATAATAATGCCAAGCAAGCCTGACCATTTTACTGTCTACTGGGCTTCCCGCGGCAATGTCGAGGACTTGATTGAAGCTGGAGTCAGAATATATACTTATGAAAAAGGATTCATGCACAGCAAGGTGTTCATAGTTGACGACACTGTCGCATCTGTGGGAACGGCGAATCTTGATATTAGAAGCCTTGAAATCAATTTTGAGGTGAATGCATTCATTTACGACAGAAAAACCGTCAAAAAACTTGAAAGGGATTTCATGGAAGATATAAACTACAGCAAAGAAATCCAGCTTGAAGAACATAAAAAGAGAGGTTTGGGAGTCAGATTTTTGGAATCCTACGGAAGGCTTCTGTCTCCTCTTCTTTAATGGTTTGAATGCTTTGACATCCTGATTTGTCTGTATTATAATGGCAATAATGAAATATAAAGCGATGAGGAAAAGAGTAGTCTTACGCAGAAACCTATAGCGAGCCGGAGATGGTGAGAGTCCGGTGTGGAGCGTTTGATGAAGAACCCTTCCGAGCTTCTGCCCGAAAAATCATGAGTAGGCGCAGACGGAATCGACCGTTATATCGACAATGAGATGGGCAATAAATGTCAATCGGGGTGGCACCGCGGAATCGCCTTTCGTCCCTTACGCGGGATGGAAGGCTTTTAATATGCGAAAATATATTGCGAGGGGAGAGCATGTAATGAAAAAATTCGAACTGGTCAGGGATGTTTATAAAAATCCGGATGCATTTGCCGACAAAACTGTTTCAGTTGCAGGTTGGATACGTACTATCAGGTCTTCGAAGGCTTTTGGTTTCATAGAATTGAACGACGGTACTTTTTTCAAAAATATTCAAATTGTTTTCGAGGAAAATCTGGAGAATTTCGAAGAGATAAAAAAACTGGGTATCAGCGCGTCGATTTCAGTAGAGGGAAAATTGTTGCTGACTCCGGATGCAAAACAGCCATTTGAAATAAAGGCGGATTCCATAGAAGTGCAGGGCGAATCGGAAAAAACATATCCGCTTCAAAAGAAAAGGCATACTTTCGAATACCTTAGGACAATAGCCCACCTGAGACCGAGAAGCAATACTTTTTCGGCAGTATTCAGAGTAAGGTCGCTTGTGAGCTATGCTATTCACAAATTTTTTCAGGATCGCGGCTTCGTATATGTCCACACCCCAATCATTACGGGAAGCGACTGCGAAGGCGCAGGGGAAATGTTCAAGGTAACGACGCTTGACCTTGATGATGTGCCCAAGAATGACGAGGGAAAAATAGACTATGAAAGCGATTTTTTTGGAAAGGAATCTAATCTTACAGTGAGCGGTCAACTTGAGGCAGAAATATTTGCGCTTGCATTCAGAAACGTTTACACCTTCGGGCCGACATTTCGGGCTGAAAATTCGAATACGGCAAGGCATGCTTCCGAGTTTTGGATGATAGAGCCGGAAATAGCGTTTGCCGATCTCGATGACAACATGGCTCTCGCGGAGGACATGATAAAATATGTGATTAATTATGTAATGGAAAATGCGCCCGATGAAATGGATTTCTTCAACAAATTTATCGACAAGGGCCTGAGGGAAAGGCTCGAAAATGTTGTCAATTCGAATTTTGGGAAAATAACATACACAAAAGCAATAGAGCTGCTTGAAGAATCAAAGGTTGATTTTCAGTACCCTGTTGAATGGGGATGCGATTTACAGACAGAGCACGAAAGGTACCTGACAGAAAAAATATTCAAAAAGCCTATCTTTGTAACTGATTATCCCAAAGACATAAAAGCCTTCTACATGCGGCTGAACGATGACGAAAACACCGTTGCGGCAATGGATCTCCTTGTTCCGGGTGTCGGAGAGATAATTGGCGGAAGCCAAAGGGAAGAGAGATACGATGTTCTCGAAAGAAGAATAGGAGAAATGAATTTGAACCAGGATGACTACTGGTGGTACAAAGAGCTCAGGAAGTATGGCGGTGCAAAGCATGCTGGATACGGATTGGGACTTGAGCGTGTAATAATGTATATAACAGGAATGAGCAATATAAGGGACGTGCTTCCGTTCCCGAGGACGCCAAAAAATTCGGAATTCTAGATGACGCCTGAGGGGGTATCCTATGTATAATCTGATGATGATTTTTGGAATATTGGTTTTCGACCGCATGACAAAATATCTCGCAGTAGAGAATCTGCAAAAAATCAGCACATTTCCAATTTTTGAAGGCGTTTTGCATTTGACATATGCTGAAAACACCGGAGCGGCGTTTAGCATTTTGAGAGGTAGACAGGATCTTCTCATAGTAGTTACAGGAATGGTCATAGTAGTGATGTGCTACTATTTCTGGAGAGAAAAAAAGCATATGAGCCCATTGGCCAATGTTGCCATGTCAATGGTCATTGGAGGCGCCACAGGAAACTGGATTGACCGCGTTATGTTTGACTATGTGATTGATTTCATAGACTTCAGGCTGATTGATTTTGCAATTTTCAATGTGGCGGACAGCTTTATTGTTGTGGGGGCTATTCTGCTGGGGTACACGATAATCTTCGACAAAGCCTCGGCTTGACGAGAAAGCTGAATTTCTTCGTTGACTTCGAAATACCGTTAGGTCACGTATTAAAAATACGCTTCCGTCACAGGAATTTCTTGTCGCCTTGAAATACAACATTCTCGACAAGCTGGAATATTTGAGAAAGCTGGCAAAGATCAGTTTGCAGAAAAATCAAAAAAAGACAAGAGCCAAATCAACCCATGGGCATGATGAATCGGGTTATGGCCTTGTCTTTTTTACTTTTTGCATAATCTTGAACCGCGGCAACAGCTTTTGCCAAGCAAGCTTGCCAATTTTGCCTTCCACTGCCTTTTACAGCTTTTTCTTTCCACTGTTCTTACTGCATGCCGTAAGCTGTCTTTTATCTTTTTCTGTCTACAGCCCACTGCAAACTGTAAACTGCCTACTTCACGCTACAAGTTGTTTTTTTAATCTTTTCCTGACATCTGTTACCTGCTTTTAACGATTTCCACGATTAAGACCTGTGAGGCTTTGGATTGAAAGGCATTGGACGATCCATAGCTCTTCTCGGTTTTGGATAAGGGGAAGCCGTAAAGAAATCATCTTTGGCCTTAGCCCGATGCGAAGCGAGTTTGATGATTTCAGGCTTTCTCGTCAGACAAAACCTATAGAAGAGCATGAGCAGTCCACAGCCTGAAAGCCAATCCTCATCCGGTTAAAAATGCCATTTGTTCTTTTGTTTTTCAATTTTTATTGCCAACTGCAAGCTGTCCGCTGCCTGCTGCAAGCTGTCCTTGCACTTAATCTTTTTCTTTCCACTTTTTACTTTCCACTGTAATTATCGCGTCTTTGATTACCTTTGGCGCCTTTGCGCATTTTTCTTTTGAAACGGAACAAACTGCGAATCTAAGGCCTTTCTGGAGAGCTACGGCATAGATGTTTCTGCTTTCCAATTCTTCTGCCACTTCGTTAGGTTTGTCGCATGGAATTGTGACGAAGAATCCATGCTTGTAGGGGCATATTGCAAGTCCGGCTTCTTCAGAAGCTTTTTGAAAGGATTTGGCCCTCTCTTCAAGAAGTGTTTTGTAATAAGCCCTTTCCCACTCTATCTCAGTTTTCAGATTATCGTCTTTAAAAATATCCGCCAAAAGTTTCTGCGCGCCTCTTGTTCCGTTTGACCATGTTCCACGGTTGGCGACCTGGCAGGAATTAAAGAATTCTTTTGTTGCGTATTCGTTTGATGAAACGCAAATCATGGCTCCGCTCCTAAGCCCATAAAGGGTAAAGGCCTTTGACATGGAGTATGCGACTATAACCAGAACGTTTTCAGGCAAATTGCCGAACAATTCCATAAAAGATCTTGACGAACTGTCCCCTGCAAAATCTATGTAGGCTATATCCGCAAAAAGAACGATTCTTTTGTCCGGGTTTTCGGCAAGCTTGCAGATTGTCTCCATTACTGATTCCCATTCCTTGTCTGTAAGGCTGTAGCCGGTAGGGTTGTGTGCCGGAGAATTAAGCAGGATTACGAGACGGTCTTGTGTCTTGACAAGCTTTTCGGTTTTATCGCAGAATGAATCGATGTTGAATTCGTTCGAGTCATTGAAAAGCTTGTAAGTCTCAAGTCTGCGTCCGTTTACCGTAGCTTGGGTGTTGTATGGTCCCCAATACCAGTCCGAAGTAAGGATTGCATCTCCGGGATCCGAGTAATTCCATATAGTGTTTCGTATTGCGCCGGAACCTCCGGGAGTAGCAACTGCTTCAATATGGGCATGGGGACGATAATTGCCGAAACATGCCTCTATGGCCGCCTCGCGAAATTCTGCAAGGCCTGCAATCGGTGCATAAGCTGAAATTTCAGCATCAGGAAGGCTGCGGAAATGATTCATCACTGACTTCATTACTGAAAGACTTCCGTCGTCATTGAGCAATGCTCCTACTGTGGCATTGATAACTTTTTCAAATCCGATTTCAACTGACTTTTGATTGGCGCGGGCGTTGGCTCCGAAAATCTTGTCGTCTCCGCCGGGATATCGGCATTTTGGTGTTACAAATGAGATTTCTGACATGCAATCTCCTCCTTGATTTTTGTTGGTTTTGGTTTTAAAGCCGCTTTATAGTTTACATATCCTCCGATTATTATGAGTGAACCTCCGCAAATGCTTGAAAAATCCGGGATTTCGCTGAACATCAAGACTGCAAAAATGGATGACATGACGATATTGAGGTAAATATATATAGCGAGTTTTGAAGCTTCAGCGTACTTGTATGCCACTGTCATGGTTATTTGGGCTATTGTACCGAATATGCCGATGACAAAGAGCTTGGCCATTTGCCCGACATTCGGAACAACGAAATTTATTGCCGTCATTGGTAAAATCATGATTACAGAGAAAATCAAAAAATAGAATACATTTATTTCCGGAGGGTTGTATTCCTTCAGTTTTCTTAGAAGCACGAACGTGCTTGCCGCAAAAAAGGCGGATGACATTCCCACCAAAGAAGGAAACAAATCGATTCCGGATGCTGGTTTAACCACAAGAAGCGACCCGGAAAGGGCAATCAAAATTGCAAAAACTGATTTTGCGCGTATTTTTTCATGTAAAAAGACATATGCCAAAAACAAAACAAAAAAAGGGGAAAGGCTGTTGAGTATGACTGCGTTTGCTAGTGGAAGAAGTGAAATCGCCCAAAACTGAGTCAGGATTCCAAGGGTTCCGTTAACGGACCGGTAAATCATAAGAGGAGCATGGTTGAGCCTCAGAGGAATATTTTGTTTTTTTATAATGTAAAACATTATTATTGCGCCTGTTAAATTTCGAGCAAGGACCTTTTCAAATACGGGAATACCTGGAGTCCACTTGACGACAACTCCCATAAGTGCGAAGAAGAATGTTGAAATTAGAATCCAAAAGATCCCTTTGCGTTCATTGTCCATGTAAACTCCTGTCTAAATATCGATCGCGGTATTTGGTTTAATTATTATGACGCGGCTGTTTTTTGCTGACTGCTTGAAAAGCTCTGGGGATGCTTCTATGACCGGAAATGTATTGTAATGCATTGGAATCGAAATTTTGGGTTTTATGAAATCGATTGAGCGGACTGCATCAGATACATCCATAGTAAAATTTCCACCTATGGGCAGAAGTGCATAATCGATATTTTCTTCTTCAAGCAGTTTCATGTCCCAAATAAGCCCGGTATCTCCTGCGTGATATATTTTCAATCCGCATGTTTCGACAAGGAATCCACATGGGTTTCCACCACAAATTATTCCTTTATCGGTATTTATGCCTGAACCGTGTGCCGCCATTGTCATCTTGATTTTCCCGAACGGAAATTCATGGGCGCCGCCGAGGTGCATGGCGTGTGTTTTTACATTCATTTCGGAAAAGAAAGATGCCAATTCGAAGTTGCAGACAATTGCAGCATCATTCGATTTTGCGATTTCGAGAGCGTCTCCAATGTGGTCCCCATGTCCGTGCGTCACAAGTATATGGGTCACTCCGGAAAGATCTGTCGGATCTGTTTTGCAAAGGGGATTTTCCCGCAGAAATGGATCGATAAGAATCTTGAAATTTTTGCCGTTCAACTGAAATGCAGAATGTCCGAAATAATGAAGTTTCATGTCATCACGTCCTTTCCAATATTCATTATATAGCATAAGATTGAATCTTGTTTATAATAAATGAAAAATCCATGAAAAAGAATGAAAATAAAAAAAGAAACCCATGGCTTTTGCAATAGGCTTCTTTTTTCATAAGATGTTGAAAATATAAGTTTGATTATTTATGGAATTCAATGAATCCTTTGACGGAGGATTCGTCTTTTGGCTCTATCAGAACTCTTTTGAGTTTTCGTCCTTTGAGATGTTGAAGCAACAAATATTCATCGTTGAAAGGTAGAAGCTCAAGTTTGTCCGCATCTGAAAAGCGGCATACTGTGCTCATTTTAAATACGAGTAGAAGTCGTGATTGATAGAGTATTCCATCCTCGTCAATAAAAATTTTTTCTTGCCAAGTTCCTATTGCAAGAAAAACTACTGCACCTATGAGATATCTTGAATCCGACAGGTTGCCTGTAAAAACAATGTACAAACCAAGAAAAAGCAGAAAAAGGCTTTGCCATTTTCTGCTTTTCTTTAGTGGATATGCCCGAATCATCAGGCTACTTTACTTTCTTCAAGAGCTTTGAGGTCTTCTTCTTTGGTGCTCTTTCCGTAGAATTTCAAAACGGCCCAAATCAATGCGACACCAACAACCAACGAAATGAACGGATTCATTCCTAGGCCTGCAGGCAAGTAACCGACGGCAATTGCTACGAAGGCTACGAAAACAGCATATGGAAATTGTGTTTTTACGTGGTCTATGTGGTCGGCTGCGGATGCCATTGATGACATTATGGTTGTATCGGAAATCGGCGAGCAGTGGTCTCCGAAAATAGAACCTGTAAGAACGGCTGAAAGAGTGGAAAGCATTAAGGAGTCAACCACATTTCCATTGAATGCGGCTGCCAAAGGAATTGCCAAAGGCATCATTATAGCCATTGTTCCCCAAGACGTTCCTGTTGCAAATGCGACAACGCATGAAATTGCGAATACGAGTAGCGGAAGCATAAACGGAGGCAGAGTTTCTGTTACTATACCTATGAGGTAGTTTGCCGTACCCACATCGCCTGCAACCGATCCTATCGACCATGCCAATATTAGTATGATGGCTGTGATTACGAGTGATTTGGCTCCATCGACCCAAGCGTCGAAGGCTTCTCCTATGCTCATTATCTTTTGCGATATTGAAAGTATTATCGCTACGATACTTGCTGTTGCGGATCCCCAAATAAGGGCTACAGAAGCGTCTGCGTCACCGAATGCGGTACGGATTCCCTCCATTGTTCCAGGAAGCTCGGTTCCTCCGCCGGAATACCAAAGACCTACGAATGATACGACTACAAGGGTCAAAATTGGAATGACTGCGTTTGAAACCTTAAGAGTAGTACCTTCGGGAATTTCGCGTTCCATGTCGGTTGAAGCCATCGGATTTGCTCCGTCAGCCAAAACTTTTCCGGTGAGGCGCGCACGTTTTTCAGCAACATACATGGGTCCAAAATCTCTGAGCATGTATGCTACGAGGAAAACCATCACTATTGCGAATATGTCATAAAAGCGGTATGGAATAGAGCGTAGGAATATTCCATAAGCGTTCACTTCGATGCCCAGTGAAGTCA
>DATFJE010000034.1:0-12090 GCA_035269385.1 Clostridia bacterium
GTAGGCATTGACTATGGGCGAGCATCCGCTTGCCTGCGCGCAAATCATCTTTGGAATCCTGTCAATAAGACCACATGCCCAAAATTCCGCGAAGCCTTTCTCTATTCCCCTTATGTTTCCTCCCGCGCTTGTGGGCACCACTACATAGTCCGGCATAGAAAAATCCAGCTGCTCGCATATCTCAAACGCTATGGTCTTCGAACCCTCAACCCTCAGCGGCGAATCCGAATTCAAAAAATATATGTCGTTTTCTTTGCCAATCTTTAGGCTTTCATAATACATTTTACCGTAGTCGCCATCAACTCTTATAAGATTTGCTCCATATATGCTTATGGGATTAATTTTTTCGTCCGGTATGTCCTTGTTTACAAGAACGAATGTCTCGAGTCCTGCTGCGACTCCATATGCCGCTACCGAAGGAGCCATGTTTCCTGTTGAAACGGTGCCAATTCTTTTGTATCCGAGCTTGAGTGCATGCTGGACTCCCGCGTATGTACCCCTGTCCTTGAAGGCCCATGTCGGATTTTGGCTTTCGTTTTTGAAATACAGTTTTTCTATTCCCGCCTCATCCGCAAGATTCTTCGATTCCACAAGTCCTGTAAAACCCTCTCCCAGGGAAATTTTTTCATCCACACTTAGAAATGGAAAAAAATCCGAGTATCTATCAAGTATGTTTTGCTTCATGGTGTTGTCTTTATTTATCTTTCCGTTTGCAATGCGCTCAAGCTCGATTGGCTCGTTGCACTCGTCGCACCTGTAATGGACCTTGTTTGCATCGAACGCCTTGTTGCACCTCGTACATCTGAACACTGTTTTTTTCATTCAAGCATCTCCCTTTGTCCGAATTGTTCACCTATGCTTTCATTATGCTGACAGATCCGCCCAATGTCAACAAAGCCCCTTTTTATGGTAAAATGATTAAAGATGCAGTTTTAAAATTTCAAGCGGACGGAGGATGAAATAAATTGAAAAACTTTGAAGAAGCATGGAAAATCTATGAGGAAGCCTTCCCGGAGGATGAGCGCAGGAGCCTCCCTCAGCAAATGGAGCTGTTAGACAATCCCTTATACCATTTCTTACCTCTTCGCTACGACTGCGCATTGGCAGGATTTATCGCATGGTGGAATCTTGATGGATTTGTTTTCATTGACCATTTCGCAATAGATGCAAAACTAAGAGGCAAAGGGTTGGGGGGAAAATTTCTCGTGGACTTTTTGGCTCAACAAAGCCTTGAGGCCGTTCTTGAAGTGGAAAAACCTTCGTCAATGGAAGCAAAAAAAAGAATCGCATTCTACGAGCGGTTGGGATTCCACCTCAATGAATACGATTACTTGCAACCGCCTTTTTCAAAAGATAAAAAATCTGTTCCTTTATTGTTGATGTCCCATCCATCAAGACTTGACAAAAAAAGCTTTGAAAAAACAAAATCCGAACTTTACAAAAAAGTCTATTCGGTTTGACTGCCAGGCTGCCTCAACACGGCTTTCAATGATTCATAATTGACATCCGCCTTTTCTTTCATTTTCAAATTGTTTTGAACCAGCGCCGATTTCCTTTCTCCGTAATTATCCATCAACTCGTTGAAAACTTCCCAAAGCCTTTCAGAGTCGATCCCTTCGACTCCACCAATTCCAAGCTGGTTTGCCGAATTGATGTACGATTCGATTTTGGGGTCGTACTCTATCCCCACAAAGGGTATGTCTTTCAGCCCCGCCCATATCAATGCGTGGAGCCTCATGCCAACCATTGCACAATAATTCCCGGAACCGCCCAAAAATCCTTCTACTGTATTGTATATCACCGGAATTTCAATTCCGGCACGCTCTTCAATCTTCTCCTTCAGCTTTTCATCCTTGCCCTTTTGCATAGCCAGAAATTCTATTTCATACCCGTTTTCAACAAGTCTTTTGGCGAACTTTGACATTTCATCGATTATAAGGCTGTTGTTCTTCCATGGCCTGACATTTAGCGCAACTTTTCTGCCTCTCCCGTCTCCCGAAGATTCGTATCCGTAATAGGAAAGGTCTGACGCCAATTCGAGTTTCGCTCCTATGCCAATAGTTTTCAGATTTGCCAGCGTTTCCTCGTCCCTTGCTACAAAGGCATCAATCCCGCTCAGAACATTTCTAGTAATGCGCCTGTAAAAGCCTCCTTTGACCGGACCGAAGCCGTTGCCCAACAAGACCACTTTCTTTTTGAGCAATGTGGCGAGCCTTATGAGCGCAAGGTAGTATACGAGGGATCTGTTGCTTGTTACGTTTTGTATTATGGAACCTCCTCCCCCGACAACTATGTCCGAATTGAAAATCGCCTTTACTATGGAGAAGTACTTGTTCCTTCCCACGGTGCCTATTCCGTGGGTCTCCTGTGTTTTTGCGGCGCAATATGACAGAGACCTTATTTCCGCATCGGGTCTTATTTCATGTATGATTCTTATTGTCTGGCTGAGGAGAACCTCGTCGCCAATGTTGTCTGAACCGTAGTATCCGATTATAAGCGCCTTCATAAAATTTCCACCTTGTATTTGTTTATTTAAAATTCTACCGGCCAACCCTTTTTTCTTTTGCGGAAAAAGCCGTCAGAGACAGCGCAAGCCAAAATTGGAAGCAAATCCTGTAGTCGAAAAGTGTATAGTCTATCAGTCCATGTAAAAGAATTGCGAATATGATAGTCAAGGAAATCAATTCCTTGAAACTTTTTCGAATGTCGGTCTTCATTATGGTCTTTGCATTGTAAAAAACTGAGCTTGATACGATGTACATGAACAGTATGAATCCAACTACTCCCGACTCCAGCCACACCTGCAAGTACAGATTGTGCGAGTGGGTGGCGTTGTACCCGGGCATTTTATAGTGAGCATAGTATTGGTGAAAAGACTGGTATCCGTATCCCAAGCCGGTCAATCCGTAATCCTTTACCATTTCAAAAGCGTTTTTCCATATTTCAACCCTGTAATAAAAGGAGGAATCCTGAAACCCGCTCAATATGCTGGCAAGCCTTTGCCTCACTACCGGCGGTGAAAATGCCGCCCCGGCGATCCCCAAAGGAGCTAATGCTGCTATGAATTTCCAGTTGTATGCAAAAAGCAGTATTCCGAGCCCTGCGGCGTAGGTTATCCACGCTCCCCTGGAATATGTGAGAATGATTTGATGCGTTATTGCAATGCAGAACAGCGCGAGCAGCAATTTGCCTCTTTTTGTTTTATTGCTTGCAAAAAGTGCAAGGCCTATGAAAAATGTGTTGACCAGATATTCCCCGTATATGTTGGGGTTTGTAAAAATGGAGTATATCCTCGTTTCGAGGTCGGGATTTATGGACCTGTCGATCCAAAGATCCTGATTCCCTGCGGAGACTCCCGATTGATAGTATCCGTACAAAATCGGAATTGCCGAAGAAAAAAATGCGAGCAATAGCAGGGTCCTTATTTCTCCTTTGTCGAATTCGTTGGAAATCACAAAGTATGCTCCTATTAACGACGCAAGCACAAAAAGCTGCTTGAAACTGGAAACAGGGTCATAGGAGAACAGGCTGCCGACGGCATTGACTAGAAAGAAGGCTATTGCCGCAACATCCAATGTCGAAATTGCCACAGGCTTTCCTCCAAATATTTTTTTGCCTGCCCATGTCAGGAAGGCAAGCATAAGCAGAACGCTCAAAACCTTTTCGCCGGCAATCGGAAAAACGAGCGCGCCGCCATAAACAAGCGCCTTTTCCATTTTGATTTTATCAATCATTGTATGTTTCCTCTATTCCGATGATAGTGCCGTAGCAGGCATAGTCCTTGCTGTAAAGCGCAATCTTTTTGCCTATGGCCAATTTCTTTGCAGCCACCACATATGAATCGTTCAAATCAGTCGCTCTGGCTTCGATCGTCAAATACAAATCGCTTTTTGCCGGGAATGACACTATTGCAGGTTCTTCTCTGTCCATGATTGTTTCACGATGGCTCGTCAGGAAGTGCCCCTTGATTTTCCCGAATTCCAATCCGTTTTCATGGTCAACAACTATTTCTCCCGGAAATATGTAGTCCGACACATTGTTTTCCACTTCTTGAACCAAAAAAGTGATTTCCAAATCCACGAAGGCTATCTCTTTGCCCTTTTCATCTCTTTTGGACTTCTGCACATATACGAAAGACGAGTATAGAAGGCCCAGCACGACAATGGCAATCATTGTTTTTTTCAAATTGTTCATTCAAACCACTTCCTTTGGCACATGTTTTATAAGGCTGATTCCCATGGCGAAATATATATAGTAATAAAAGGTCAGAACCGGAATTCCATAAAGATTGTCAACAAGATTATGAAGCAGAAAAGCAATCAAGGCTATGGATACGCCCATTTGAATCCTGTTGTCGCTTTCGCCGGCAAATCGATAAATGAAATATCCGGCAAACAACAAGAAGGCAATCAATCCGAACAAACCGTTTTCAACAAGGGTTTTCAGATAAAAGTTGTCCGTGTAGAAATCGGTTATTCCATACTTTATGGCAATCGATCCCCCGAATTGCCCGTAACCCTTTCCGAAAGCGGGGTTCTTGAGGAATTCGCAGAAGGCAAAGGCCCACTTGGACAAGCGCCCGTCTTTAAGCATGTTGCTTATAGTGTCGGGACTAACCAGATTGTAGAATCTGTACGCCCCCTTGTCTATAAGAAGGATAAGCCCCGCACCCGCAAAAGAGAGATACAATAAAAGCCTCCTGTTTTTAATCAAAAGAAGAATCACGGTGGCTCCGGCAAGCGCAAGCATTGCTCCCCTCGAGTATGTAAAGTAAAGTGCGGCAAGCGCAAGCAGCTCACAGAAAATATAGACCGCCTTTTTACCCTTGTCTTTTTCAGCCCAAATGAGTCCTGCCAAAAATCCTATATGCATTATAAGAATCGAACCCAGGCTGTTGGGGCTTCCCAATACGGAAAATGCCCTGAGCGAAATGACATCGGTTGTGTCAACCCAGTTGCCCTGCATTGGAACCTTGAAAACTATTTGCGCTATCGCGTGCAGCGATATGAATGTTCCTGTAATGATCAATATGTCGATTGCCTTTTTTCTTGAGTCCTCTTTGCTGAATATGCGGATAAAATAAATCCCCCACAGAATCGGCTGATAAATCAGCCTGTATCCGTCCAGCGTGCTTCTTCCAAAATATCCGGAAGCTGCAATGCCGGCAATTCCTGACAGAAAAAATAATGCCGTCGGAACCTTCCACCATTTCGGAAGGCGGCGGGAATCGAAGTCAAATGCAATCAGGGAAATAAAGAATATCAATGCCAGCTCGTCCCATAGCTGCACAAGCAGAGCATTCCCTCCCGAAAACCTGAACAGGTAGTCGAAGAATATATAGAACAGAGGCAAAAGGGTTATGCTGTCGTAATACGGCATTTGCTTTATTCTGCCAAAAGGCGACCTTGCAAATGCCTTGGAAATCATTTTTGCCCAATTGCATTCCATTTTATAAATGATTTTTCCGGTCTTGCTTTCGAATGAATCCGGCAATTTCTACTCACCTGTCTTTTCAATCTCCAAAATGGTGATTGGTATTTTAAGCCTTTCAGTTTCAAGCACAAACTCTTTTCCGACTTTCAAAACCTGATTGCCCATGAATGTCTCTCCGGATTTTTTAAGGCCGCTTCCCGAAATTCCGAAGGTTGTGCCGTCATCTGCGGTCTCGACGGAAACGATCGAAGCAGAAAGCCAGTCCTTGCCAAGAGACAGACGGCTTCCCTCGAAGGACTTGTCTACATCTATTTCCTTTCCGCCATAGAGGCCAACGAAGCTGACTTCTACCGTTTCCTTAGGCGAAAGGTTTATCTTTGACACCTCGACAACCTCTTTAACCACAGCGCCTGCCATGATAAGAAGAAGGACCAGCGTGACAATGTCGATCAAAGCCCATTTACTCTTCATTTTCAACACCCGCCTCAATAAATGCAATGTATCCATCGAAATAAAACGCTTGGCCCTCAAGTACAAAGGCATTTCCCATTTTTACGCTTTGCGATCCGAATTTCATATAGGGACCGCTTTTTGTCACCGGTATTGTCGCAGCGATTCTATAGGAATCATCTTTCCTTTCAACCGAAACTATTCTGCCGTCGCTTTCGATGCCGCTTTTGAAAACCGTCTGCCCTTCGATGGCTTCTTTTTCAATTTCAACCGGTCCTTCATATACGACTGACACTGAAATCATTTCAGCCTTGCTGCTTAAATCCAAATCCCTTCCCTCGTAAATATTGTAAAGAACGGCAGAACCGAAAACAACAACAATCAGCAAGAGAATTATTCCCATCTTATTTTTTATCATTCCGGCTTTTCTCCTCTTCGAAAATAAATTGCATTTGCCTGTACAAAAAACTTTCACTCAAATATTTTGCCGCCAGGCTTGTTTCGGTAAAATTTTGCACTTCCACAATCGGTTTTGCGAAAAAATTCAATTCATAAAATTTCCAGCTCAAAACCCTTCCAGTGACGCTTTGCCTGAAGAAACCTGCGATTATTTTCATTTTGCGGCAGAAGGCACTCGACTTGCTTATGTCATTCATCCAAATCACTGTCCCTTGAATAAATCTTTCCTTCCACAAACAGATACTTGTTGTAGACAAGCACCTTTCTGCCTACAGCCGCAATCATGTCGCCGACCATCAAGCTTTTGTCGGTTTCAACGAAATCAGCCTCTATTGTAATGAAAAGGTCGTACTTGTCCAAAGACTCAATGGCGACAGCCTCGTTGCTTTTGTCCACAACATACTCCATGTGGGGATGATTGCTTACGCCTGATATGACGCCTATATTCGAACCCGTTTCATAATCGAATACCGCATCGCCCACATTTGCCTCGTCAACGGTGTATTTTGACACTTCTTCGACCTTTACTGTATATTCCATTGTCCTTTGAATCCCGGCATCCCCGGCCTCTTTTCCCGGGATCATTCTACCGACAAACAAAAATACCGCAAGCGCAACCATGGCAAGAACCAGTAGATCAATTATGTTTATGGTCCCAAAAAGCCTGCCCTTTTCGTCAATAACCCTCATTTATCTGTCCTCCAAAATTTTATGGTATATCTCTATGTGGTTTTCTACGAATTGCTTCATCGAAAAATTCTCTTTGACTGTTTTGAAAATCGCCTCGCCCATTTTTTCCCTCAAAGCCTTGTCCCCGAGCCTTATGACCCTTTCGGCAAATTCATCGGCCTCAAAGCTTTTGACTATGTATCCGGTCCTTCCGTTTTCCACAACAAGTTCGACTCCCCCGACATTGCTTGTTACTATCGGCTTCTTCATTCTCGCGCCTTCAAGCATCGCGTATGGAAAAGATTCGCTGAGTGATGTGAGCAAGTTTATGTCTATTGCATTATAGAACTCGTAGGGCTTTTCCACAAACCCCAAAAAATGAACCTTGTCCGAAATACCGTATCTCTCGGCAAGCTTTTCCAATTCACTTTTCAGCACTCCGTCTCCTGCAAGAAGGAATCTGTAGTTCTTATGTGTCTTGAGGACATCTCTGGCGACTTCGACAAACAGCTTGTGGTTTTTTACCGTATCGAGCCTGCCCATTATTCCGGCATATATGAGATCTTCCCCTTTATCGATTCCGTAATCGTCAAGGAACTCTTCCTTGCCTCTTTCTATGCTCGTTTCCTCATCGAAATCCAATCCGTTGTAGACAGAAAAAACATTCTCATCCTTTCCGATCTTCCTGCTTATAAGCATTTTCTTGAAGCTTTTTGAAACGCCTATATAGTAATCCATCTTCTTCAGAGAGTTGGCGTTTATTTTTCTGAAAATATACGACAAAGCCTTTCCGCCTCTGTAATCGTCCAGCAAATAATCGCTGTGGACAGTTGTAACGATAGGGATCCCCGGAAATCTCCTTTTTACAAAAGTGGAAATGAAATTAGCCCTGGCTCCATGAACATGAATAAGATTGATTTTGTTTTCAACAATCAGATTCCCTATTCTTCCTGTTACGCTGAAGTCGAATCTCGACTTTTGGTTGAGGATCATAAGGGGCAGTTTCATTTTTTTTGCGTCTTCTGTAAAGTCCGATTCCATCAACGTCACAAGAAGAACAAAAGCCTTTTCGGAAAGTCCGTTTATTAATTTAATCACATGGGTTCTCGCCCCACCTGTGTCTCCGCCGCTTATTAAATGCAATACGCGAATTTCACTCACAGAATATCTCTCCTTAAAAAAACTTCATCATTTCGAGCGCCTTGCTTTCCCATGAAATCAAATCCAGGTCGACTATGCGTTCTCCGGTTTCTTTTTTTGCAAGGTCTATATTGGCAATGAACTGCTCGCGGCTGTCTGAAACAAGAATTATGTCTCGCAGCCTTTCCACCTGACTGAACCTGGTTGATACGACAGGGTATCCAAAATACAGGTACTGATAGACCTTGTTCGAATTTACCGTTTTAAGCCTTGGATACTCGCTTTCCGGCAAAAACGGTATTATGCCTATGTCAAATGATGCATAATAGTCCTGTATTATATTCTTGTCAACCGGTCCCAGGCACAAAACATTTTCAAGGCTCGAAAGCCTTGCCATTTCTTCTTCGGCGTCAGTTGGACCTATGAGTACTATCAAGTCCCCTTCATTGGACTTTGCAAGCATTGAGACGAGTTCATAGTCGATCCACGAATACAGTCCTCCTATGAAGCCTATCACCTTGCCTTCGGTTTCAAATTCGATTTTTTCAGCCTTTTCAAAGCTGTCCAGATCAACTCCGTTTTCAATCAGCACTCCTTTGCCTAAGGCCTTTGCCAACAAGATCTCGGTCGTTGCAAAAACCTTGTCCGAAATTTCCACCGCATGCTTTTCATATTCTCCAAGGATTTTTTTCCACCTTGCGTTGCCTGCAAAAGCTATGTAGTCGTCGCTTATGTCGTAAAAAATGCCTCCATCGAAATTTTTCACTCCGCCTGCCGAAACAGACCAATGCGGCGTAGACAAAACCGCAGTGGAAGAAGAAATGTTTTCACTTTCCATAAAAGCTTTGAGAGCCCTTTTTATAAAGCCGTCGTTGACCCTGAAAATCCATTTCGACACTCCCTTGAAATATGGAAGACCGTAGATTTTCAGAACAGAGACCTTGCCCCTGACCAATTCAAACTTCCCAAGCTTTAAGGGATTAAACGAATTGACCTTTTCGACATGATACACGTTGCGGCCGTGTTTTGCAAAATATTTTGAAAGCATGTGGCTCCGGTGCAAAAGCTCCGAGTCCCATGGAAGCATTGAGAAAACAAAAATGTCATTCATCTTCAAACCTCTTCTTTATAACCTTGGCGGGATTCCCTCCGGCTATCGAATACTGTGGAACATCCTTTGTCACCACGCTGCCAGCCGCTATTATGCATCCTTTTCCCAACTCAACTCCGGGCAGGATTATGGCTCTGGCTCCAATCCAGACATCGTCTCCGATAACAACAGGCTTCATTTCAGAGTCACCCTGCTCGATCATGGGAATGTCGTCCCTTCCGTAATTGTGGTTTGCTGTATATATCATGACTTCGGGCCCCATCATCACATGGCTTCCAATTGTAATTTTTCCCGAAAGTTTTGCGCCCACTCCAATTCCCGAATAATCTCCAATTGATATTCCTTTTCCGCTCCCGAAATATGCTCCCTTTTCTATGTTTATGTTTTTTCCCGCCTTCAAAAAGAGTTTCGTCGCAATAAATCCTCTCAGTTTTTTCGCCCCAAAACTAAAAGGCCTCTCGGAACGCGGCATATTGCAGGCTATTGAATAATAGAGCCCAAGGTAGAATCTTTTCATCTTATGAGTCTCCCTTCCTCTTTTCTCTCAAGGAATTTATTTCCGACTTTATATATGCTATTTCAGGCAAGCCTATTCTTTCACTCATTATATAGTATAATACAATTCCCAATATTATGCTCATGCCAAGTCTCAAATACAGTGTTATAGGGGCCAGATTAAAGCCCATCACAACAATCATCATTATTGCTCCCGTTAGCGCAACCTTGACAAGCTGCACAACGATCGCCTTTATTTCAAGCTTTCCGAGTCGCCTTTGCATTAAGTGAAGCAGCAGGAGTCCATTAAGTGTCACTGCGATGGAGGTGGCGAGGGCAAGCCCTTTTATGCCCATTATTCCGACAAGAATCAAGTCCAGGACTATGTTTACGGCAACGCTGGCCAGGCTGGTGTAAAAAGGCGTCTTCGTGTCCTTCAGCGCGTAGAAAACCTTGTTGGCCAATTCTTGTATAGAGAATCCCACCATTCCGACAGCATAAAAACACAACGCACCCGAAGTGAAATTGACACTCGCCATATCGAAAGTTCCTCTTTGATAAAGAACCTGCACAAGCTCCTTATTGACTGCGAGTATTCCAAATATTATTGGAATGAAAATGAAAATCATGACCTGTATGGCCTTGGAGATTCTTTTTTTCAGTTCAAGAATGTTGTTTTCAGCGGCAAGTGTTGAAAATTGAGGAAACAGGACTGTACTTATTCCGAATATCATCGTTGTGGAAACTGCCGTGTAGGCTATATTGGCAAAATTAAGCGAAGCCAGTTGCCCGTCGGCAAGTGTCGATGCTATGGACGAATCCACAAGAACATTTATGTTGTATACGGCTGATGAAAAAAGTATTGGAACCATTAAAGCGAAAACAGACCTCATTTCGCTTCCCAAACCGAATACTGCCTTGTAACTGAATGACTCCTCTTTTGAAAATACATACAAAATAAAAAGTTGTCCGACCCAACCCAAAAGCGTCGCATATGCAAGGCCCGGAACCCCAAAGTGTGAATTGAAAAATATCAGATAGGAAACAAGTATAAGATTATAGGGAATGCTTACTATGGATGTTATAGCAAACTTTCCTTTTGACTGCAGAAATGAAATCAAAGAATAAACAAGGGGCACGAGGACCATTACAGGGAAAAAGATCCTGACTATCGAAACGGTGAGCGCGAGCTTGTCGCCTTCAAAGCCTATGGCAATCATTTTTACATACCATGGCGCTAAAAACATTCCGGCCGCTGAAATGAGTGTCCCTGCAGCAAATAGCACCGTCATTAGATTTCCCGTGAAACCAAAAAGCTTTTCCCTGTCACCCTGTTTTATGTACTTGACCACGAAGGGTATCGCCGTAGCGGTTATTGCGCTTCCAATCGAAAGGAATATGGTTATTGTCATTCTGTAGGCTGCAAAATATGCATCGCTTTCGACAGAAGTCCCGTAGCGGTAACCAATCATCATATCTCTTGCAAGCCCGAACAATTTTGAAAAAATCGTCAGATAAACAACCATCAAAACTGTATTGACTGTTTTATTTTTTTTCATTTAATCCCCACCCGGTCCAATATTCGGCTCTGTACCTTTTGAATGTATTTTAACAATCTATTTCTTTTTTCGGGGGCCTCCGCCTTTTGCTCTACCCGGTTTATTATGCCTGTGCTGTCTCCTGCTTCTTTCATGGTTCTTTCCGGATTTCTCTTTTTCCTTTTCCATCCCATTTCCCAAGCTTTTCGCGTTCGGTCGGTGAACATGCTCTTCCCTTGGAAGCTTCATCTTTATTCCCTTTTCAATATCCAGCAGCTTCTCCTCGTCCCTTGGGCTCGAAAAAGTAACCGCTTCCCCTTCTTCGCCCATTCGACCGGTTCGACCTATTCTGTGTATGTAAGTCTCCGATGTCTCTGGAATATCAAAATTATATATGTGGGTTATTCCCGTAATATCAAGCCCTCTTGCCGCTATATCCGTAGCTATAAGATACTGAAATTTTAAATCCCTGAAGCTTTTCATGACCCTGGCTCTGACATTTTGCGAAATGCTCCCGTGGAGCTTTTTGCAGTCATATCCGCGTATGGCCATCTCTTCCTCAAGCTTGTCCGCGCGCCTCTTCGTTCTGCAGAATATTATTGCCATGAAAGGCTTTGAATTGTCTATCTCTTCAAAGAGAGCTTCCATCTTCCACCTGTCGGATGAAAGCACAACCTTTTGTCTTATTCCTTCAAGTGTCACACTCTCTTTTTTCACCTTCAGCTCCAAGGGTGAATTCATGTGCCTGTAGGCAAGTTTTTTTACCTTTGGATCAAGTGTTGCCGAAAAGCAAAG
>DATFJE010000035.1:0-5936 GCA_035269385.1 Clostridia bacterium
ATGCTAAGAAATACATCGATAGAATAGAGGAGCTCGTGGACGTTCCAATCAAGATAGTTTCGATTGGACCCAAAAGAAGCCAGACCATCGTCCGCGACAAGATTTTCAGATAGAAAAGCAGCTTGCAGCAGGCAGTAAAGAAAGTAGAAAGTAGAAAGTAGAAAGTAGAAAGTAGAAAGTAGAAAGTAGAAAGTAGAAAGTGGAAAGTGGAAAGTGGAAAGTGGAAAGTAGAAAGAAAAAGATTAAGAGCAGATGTCAGATGTCAGTTGTCAGTAAAAGATTGAAAAGCAGATATCAGGAAATGATTAAAAACAAAGAATAAAAGCATCGAAATGTCTTTGTCTTAATGCTTTTGTACTTGCTGACAACTGAAAACTGACGACTGACAATTGATTGGCATGCTATTATGTTTGACGACATCGACCGATCCATAGATTTTCGAGGCTTTGGATAAGATAAAACCGTAAAAATTCACTCTGTTTGAAGCGAAGTGAGTTTGTGGATTTTAGGTTTTATCGAAAGACAAATTCTCTGGAAAATCATGAGCAGGTTGCGGAGAAGAATCAGAATTGCTGCCGAAAGTACAGTAGAAAGTAGTAAGTTGGAAAGGAAGAACGTTAAGAACAAAAACAAAATATAAAGCAAAGATTGTTTTAACGCATTTGGGTTTTTAAACGCTTTTGTATTTGCTGCCCACTGCCCACTGTTTTAAAGCTTGCAGCTTGCAGTGAGCAGTTTGCAGTAAAAGATTAAATACAAAGGCAACAAACGGAAGAACGTAAAACAACTGCTACTTGTAGAAAAAAATTGGGACAGGCAAACAGAAAGCGGAGGCGATGCGAAATTATTGATTTCAGAGATGCTCCCGCTTTTGTATTTGCCTATTAAATGTATTTTAAAAAGGGGAATGGCGATGGGATTTGTAAAGAAAGTGAAGCGCCTTTACGGGATTTTTGCTATTAAGCTTCAGTGGGCGGGCGTGGTAATGATATAATATGAAGGCGTTGATTTCGGGCAGGGATTACGCACAATCCAATCAATAGAAAAGGACGTGGCTCGAATAATGAAAATATCGTCGTTCATGCATTTTGCGAAATTCAGCATCAAAACAATTCTTTTCAGGCAGAAAAAGCCGATTCTCGGCACAGTTATACTCACCGACAAATGCAATCTGAAATGCAAGCATTGTTCCGTCAACAATATAGAATCTATAATCCATCCCTACAGTCAAGTGAAATCCGAAATGGAAAAGCTATACAGCCTCGGGGTAAGGATACTGTTCTTTTGCGGAGGGGAGACGTTCATGTGGCAGGACGGGGACAGGACGCTGAGGGACCTTGTTTCGGAAGCGAAGAAAATGGGCTTTCTCATAGTGAACACCGTTACAAACGGCACATTTCAATTGGACTTGCCGGAAGCGGATCTCATATTGCTTAGCCTCGACGGGGACAGGGACAAGCACAACGAGATTCGAGGAGATACATACGACACCATAATGGCCAATATCGAAAATGCAACATCCGACAACATTTGTTTTTACATGGCGATAAACCAAATAAACAAAGACACTGTCGAAGATGTTTGCCGTCTTGCAATGTCAAAGAAAAACGTAAGAGCTGTGTCTTTCAATTTTCACACTCCCTACCCCGACACCGAAGCGTTGGCTCTTTCAAGGGAAGAGAAAAGAAGCTGCTGCAATACGATTTCAAAGATGATGGACAGGGGAGCGCCCGTATTCAACTTGAGAAGCGCTTTTCCATATATCATCGACAACAGATTCAAAACTCCATGCCATCAGTGCATAGTAATCGAAAACGGAAAAATCAGCACATGCGGAAGATGCATCGACGTTCCGGGCCTATGCGGTCAATGCGGATATTTTTTTTGTTGCGGAATACACGCTGCTGTTTGGCGGGAACATGAAAATAATCTTTGAGATGTTGAAAACATATTTAAAGTACATATAGGGGGAAGCCATGAGTATTTTGACAACAGCGACAAGGATGTGGCTCACAAGGTCCTTAAAGCCTTTTGTATTCAAGAACGAATACGACAACATTCTTCCTTATACTGATGCGGAAAGGCTTGGGCTTTACATACATATTCCATTTTGCGAAAGCCTTTGCCCATTTTGTCCGTATTGCAAGGAAAAATTCGAAAAAGAGCGATGTGAAGAGTATATTGACCATCTGATAAGTGAAATCCACCTTGTGGGAAATCAAAACGATGGAAAAAAGGTGGCAAGCAGTCTGTATTTTGGGGGTGGGACACCTGCTCTCGCCATAGACAGGATTCAAGACATAGTTGAGGCCCTAAACGAGCATTTTGTCATTACTGAAGGGATAGGGCTGGAATTGCATCCCGACAATGTGACGCCGGAAAATCTGGCAAAATTGAAAAAAGCCGGAGTTACGAAAATAAGCATAGGAATACAGTCTTTTCAGGCAGGATTGCTTAAAACATTGGGAAGGGGCGAAACTGACTTCGAAAGAGTATTCAAAGTTCTCAGAGAGGTAGAGTTTGAAACAGTGTCGATGGATTTTATTTTTGCATTGCCGGGACAGACTTTCGAAGACTTGAAGTCGGATATCGAAACAGCCTTTTCAAACGGGGCCAACCATGTAGCAATCTATCCCTTCATCGATTTCACTTTCACCGAAAGCGAAGTTGCTCCTATGGGAAAAAGGGAAAAAAGAAAATTGCTCGACCAAATAACCATGCACTGCCAAAGCAAGGGATACAAAAGAGATTCGATATGGACATTTTCCAAGGATCCCGATGCGGTATATTCGTCCATGACGAGAGACAATTTTCTTGGTTTCGGATGTTCCGCCACATCTCTTTTGAGAGGCCAGTTCAAGATAAACACATTCTCAGTCGACGAGTACATAAAAAGAATAGGCGGAGGTTTGATGCCCACATCTCTTACAATACGGTTCTCCAAGAGGCAAAGGATGATCTATTACCTCTTTTGGACAGCATACAGCATGAAAATAGATTCTGCTGAATTCCAGAGCTTTTTCGGCGAAAAGCTCAAATCCAAATACGGACTTGAGCTTTGGCTTGCCAAGAAACTGGGCTTTGTGACAGAAGAAAAAGGCACATTCCAAATGACAATGAAAGGCGCCTTTTACTATCACTATTATGAAAATTACTACACACTTTCCTACATAGACAAGATGTGGGGAATAATGAGGCGGGAAGCATTCCCGGACAGAATAAGCCTGTGACTTGACGGCTATTCCTCTTCCTTTTCGATGACCACGGGCGTCCCGCACCATTTGTCGTAGTCCGAGGCCACAACGCCTATCACCGCGTTTGCTCCAAGGCGCGCAGCCTTGTGTTTCAGGTTTACAAGGCTTGATTCGAAAATGGCGTCAAAGTACCGGGTTATGGAAGAGCCTTTTAATTCGGGAAGCGTCACCGAAAGCATTTCAGGGGTCTCCTTCTGCTTCTCGAATTCTACTTCAGTGAAGCACTTGGGACAAAGGACTTGGTTGCCCTCCACATACGCAGTCTCGGAGAATTTTATTTTTGTACCGCATCGGTCGCATTGTTTTGCCATCGTGTTCCTCCAATTTAATGATTTCCTTTATTATAACAATAAACTTGCGGATTTGGTATAATGGGACATATAAACAATAAAAATGGGGGAGAAAGAGCCGTGTATAATTATGTCAAACGCATATTCAAGGATGTTCCGGGTCAAACGGGTTTCTACTACAAGCGTCTCGACGGAAGCGAAATAGTCGCTTTCAACGAGGATAGGATTTTCTATGCGGCGAGTCTCATAAAAATACCAATACTGATCGAAGCATTCAACCGGGTCCGCCTGGGAGAGATGGACTTCGACAAAAAATACGAAGTGAGAAATTCCGACAAGGTGCCGTCCTGCGGAGCCCTTTCCTACATGCATGACGGGCTTGAGGTCACATTCAGAGACCTTTGCGTGCTCATGATAATCCATAGCGACAATACGGCGGCCAACATGCTTATACGAATATTAGGGATGGACAGAATAAACCAGACATTGATAGACCGCGAAATATACATGACGCGCCTCAACAGATTGCTGTTCGATGAAGAGGCTTCAGCGCAAGGCCTTGAAAATACAGTTGTAATGGATGACATGGCAAAGCTTTTTGAGCAAATGCACAATGGAAGACTGATTTCAAGGAAAGCTTCCATCGAAATGCTCGATATTTTAAAGATGCAGCGTCTCAACAGCAAGATTCCCCGACTTTTGCCGAACGGGGTTTCAATTGCGCATAAAACAGGTGAAGATGAAGGAATCACACATGACATAGGCATAGTATATGCCAAGAAGCCATTTTTGATAGGATTCATGTCGAACAATACCGATGTGGTTGCCATGGAAAACGCAATAAGTGAAATATCCAGATTCGCGTACAAAAGAAATTGTTTTTACTAGTTGTCGCAGTCTGAAGCCTGCGTTTGCAGAAATGCAAGAAAGGAAAGGTGAAAGCATGCCCGTAATTTCAATAAAGATGTCTTCAAGACCAAGAGAAATCAAAAGGGAATTGGTTAAAAAACTTTCGGTGGCGGCCGCTGAAACTACTGGTTTGCCAGTTGAGGCTTTTACGGTTTTGATAGAAGAGCTGCCTGCGGAGAACATAGGGATCGGCGGTAAATTGTTGGACGAAAAATAAAAAAAATGTTTAAAGAACGGAAGCAGAGGTATATATAAAGTAAGAGGGATACTATCCCTCGATAGAATAGGATGATTGCCTCTTGTAATGCAAGAGAAAGATTCGGATACCGCGCATCGATTCCAACATGATTGGAAAGTGCAACGGAAGGCCGAATAAAAAAACCTTTACCTTATGTAAAGAGTGAACTTCCGTTTAGAACCGGATGTGATGAACACTAGGATTCAAGCTGATAGAAGAACGGATGTCTTCATCGGTGAATGAGCTTAGCGTGCTTTTGGAAGAAAAGAAAGACTTTCTGAATCCTTAAAAAAGATCAGGAAATAACAGTTTGAAGGGTAAGGTGAAGTATCATCGTAGAGATTCAAAATGAAAAGGCAAGAGGTATTGATTCTTATTCGGAATGAACCGGACAGCAATTGTTTTAATTGTGATGGTCCGGTTCATTTGTTTTGCCTGATTTCAGGTCTTGACACTAAAAAAGACCGACTTTTGCGCGATATTTCTTTTTTCTGAGCTATCTTCATGCATTGAAATTGGAGTAGTGTGGGTCTGTATGGTATTATTGAGGCATCAGAAAAAGGAGACGAATTATGGTCAAAGAAACTGAACGCAATGACTTTTTGAAGTTCCTCGCATGTGTTTTAATGCTTGTCGACCACGTCGGCTATATATTTTTCCCCGGTCTTATATTCATGAGGGCAATAGGTCGATTGGCTTTTCCAATTTTCGCATGGCAGGCAGCCAAAGGTTACGAAAAAACATCGAACCTGAAAAAATACATGCAACGACTTTTTGTATTTGCAATAGTATCCCAAATACCCTACATATGGTTTTCTCCTGGAAAGCTCAACATCATACCGACCATACTTGTAGGGCTATGGGTCATATGGCTCCACGAAAACGGAGGACGCTATGGATTTTTGCTTGCGGCGCTCTTGGCGTCCACCGGTGACATAGTAAATCTGCAATACGGTTCCTACGGATTAATGATGATATGGATTTTTCACATTTTCAAACGGGATAAAGGTTTTACCACTCTTGCCTATGCGGGTATGTCGGTTTTTTTTGCATGGATAAGCGGGTGGTCTTTTTCAATGGTTTTTCAGTCCCTAAGTATATTCGCATTGTTTTTAATATTTGCAGACTGGAAAATCCAGCTGCATATGAACCGCTATTTTTTTTATGTTTTCTATCCGTGCCACATAATTGTGATTCTTCTGGTTAAATCCTTGATTTAAAAACCAAAAGGGACAGACATTTTTG
>DATFJE010000036.1:0-3915 GCA_035269385.1 Clostridia bacterium
CTACAAAAACAAAACCACTGTCAGGCTGGTATATGCCTGACAGTATGTTCATCAATGTACTTTTACCTGCGCCATTCTCACCCAGGAGGGAATGGACTTCCCCCCCGTAAAGCGTGAGAAACACTTCTTTGTTGGCCTGGACTTTTCCAAATGTTTTAGTGATGTTTTTCATTTCTACAAGTTTTTTATTGTCCTGCAACATATCATCACCCGTTTATTCGATTTTTCCTTCTACGCCTTTGACAAACCATCCCATTGAAAGCATGTCGCCGTCGCTCATTTCTGTTCCTTCTTCAACCATTATATTTCCTTCTTGATCATATATTGGTCCTGCAAACACTGACAAACTTCCATCCTTCATTGCCTCAGCCGCTTCATCAACAGCTGCTTGAGCTTCTTCCGGAGCGTTTTCAGTAAGTTCTGCAAGTTTTACTACTCCGTCTTCCATTCCGCCCCAATATGGTTCGTTTGTCCATTCTCCATTCATTATCTTTTCAACTTGTTCAGTATAATATGGTCCCCAATCCCAAATCGGAGCAGTCATGTATGCGTTCGGTGCAGTATCTTTCATGTCAGTATGATAACCGATTGAGAAAGCTCCTCTTTCTTCAGCTGCCTGTTGCGGTCCTGCAGTGTCCTGATGTTGGGCTATTACATCCGCGCCTTCGTCAAGAAGAGCTTTTGCGGCTTCTTTTTCTTTTGCGGGATCATACCATGTATGTGTCCATCTTACGGCAACAGTTGCGTTTTCATTAACTGATTGAACTCCTAAAGTGAATGCATTGATTCCTCTAATTACTTCGGGTATTTCATAAGCTGCAACATAACCGATCTTGTCGCTTTCAGTTTTGAGTCCTGCAACTATTCCTGACAAATATCTTGCTTCATAAATTCTTCCGAAATAGTTGTTCATGTTGGGGGCATCTTTATATCCCGAGCAATGCAGGAATGTAACATCAGGAAACTCTTCAGCCACTTTGACAACATAGTCCATATAGCCGAAGCTTGTCACAAAAATAGCTTTTGCACCCTGGTCGATCATATCCTTCAGTACCTTTTCAACTTCAGGTCCTTCCGGAACGGATTCTTTATAAAGCGTCTCGACTCCAAGCTGATCCTCAAGATAAAGTCTGCCCTCATTGTGAGAGTACGACCATCCGCCGTCACCAATTGGTCCAACATATACAAATCCGACTTTCAGCGCTTCCTCTGGAGCCGCTGCTTGGGCTTCAGCATCGTTTTCTACCGGTGCAGCCTCTTCCTTGGCGCAACCCACAAACAGCATGGATAAAACCAATAACAATGACATGAATACTACAAAAGACTTCTTAAACATGATTTACTCCTCCTATAAATTGTTATTTTATTTTTATGCCTTCAACATCCATTTTTTCAATGGACGCGAGGGCTTCGAGCCTGTATCCCTTTTCTCTCAGAATCTTGCCGCCGTCCTGAAAAGCCTTTTCGATCAATGCGACGACTCCAACTACTTTCGCTCCCGACTGTTCAACCAAATCTATCATTCCCAAAGCCGCCTGCCCGTTTGCAAGAAAGTCGTCAACAACAAGAATGTTTTCACCTTTTGTCAAATACTTCTTTGATACAACAACATTATATAGGCATGATTTGGTGTATGAAAACACTTCAGTTGAAAACAAATCGTCTCCAATATTGCCCGAAACTTTCTTTTTGGCAAAAACAAAAGGGACATCGAATTTTCTGGCCACAGAGTACGCTGCCGGTATGCCGGATGTCTCTATTGTCAGAATCTTGTCCACTGTGCAATCAACAAACCTTCTATGAATCTCTTCACCTATGTCGTCCATGAGTTTATAGTCAACTTGATGGTTTATGAAACTGTCAACCTTCAATATGTTCCCATCCAATACTCTGCCGTCTTTCAATATGCGCTCTTTAAGTGTCTTCATTTTTCCCCCTCAAAACAAAATCCCAACCAAAAACGGCCGGGAGTCAAAAACAGATACTCCCGTAGTCGGATTGTTAACGGCAATCCGGTAGAAACTTTTGGACCATATCTCCAAATATATACGGACGAACTTTTAATCGATATATTTATTTAATATTCGTTTTTATTGTAAAACATATTTATGCAAAAATCAACCTGTCGTTTATATTATTTTCGATATTGTTTCGGCTATGTAATCTTCAATCGGTTTGTCGATATAGTTTATTGAATTGTTGTTGAAGTCATAACGGAACATAAAAACATTTATAAACAACTTATCTTCGATAAGGTAGAAAGGCTCAACATGCCCCGGAATAAATGAAACTTCAAATGATGATTCACAATTTCCGCATATATTTTCTTCAATTTTTTTCACTTCTATTGATTTTACAGTTTCTATTATCATTTTCATCACTTCTGAATCTTCCATTATCCACATATTGTAATTCCAAAAGCTTCCTTCCTTCTTATTCGCCGGTCTAAAAAGTTCCCTATTGGATATTGCGCTCAATATTTTTCGAACGGATTCCTTGTTGAAATCATCATCATAAAGCGGATTCATTCCTTCCATGTCTGCTATGTCATTAAGATACCTTTCGCCGACCTTTTCCTTTTCCAAAGTGGCTGTCCAAAAATAAATCATTGCCTCAAAAACTCTCAAGTCCATATTTAATTTCATTCCATTCTCCCCCTTTTCTTCACTAATAATATTATACCATCAAATTAATATTGCATTTAACTTTTTAGAATAAGAATGCTACCATTAGGGTAAATCTATTATATACAATAAAGGAGGCGTTATTATGCTGCTGTATGCTTCGCTTGCCGTAATCGCCGTAACATTTGTCATATTTTTTATAATACAACAAAAAAATTTAAAAAGTTCGGAAACTTTTTCCAAATCAGCCATGGGATTTTTCAATTCTCTTGACGACTTTACTACTTCATATGCGCTTTTTGGAATAAAAGACCCATCAGGTCATACAAGGGCCATGGCAATAGACACTAAACGTGAACTGATATGCCTATACGATGCAAACGAAAAAAACAAACATTATATGATTGACTATTCGGAACTGGCTTCCTCGGAAGTTTTTGAAAATGAAATCTCAGTATCATTCTTTTCGAACGATTCAAAAATTTTGAAGCTCAATTTCGAGAAGGAGCTTTCCGAAGACTACAAGAAGGTATTCAACCTTTCCGTGGAGTGCAAATTTGTTTCCGATGAGATACCTAATTTCAAAATTTACACGATCCATTCTAATAATCCGGTCGACAACAACGAGTACCTGTTCAAGAAGGAAGAAACCAACAAGTGGCACCATTTGATGGTAAAAATAATTGATTACAACAATAAGCCCGTCAAACACATAGATTAGCTTCAGCCCTCTTCAGCCGATTGATTGCTTTGGATTATAAATCCTTGAAAGCTTTTCTTACGTTTTCAAGGGTTTCCCATTTTTTGCTAAAACAGAATCTTACCTGATGAATGCCATTCTCCTTTTTTGAGTAAAATGATGTTCCAGGCACAACTGCGACCCCGGTACGTTTTATTAACTCAATGCAAAACTCATAGTTGTCTTCTGTTTTATATTCGTTCATGAGAGCTTCGCAATCGGCAATTATATAATAAGCCCCTTTTGGTCTATATGGTTTGAATTTACTTCCTTCCAAGGTCTCAAAAACGTGATTTCTCGCTTGGGTATAATGTTCCTGCAAACCTCTATAGTATGACTCGTCGAGATTCAGAGCCGTTACAGAAGCATGTTGAAATGGAGTTGGCGCACCGACCGTGAAAAAATCATGCACCTTTCTTATGCGGCTTGTTATACGCTCGTCGGCTATGGCCCATCCGACCCTCCAGCCTGTGACTGAGTAGGTCTTTGAAATTGAATTTATTGTGACGGTTCGTTTTTCCATGCCCGGCAATGAGGCGATTGATATATGCT